>NZ_VHKL01000006.1:0-300000 GCF_007474605.1 Rhodoligotrophos appendicifer | reverse complement strand
ACTTGATATTCCTATATTGTCAGACAAAATGACAGTCCGAGCTCAGGCAGCCAAGTTGGGGTACCGATGACCGATTTCACCAAGTTCTTCATTGACGGCGAGTGGGTGGCCCCCGTCGAGCCCCGACTCTTCGATGTCGTGAACCCGGCCAACGAACAGGTCGCCGAGCAGATCAGCCTCGGGAGCGCTGCCGATGTGGACAAGGCTGTCGCCGCAGCACGGCGCGCGTTTCCGGCCTTTTCGGCGGCCAGTCGCGAGGACAGGCTCGCTCTGCTGCAGCGCATCGTGGACGAAATGGGCCGGCGCTACGACGAACTGGCGCATGCCATCATGATCGAGATGGGCTCACCGCTCTGGTTCGCCAAAGTGGTCCAGGTCGAGACCTCGATGAACCACTTCCGCGAACAGATTAAGGTGCTGTCGGACTTCAAGTTCGAGTCCATGATGGGGACCACGAAGATCGTGCGCGAACCCATCGGCGTGTGCGGCTTCATCACCCCCTGGAACTGGCCGATCAACCAGATCGCGGCCAAATTGGCGCCGGCCATCGCCGCCGGCTGCACCAGCGTGTGCAAACCCAGCGAAATGGCGCCGCTGAGCGCTGTCCTGTTCGCTGAGGTGCTGCGGGATGCCGGCCTTCCGAAAGGCGTCTTCAACCTGATCAATGGCGATGGACCCGGCGTCGGCGAGGCCATTTCCGCACATCCGGGCATCGACATGGTGTCCTTCACCGGATCGACTGTTGCGGGCATCAAAGTCGCGCAATCGGCGGCGAACACCGTGAAGCGGGTCTGTCAGGAACTGGGGGGCAAGGGGGCGAATATCCTGCTTCCCGGAGCCGACCTGGCGCAAGCTGTGCCGGCCGGCGTGATCCGCGCCTTCATGAATTCAGGGCAATCGTGTCAGGCGCCCACCCGCATGCTCGTCCACAAGGACAAGCGTGACGAAGCCGTCGCGATCGCCAAACGGGCCGCCGAGAGCGTCACCGTGGGCGACCCCCGTTCGGACGAGTCCCGGATCGGGCCGGTCGTCAGCGAAAACCAGTTCATCCGGGTGCAGAACTACATCCGAATCGGAATTCAGGAGGGCGCAACCCTCGTCACCGGCGGACCCGACCGGCCGGAGGGACTGGACAGTGGCTATTATGTCCGCCCGACGATCTTTGCCGATGTCACGCCGGAGATGACCATTGCCCGCGAGGAGATTTTCGGACCGGTCCTGGTGATGACCAGCTACAGCGATGTCGACGAGGCTGTCGAGATCGCCAACGACACCATCTACGGGCTGTCGGGCTATGTCTGGGGCGGCAGCGTAGAAGAGGAGCGGGCGGTGGCGCACAGGCTGCGGGCGGGACGGATCTACCTCAACTCCATCCTGACGGCGCCCCAGGACGTCACTGCGCCCTTCGGGGGCTACAAGCGATCCGGCAATGGTCGCGAGGCCGGTGTCTTCGGCTTCGAGGAGTTTCACGAGGTGAAGGCAATCATCGGACATGATCGAGCCTGATCTGGGTCTGATTGGAGGAGCCTGAGTTCCTCCAGCACGCTTGCCGGCTTAGTTCAACGCACTCGCAGGTCTTGCGGCATCTCCGAGCTGAAGTCTTCGGCCCGCGCCCAGTCCGCTGATCACCAGTCCGGTACAAATGGCCACGAACAGCGCGCCTGAGGCTTCAAAGTTGCCGGTCCAGTCATGCAGCAGGCCGATCAGCCAAGGCGCGAGTGCCGCGATCATGTAGCCCACGAACTGAGCCATGCCGGAGAGATGGGCGGCAACTTGCGGCGTGCGCGAGCGCAGCACGATCATGGTCAGGGAAACCGAGAGAAGGCCCCCCTGGGCGAGACCCTGAATGATGGCAAGGGGCCAGATCCACGCCAGGGGGGCGAAGAGCAGGCCCAGAAGGGCGATGACCGCGGTGACGGCGAGGGCAACATTGAGGGCTCTCTGGTCGCGGCCGCGCACCGCAATTTGCGGGACGAGAAGGCAGCTTACGACCTGGGCGACGACAAGAGCGCTCAGGACATAGCCCGAGCGGACGCCGTCCAGCCCCCGTTCGCGCAGAATGGGGGAAAGCCAGCCGAGGACCGCGAATGCCAAACCCGATTGGAGGCCCATGAAGGTGGTGACCTGCCAGGCCAGGGCGCTCTTCCACAAGTGACCGAGAGCGGGCCGGCGTGTGGTGACGCGATCGCGGCCGCGCGCCAGGGGCGAAGCGACGATGACGGCGAGAAGGGCAGGGATGAACCACAGCGCCAGAGCCAGATGCCAATTCCCGCCGAGACCGGCCGCGAGGGGGACGGTGACACCGGCGGCCACCGCGGCCCCGCCGGTGATCGCCATGGTATAGAGGCTGGTCATGAGGGCGACGTGGTCGGAGAAGTCGCGCTTTACCAGCGCCGGCAGCAGGACATTGCCGATGGCGATGCAGGCGCCGGCGAGAATCGATGCGGCAAAGAGGATGGCCGCCTCGCCGGTGCCTCGCGCGGCAAGGGCAATGGTCAACAGCACCAGGCTGGCAAGCAGGGTCCGGTCCATGCCAAAACGGTCGGAGGATCGTGCCGCAAGAGGTGCGAAAAGGCCGAGGCAGAGGACCGGCAGCGTCGTGAGATAGGCGGCGGCGGTACTGGAGAGGCCCGTGTCGCGGTTGATCTCTGGCAGGAGCACCGAAATGCTCGTGAAATGCGTCCTCAGGCTGAAGGCGCCGAGAATGAAGGCAACCGCCAGCAGGAATCGCGCTATGGGCGTGCGGTCGGTCAGGGGAGTTCTCAGTTGCCGGCCAGAACCGCCGGCTGCGTGAGTTTAGTCGCAGCCACCTCGCCGATGCGAACAGGTTCCAGCGTGGTCGCCTCGGGAGCGGGCCTTGCAAAGTCATACTTCACGATGGTGCCGGCGCCAGACGCGGCTCCGCCGCTCACCAGCAGGTTGGCACCATAGACGGTGCTCGTGGCCGCCACATGACTGCCGGGCGCGCCGCCGAAGGGCTCGAAGCTGGCGATCTCGCGGAAGCCAGCACCATGGCCGTGCTCATTGGGATTGTGCAGATACATCGACGGTCCCCCGTCAAGCGCCGATCCGCTGGAGAAGATCTTGACCGTTCCTCGGCCCCCAAGCTGCCCGACGATGATCCGCTTCGCCCCGCCGAAGACCCCGGCGAGCCAACCGGTGGCCAGGGAGACGCCGTCCTTGTATTCCTGACCATAAGGCTTGAAACTCGAGGTCTCGATCGGCTCATTCACCCTGCCGCCATGGGCCATGCCATGGCCACTCTTTGCGAGCGGCGTCAGCAGCGGGAAGGCGAAAACCTTCACCTCGGTCTCGGTGCCGGCACCGGGCGCGGTGACGATGCTGTTGCGGCCGGTGGAGAAATCCACAAATCCGGTCGCCAGGGTCACGCCTGACGTGTCCCCTTCATAGGGCGCAAATGACGAGAAGAGGTCCGGTGCCGCGCCGGAGGCCTGCTTGCCGCCATAGACGCGGACCTCGCTGGCCATGCCCGGCCCCGAGCCCACGATGATGTTGTCGCCGGTCCCGCCATCGATCGAGCTCACTGCGACACTGATGCCGCCCCGGGCGTCGGCGGCGAAGGGTTGGAAGCGCAGGATCTCGTCCGTGAACGCCGACTTGCCGGAAAAGGCGACGACCTCGGAGGTGCGGCCGGCGCCCGTGCCAACGACCAAGTCGAGGACACTGTCGTCATCCGCGTCACCCATGGCGACGCTCACACTGCCTTCGAAGCCGGGGAAGGGCACGATTGTGGCGAGCAGCCTGTCGCCATTGCCATCATAGACTCGCACTTCGGCAGGCTTGCCGGCCGCGCCGGGGACCGCCACCGCATAGGCGGAGATTTCCGGGATCACGTTGATCAGGGCCATGAGGCCGTTGTCTTCGTGGTTCAGGCGATGACAGTGCATGACATAGAGGCCGTCATAGTCATCGAAGCGGGTGCGCATGCTGAGACGGCCGGGCTGAACCACGAATTCGTCGGAATGCATGGTCGGTGCGGGGACGTTCGCATTGTCGACGCCAAACTTGTCCGGGCCGGTTCTCAGACCGGTGGTGGGATCGAAATATTCGGTCACCTGGAAATCATTCACATGGACGTGGATCGGATGCTCGTCATTGTTGAAGTTGACGAAGGTCCATTCCTCCACCGAGTTCAGGCGCGGCTGAACCAGGGGCACGTTGGGAAAAGCGCCGCCGTCAAAGGCATAGACGAAGGATTTCGGATCGGCCTGGCTCGCCATGTTATTGAGAAAGCCGCCACCGATCTTGATCTCGCGCTTGACGTCCGGCGCCGCGCCGGACAGCTCGACGAAGGAGGTATAGGCGTTCAGCGGCTGGCCCTCCACGAAAGGCGTGGTCACGCCCTTCTCTCCGGTGGATGTGGCACGCGCCAAGACCTGGGTCGGGAACAGGAAGAAGCCGTCATCATAGCTGATGACATCAGGCAGCGTGCTGACACTGCCGAGGACGGCGGGTGGGTTCTCGGTGCCGTTATTGGTGTAGGCGATACCCGGCAAGGCGATCGTCTTGGCGCCGTCGCCGCGGGAGGGAATTTCGAGGACGAGATCGCCTTCGGCGGGAATCGTCACCGCGATGGCGAAGCGGCTGGCCGGTGGGATGACGAGGCGGGTGCCGTTATCGGTCGGGGGAGTGTGAACGGCGCCATAGGGATTGCCGTCCTGGCCCACGATGGCGATCTTGGGGTGGTTGCCCGTGGCGGTCTCCGTGAGCTGGACGTTCATATAGGCGATGTCGCTCACATTCGCGAGCACCCAGATCTCGGTCTGGCCGGCCTTGCTCTTGATCGCCGGCTGGAACTGCCCGTTCACGGTGAATTGGACATCGCGCTGCTCGTCCGGGAGCGAAGGCCGGTCGGGGACATCCTCGCTCCGGTCGTCGCTGAACGACGTGAAGCGGACGAGGTTGCTGGGGATGAACTGCATCCGGCCCCGGAAATTGCGGATCGACAGCGGCCCGGCATACCAGTTCGTGATGAATTTCGCCCCGGGCTTGGCATTGTCGAAGTTGATCGGCGTCATCAAAGGCCGATAGGTGCCGCTTGCAAGCTCGTCCTTCTCGGGCGGGACGAGAGTGCTGACATATTGCGGCCAATAGGGATTGTTGAGATCCTCCTGTCCGCCCTCGCGGTCGAAGACGTAGTTGTATTGCAGCAGCATGTTGCGGATGGGGATCTTGTTTTCGGTCACAATGGGCAGGCCGCCATCGGTGCGACCGATGGCAAGCATGCCGACGAGACCAAGATAGACCTGCGCCGCCGTGAGGCCGTGGAGATGGCTGTGATACCAGTAAACGCCCTGGGGCATGCTCTTGGGCACGTCATAGGTGTATGTATTCGCCGTGCCGGCGGGCATGTGGATCATGACATTGTCGGAGTTGCCCTTGGGGCTGACATGGAGGCCATGAACATGGAGGTTCAGCGGCGCAGATGTCAGCTGAATGGGATAGAGCGGAACGTCCTGGCCGGTTGCCGTGTATTGAGGGCTGTAGAAATCCCGGATAGCCAGATCGCTGAGGCCGTTCTCCAAATGGACGATGAGCTTTTCACCGGGAAAGACCTGGAGCGTCGGCGCCGGGTAAAGGTTCTCGCCCGACGTCTGGCCATTCGAGGCGGTGCCGCGGATGAGTTCATAGCTGAAGAGCAGGAAATTCTTCACGGGACCGGCGACCGTGTCCAGGGCGGCTTCGCCCTGACGCGCCGTCAGTCGGACCTCCAGCACGCCGTCCCTGCTGATCAGGGTGACCGGCTCGCGGAACTCGGACCGCATGGTCCCGGTGGGGCTGCCGGCACCCTGAGCCTGACTTGCAGGAGAGCTAAGGACAAGGACGACCACAATCCCCAACAGGGCTGCGACCAGAGAGTTCCGGCCGCGATGCGATCCGGATCGGCCGGCAGCGTCCAAACATCCGAGCATGTTAACCCCTGAACATATGCAGCCGAGAGAACGACCGTGCATCGTGCAACTTCCGCGAACTGATAGGTCGTATCACAGCTGGCGGGCCGGTCCAGGGACTCCGAAGGTGACGCGGGAAAAAAAGCGAAGCTGGCACATTTCAGAGGGCGCCTCGCCCAGCGCTCAATCGCCGCGACGCTGCACGAAGACGCTCAGCAGCGCGAGAAGAGCCGACCCCACCATCAAGACGAAGGACACGGCATTGAGGACCGGCGTCGAGCCGACTTTGGCCATGCGGTCATACATGGTGATCGTCAAAGGCGCTTCCGAGCCAACGAGCATCAGGGTCGTGTTGAAGTTTTCAAAGGAGACGAGAAAGGCGACGATGAATGCCGAGACGATCGCCGGTGCCAAATAGGGCAATGTGATCGTCCGCAGCACGCGCGGACGGCTGGCACCCAGATTGAGAGCTGCCTCTTCCAGGGCGATATCGAATTTCTTCAGCCGCGCGGCGATGATGAGGGAGGTGATGGTTGTGAGAAAAGAGAACTGACCCAGGATCACCAAGGGAAGTCCGGGGCGCAGCATGCCGAGGTCGAAGCCCAGCCCGTCCTCGACGCCATTGGCGATCAGGCTCGCAAAGACGAGGATGGCGATGCCCATGATCACCCCGGGGATGACGAGCGGCACGATCATCAGGATATAGAGGTATCGTTTTCCGGGAAAATCATGACGTTCGAACAGGAACGCGTTGCAGGTGCCAACCAGCGCGGAGAGCAGCGAAACGACCACGCCCACTTTGACCGAGGTCCATATGGACGCCAGCAGTCTGCGGTCGTGAAAGAGGCCGAGCATGGGCTCTGTGTCGTTGAAGAACCAGTCCAGGGTCCAGCCGCGCCAGGGCATCGAGGGAAACAGGGAGTCGTTGAAGGCAAACAGGCCCGCGACGATCAGGGGTGCTGCGAGATAGACGAAGAAGGCCACCATATAGGCCTGGTAAAGACGACGGGCCACTGCCGATTGGGGCGCTGCGACGTTCATGGTCAGTGCCTCGCGACCGTGGAGCCGAGGCTCTGTCCGGTCGCCTTCAGCCCGATCCAGACAACCACGGACGTGAAGGCGAGCAGCAGCATTCCGAAGGTGGCGCCAGCCTCCCAATTGTAGCGCGTGATGAACTGGTTGTAGATCTGCTCGGTGAACCACATGCTGTTCTTGCCGCCCAGCAGAACCGGAGTGAGATAGCTGCCGGCCGCGAGCATGAAGACGATGATGCAGCCGGCGACGATCCCCGGCATGGCATAGGGCACGACGATGCGGCGGAACACCGTGAACCGATTGCCGCCGAGGTTGAGCCCCGCCTCAATCAGGCTGTCGTCCATGCCGTCAAGGGTCGAGACCAGAGGCACGATCATGAACAGAACGACGGTGTAGACAAGACCCATGACGATGGTGACGTCGTTGTAGAGTAGCTCCACAGGACCGTCCGTCATGCCCGCCGCCTGCAACGCCACCGAGACGATTCCGGTCTCGCGCAGGAGGATGATCCAGCCGAAGGCGCGAACGAGGTCACTGACCCAGAGTGGAACCAGACACAGCAGGAACAAGCCGGCACGGCTGCGCCGGCTGGCCACCTTGGCAATGTAGTAGGCGATCGGAAAGCCCATGAGGAGGGCGAGCGCGGTCACGATGATCGACATCACGGCCGTTCTGAGAAGCGTGTTCCAGTAGATGGGCTCCTGCAGAAAGTCAGCATAATTGCCAAAGCCGATCGCATAGTTCTGCGGCCCCAGCTTTTCGCGCAAGGACACGCCAAGAATGCCAAGCTGCGGCAAGACAATCAGGAGCCCGATCCACATCAGAAAGGGGGCAAAGAGCAGGAACAGAGACAGCCGGCGGGTCTCTGCCGTGTTCATGCGAGGTCCCGCTGCGGAAAGCACAGGGTCTTGTCCACCGCACTGGCGATCGCGATAGGGGATCCGGCGGCAGGGATCGAGTCCGATGGGGCACGACTGTCAACCTCAACCATTCCGCTGGCGGTGCGGACAAGCAGCCGGCTATTGGCACCGTTGAAGAGCAGGCTGTCCAGCGTCCCCACGAAGTGGTTGCAACCGTCCTGGGCCTCCTCGCTGGAAAGACGAAGGGCCTCGGGGCGAACAAAGACATCGACGCGGTCACCGACGGACAGCGCATCATGGCCCGTCGCCAGGACCCGGGTCTTGTCCTCGAGTTCTATCTGACAGACCGCTTTGTCGATCCGCACGACGCGACCGCTCCAGCGATTGCTGTCACCGACGAAGCCGGCAACAAAGCTGCTGCGGGGATGATGGTAGAGCTCCTGGGGAGTGCCCACCTGCTCGAAGATGCCGGCATTCATCACGGCGACACGATCCGACATCACGAGGGCTTCGGACTGGTCGTGGGTGATATAGAGGAAGGTGGTGTCGAACTGGCTCTGAAGTAGTTTGAGCTCGATCTTCATGTGTTCGCGGAGCTTCAGGTCGAGAGCGCCCAGGGGCTCGTCGAGCAGCAGGACGTCCGGCTCGAGCACCATGCAACGGGCAATCGCGACACGCTGGCGCTGGCCGCCGGAGAGCTGATTGACCTGTCTCTCCGCCGCATCGGGCAGGCCGACCCGCTCGAGCACCGACTTCACCTTGCGCGCGATATCGGCCTTGCCGTCGCCACGACAGCGAAGGCCATAGGCGATGTTCTCCCCGACATCCATCATCGGAAACAGGGCCAGGTGCTGAAACACCATCTTCACGTTGCGCTTGTTCGGCGGGGTCTCGACCACCGATTTGCCCTTGATGCGAATGTCGCCGGCGCTCGGGGTCTCAAAGCCGGCGATCATGCGCATCAAGGTCGTCTTGCCGCAGCCCGAGGGGCCGAGAATGGAGAAAAAGGTGCCGCTCGGCACGTCCAGAGAAACGCCGGAGACAGCGGTCACAGGCCCGAAGCGCTTCGTCACGTCGATACATTCGAGGTCGAACATGCTGCCCCCAGGCCCCCTTGTATTCCGCGACACGCCGGGCTCGGTTATACCCTGAACAAGGAACCGGCGTTGAACTCCGCTTGGGCGGGACGGCACCGTCCAAGCGGAGAGGTCGCGGATCTTCCGGATCAGTTGGCCGTGGCGGCCTGGATCCTCTCCAGCGTCTTGCCCTCGATGTCTTCGAGGCCTGGCGGGATGTTGGCGAAGAACTTCAGATTGGCGATGTCCTCAGGCTTGAACGCTGCCTGCACCGCCTTGCGCTTGTCCTCCGGCATCTTCGCGATGCCATCCTTGACCGCAACGACCGCACCGCTCTTGTCCGACATCAGCGGGACAATGTCGGGCTGCATGACGAAGTTGATCCATTTGTAGGCCGCTTCATCCGCTTCGCCCTTGCGCGGCAGGGCGAATGTGTCGATCCAGGCCAATGCGCCCGTCTCCGGCGGCACGAAGACGATGTTGGGGTTTTGGGAATAAAGCTTGTAGGCCGTCGAATCCCAGGTTTCGGAGGCGATGACTTCGCCCGAGAGCATGAGCGCCGACAGGTCGTCCCCGGCCTTCCAATAGGTCTTCACGATCGCCTTGCAGGCGATCAGCTTCTCGGCAACCTCGTCCATGAGCTTCTTGTAATCGTCCAGATTGCCGTAGGCCGCGAAGGGATCCTTGCCCATGGCAAAGGCGGTGCCGAGCAGGATGGTTCGGCGCAACCTCATGGAGGTCTTGCCCTTGTACTTCTCATCGCAGAGATCGGCCCAGCTCTTGATTTCCGGCGCCTTGGTCTTGTCGACCATGATGCCGGAGGTGCCCCATTCATGGGGAACGGCGTAGACCTCGCCGTCGATCGTGGTGTTCGCCTTGACCCCGGCCAGCAGCTTCTCGTCCAGGACCGAAAGATCGATCTTGGTCAGATCCATCGGCTTATAGATGTTGAATTCCTTCTGAGCCGAGAAAATCCGGTCATGGCTCGGCTGGGCGAGATCGAAACCGGCGCCTCCCGTCGCCCGTAGCTTGGCCACCATTTCCTCGTTGTTCGAGAAGGTGACCTCGACCTTGATGTCCGGATATTTCTTCTCGAACATTTCGATGACCTTGTCGGGTGCATAATTGCCCCAGGTCAACAGCCGAAGCGTCTCGGCTTGTGCCGTGCTCGCCATGAGAACGCTCAGCAGCGCCCCGAGAACGACAAAGCCTCTTCGTGGAGATCTCATTGCAGCATCCCTCCATCTCGGCCGACCGGCGTAGTTTCATACGTCCATGGCGTGAGCGTCGGCCCCGATCTCAAAGCTAAGGGCGATTGGCATCCACCTATAGGTCCATTTTATCTGGTGTTGGATGCCAATCCGGCTGTGTCATCTGTTGCGGCTGTCGCGCCAGCGATAATAGGAGACGGAGGGTGCCAGGAACCAAGGCCAGCCGTAGTAGAGCGGGCGGGTTTGGAACGGTGCTGCCTCGACGCCCAAGCGGCCCTCCGGCAGGCCGAGGACCTGCTGGCCAACCCGCATGCCAAGATATCCCGCCATCGCGACGCCGGAGCCGCAATAGCCCATTGCGTAATGGAGCCCGTCATGCTTGCCGGCATGGGCGAGCGTGTCGAATGTGTAGGCGACGAGGCCCATCCAAGAATGGCTGACCCGAATGTTTGCGAGCTCCGGAAACAGTCGGACAATTTCGTCCCTGAGCTTGGCTGCGCTCTTGATGGGGTCGGTTTCGCCGTGGCTGACCCTGCCACCGAAGATAATGCGACGCCGATCGGAGCAGAGCCGATAATAATAGACCACCTTTCGGGTATCGGAGACGATGCGGTTCTTGGGGAACAGGCGGTCGGCCATTCCTGGCGGCAACTCCTCGGTCGCAATGACATAGCTGCCGATGGGGATGACGCGGCGACGCTGCCATGGCGTGATCTTGCCCGTGTAGCCATTCGTAGCGACCACGACGTCGCGAGCCTCGAGGATCCCGCGAGGCGTGGTCAGCCGAAAGCCTTGCTTCATCCGCTCGATGCCGGTGACCGGACAGTGGGTCGCGATGGCGGCCCCGGCCTGCAGAACCCTTTCCAGGAGGCCATGGTGAAACTTTCCGGGGTCGAGCACAGCATGGCGCGGATAGACCACGCCGCCATGATAGGCGTCCGTCCCGAGTTCCTCTCTCTGCTCCGATCGCGGCACAACCCAGCCGCCCGTCTCAAACTCTTCCGGCTCCGTTGCAAAGGACTCCGTCAGGTTGCGGAAGGCTGCCGTATTATGGGCGGCATGGAAGCGCCCCACCACGCCGAAGGAGCACTCGATGTTCTCCTCCGCCACGAATTCGCCGATCCACTTCAGGGACTTCCTTCCGTCCGATAGAATCGCGCGCGCCGTCTGCGGACCGTGGCGTTTCGTCAGCTCTGCGAGGTTGGGTTTGACACTGGTGCTGATCTGGCCGCCATTGCGCGTGCTGCAGCCCCAGCCTGCGTCCTCGGCGTCGAACACGAGGGTCGACCGCCCGCCCCGGGCGGTCTGCAAGGCCGCGGAAAGCCCCGTATAGCCAGACCCGATGACCGCAACATCCACGCGCTCGGGCAGGTCGCCGGGGGATATCTCGGGCCTTGGCGTCGCATCCCACCAATAGGGCGAAAGCTTGAAATCATCCGTGAACAGCGAGCCTGTGCTCATGACCGTCTTCAACTCCCCCCGCCGGAGACAATCGCTCTCCGGCCTCAGGCAACGCCTAATCCAGCTTGCTCATCTGGTAGCGCGATCGCGCCAGCCATTCCGGATTGATATCGGCACCCCATCCCGGGGTGTCGTCAATCGAAACTGTGCCATTGGATACCTTGTAGGGATCGTTGCGGAAGAGGCCTTGCTGCCAGGGGTAGTAATCCGCCCCCTCGATCGACAGCTCGAGATAAGCCCCGGCATTCGGAATCGCAGCCAGAACATGCATGGTGAACAGCGTCACCAAGGACAGATTGGCAGCATGCGGCGTCACCGGCAGGCCCGCGGCCTCGGCCATGCGCGCCACTCTCAGCATACGGCCGACCCCTCCGACGTAGCAGATGTCGGGCTGCACGATATCGACCGCGCGCATCTCGATCATCCGCCGCCAAATGCGCAAGTCGGAATCCTGTTCGCCGCCGGTCACGTCCAAGTCGAGCGCATCGGTGACCTGCTTGGTCTGTTCGAGTTCCCAATAGGGGCAGGGCTCTTCGTAATGAACCACGCCATGCGCCTCGAGCAGCCGGCCGATCTCGATGGCGCGTGCCGGCGAGAAACCACTATTTGCATCCACGAGCAGCGTGGCCTCGTCGCCGAGCGCTCGGCGGATCGTCGGCACAATCGCTTCGCTTCGGCCCGGCCATTCGTCGATATCACGGCCGGCTTCGGCTCCGACGCGGAACTTGAAGGCATCGAAGCCATGGCGATCCCTGAGGCGGAGGAACCGTTCGGCCTCGTCTTCCGGTGTAATGTCCCGCTTCATCGACGACGCATAGCAGCGCAATTGGCCGGGACGGCCGCCGAGAAGCTCGACCACCGGCTTGCCGGCATGCTTGCCCCTGAGATCCCAGATGGCGGTGTCGAGCCCGGTGATGGCGCGGCGGACATAGGAGCCAGGAAATTTGAGCTCACGCTCCTCGATCCGATCCACGAGGTCATCGAGATCTGTCGTGTCGACGCCCAGTGACCAAGGCGCGATCTGCCGGTGCAGGATCTGCGATGTGATGTCCGCATTGTATGGCGAAACCTGACCCCAGCCCTGTGCCCCGGTTTCGTCAGTGATGCGAACGAACCCGACATACCGGTCGGAAAAGGTCTCTATGCAGCGAAGTTTCATGGGATGTCCTCGGGCCGCGGCCGAAGATTGTGCTGGCGGATGCTCTCTTCTTGCGACCGGATTGGCCTGCGCGTTAAGGTCCGTTCTCGTGAAAAGACGATGCCAATCGGGGAGGGGTTGTGGTCAAGTATAGTGGGGGCGCGCTGCTACCGGCCCTGTCCGTGGACAAGGGCGCAGCCACGCCCTTGGTCGTCCAGCTGAGCTATGCCTTAAGGGAGGCCATTCTGTCGGGCGCCATCGCGGCCGGGGCCAGGCTGCCGTCCAGCCGGACTTTGGCGCGGGATCTCGGCCTGTCGCGCACCACTGTGGTTGCCGTCTATGACCAGCTCACATCCGAAGGCCTCATCGACTCCCGTGTGGGTGCAGGCGCATTCGTGAGCGTCGAGGTGAATGTCAACGTGCCCACCGCGATCGAACCTCAGGGCGGGGAGCTCGGCCGCCAGCCGGCGCGGCTCGCACGGATCGCCCTGGGGGCTTCGCAGCAGTTCCTGCCCCGGCTCGCGCATCTGCCGGAGCATCGCGCCTTCATCACCGGAATGCCCGCGCTGGAGGCGTTCCCCGTGGCCCTGTGGGCGCGGCTGACGGCACGCTGCTGGCGCGGCTCCCGAGGCCAGATGCTCGGCTATCCGGACCCCGCGGGCCTCAAGGCGCTGCGCCACGCCGTGGCCGCGCATCTGCGGCTGAACCGCGGCATACTCTGCGAACCCGAGAGCGTGTTCATCGTCAACGGCGCGCAGGAGGCCTTCAACAGGATCGGCAGCATGCTGCTTGATCCGGGAGACCCGGTCTGGTTCGAGAACCCTGGTGCGATCGGCGCCCGCAACAGCCTGTTCGCCGCGGGGGCGCGTTTGGTTCCGGTCCCAGTGGATGACGAGGGCATCAGCGTCGCCGAGGGCCTGCGGACATCTCCCGATTTCCGCCTGGCCTTCGTGACCCCATCGCACCAGCATCCCACTGGCGTGACCATGAGCCTGTCGCGCCGCTTCGAGTTGCTGCAGGCTGCCGAACAGGCCGATGCCTGGATCATCGAGGATGATTATGACGGGGAGTTCTTCTATTCAGGACGGCCGCCGCCGACGCTGAAGAGCATCGACAAGGCGGGACGGGTCATTTATGTCGGCACTTTCAGCAAATCGCTGTTCCCCGCCTTGCGCCTGGGATTCATGGTGGCGCCCCCGGCCTTGGTCGAGGCCTTTGACCGGGTGGCGCGCGCGACCCAGCAAGGGGCCTCCACAAACCAGCAATGCGTGGTCGCCAGCTTCATCGGCGAAGGCCATTTCGCGACCCATATCCGGCGCATGGGAAAGCTCTATGCCGAGCGCCAGGAAGTTCTCATGGATGAGGCCCGAGACCATCTTTCGGGCGTCCTGGACGTCGTGCGTGCCGAGAGCGGCATCCAGACCATCGGCCGGTTTGCCGCCGGGATCGATGAGGTGGCCGTGGCCGAGGCCGCCGCACGACGCGGCATCGTTGCGGCGCCGATCTCGCGCTTCTGCCTGGAGCCCGTCGAGAACAGCGGACTGGTCCTCGGCTTCAGCGCCTGCAGCCCGCGCGAGATCAAGGCCGGGGTGGGCGTTCTGGCCCAGATCCTCTCCCCCGCACAAAGACAGGCCCATCCGACGTTGCGCGTTTGTGTTCCTAGCGCAGGTCGGACAGGATGAGATCGGCGCCCTTTTCGCCGATCATCATGGTCGGGGCGTTGGTGTTGCCGGAGACAAGCCGTGGAAAGATTGAGGCATCGACGATGCGCAGACCCTGCACGCCATGGACCCGCAATCTGGGGTCGACCACTGCGTTGCGCGGATCCGGGCCCATGGCACATGTTCCGCTGAGGTGAAACACCGAGGTGGCGCGTTTGCGGATGTCGGCCCGCATCTCTGCCTCGGACATGACCTCGATGCCGGGACGGAATTCCTCCGCGATGATCTCCGCCAGCGCCGGTTGCGCGGCCAGTCTGCGAATGAAGCGGGCGCCCAGAACCAGCTCAGAAAGGTCGCGGTCGTCGGCAAGATAGTTCGGCTGGATGATCGGCGGCTTGAACGGATCGGCGGCCTGGATGCGGATATGGCCGCGGCTGAGCGGATGGCAGTTGGAGACGCTCAGCAGGAACCCGGGAAAGGGATCGGGGCGCATGAGCTGACGCTTGCCGGGACTGGCCCGCGTATAGCTGAGAGCGGAAAAATAGAGCTGCATGTCGGGGCGTTGCAGATCCTGGCGCGTCCGGAAGAACCCTCCGGCCTGGTTCACGCTCAAGCTCAGCGGACCGCTCCGGGTCAGGAGATATTGCGCAGCAAGCAAGGGCCGCCGCCATAGCGGCCTCAGGGTCTCGTTGAGCGACGCCTTGCGCGACTTGTAGAGGTAGTCGATGCAGAGATGGTCCTGGAGGTTCTCGCCGACAGCCGGTGCTGCGTGCAGGACGGCGATCCCGTGACGCTGCAAGAGGGCAGGATCGCCGATGCCGGACAGCTGCAGGAGCTGGGGGGAATTGACGGCACCTGCCGCCACCACGACCTCGCGCCGGGCGTGGACCCTCAGGGAGCGGTCTCCTCCACGTGAATAGTCCACCGCGACCGCGCGATTGCCCTCAAACACGATGCGCGTGGCAAGCGCCTGCCGGATGACCTGCAGATTGGGCCGTGAAAGGACAGGTCGCAAATAGGCGGTTGCCGATGAAACGCGAAGCCCGCGACGGGTGGTGATCCGATAGAAGCCGGCGCCCTCCTGCGTCGCATCATTGAAGTCGGGGTTGAAGGACAACCCCGCCGAAGCTGCGGCCGCCAGAAAATCGGTGCAGAGCGGATGCGCTGATCCGGAAATCTCAGTGATCGTCAGCGGTCCGCCCTCGGCGTGCGAAGATACGGGCCCTGCCTCATCCCGCTCGAGGCGCTGGAAATATGGCAGAACGTCGTCATAGCCCCACCCGGCATTGCCCAGATCCCGCCAACCGTCATAATCCTCCCGCTGGCCGCGGATGAAGACCATGGCGTTGATGGCACTGGAGCCGCCCAGGACCTTGCCGCGCGGACAATATATGGTCCTGTCGTCGAGGCCTGGAACGGGTGCGGACTCGTAGCGCCAGTTCAGCCGGGGGTGATAGAAGCATTTGCCATAGGCGATGGGGATCTGCGTCCAGGGATGGAGATCGCTGCCCCCAGCCTCCAAAAGGACCACACGATGGCGGCCATCAGCGCTCAGCCTGTTGGCCAGGACGCAGCCAGCCGAGCCACCTCCGATTATGATGTAGTCGGCATCCACACCCAGAGCCTCTTCTGTCCCAGCCAGCGTGACATAGCGCATCCGCATTCTGGGCCAATGACCACTTCGGTTTACGGTGCATACCACTCACGCAGAGTGCCGGGGCAAGGATGATGTCGGAGGCTTTTCTTCAGAGACGGCGAATCTCAATGCGGCCACAGCCTTTCGCCCGCCTTCGCGACCTTGACCTTCGCGGTGGGGTCGAAGGCCAGAAAGCTCTTTATGTCCGCGAGCAATTCGCCGGTCGCCGTCACCGGAGTGGGGATATGCTGCGGATGACAGACGACCTCATCAATTTCCCATGAATCGGGCTCCCGGCCTGGGGTCAGCGTGACCTCGACATCCAAGTAGTCGACGAGCTCGTCGAACAGATAAATCGGATAGAGGACCTCCGTGGAGACGAAGGATGGGCCAAGGTCATACTGGTCGGATTGCATGATGCGGCTGCCGCGGTTGAGACTTGACAAGAAAAACGAATCACTTTCGCGGACTCAATCCGGCTGCCGTGATTCGGTTCCCTGTCGAAGTGCCAAGCTGGAGTTCGGCGCGCTCACCTGCCGGGGGTCGATCCGCTCAGTTTTCGGAGAAGTCGGTCGATTCACTCAGCTGCCGCCAGCGCGCGAGCTCATTCAGCCGATCACGGTCAACTCTCTCGATGGCTGCAACCGCGTCTGACCCCAGGGGCAGACGGAGAGGAGGTTCGTCCATTCGGGCAATCTTCAGGATCGCGGCCGCACCCTTTTGAGGATCTCCCGGTTGTCTGCCGTCATAGGTGCGCTGCATCCGCGCGGCAGCGCCGACCACGGCGTCATAGTCGCTGTGGCCCTCCTCGATCGTCGTGGAGGCGCCCGCAAAATCGGTGCGAAAGCCGCCGGGCTCTATGATGGTCACCCGAACCCCGATCAGCGCCATCTCCTTGGCGAGCGCCTCGGAGAAGCCTTCCACGCCCCATTTCGCTGCCGAATAGGCTGCGCGACCCGGCGCACCGAGACGTCCGCCCACAGAGGAAAACTGGATGATGTGGCCGGATCGCCGCTCGCGCATATGGGGGAGGACCGCCTTGGTCATGATGATCGTGCCGAACAGGTTCGTCTCGATCTGGCGGCGGAAGGCCGCGAGCGAAGTGTCCTCCACTGAGCCGATATCGCCATAGCCGGCATTGTTGACCAGAACGTCAAGGCTGCCAAACTGCCGGATGGCCGCGGCGACGGCGGCACGGGCCTGGTCCTCGTCGGTCACGTCGAGAGAGGCGGTGAGGAGGTGCCCCTCCTGACTTTCACCCAACCGCATGAGGGTTCCGGGATCACGCGCCGTCGCGACGAGATTGTCGCCGGACTCGAGGATGGCTTCCGAAAGGGCTCGGCCGAAGCCACGCGAGCTGCCGGTGACAAGCCAAGTCCTGGTCATCAATCCTCCCGAAAGCTGGCGGCCGATCGATGCCGGCCACTCGGTTCAAATGGCGATCTTTTCCAGTTTCTGCCAGTCGACCTCGATCCCGAGTCCGGGTGCGTCGGGCAGTTCCGCATAGCCCTGGCTGATATCGACACCCCCCTTGTAGATGCTCGGGTCGGCCAGCTTGATAAAGGTTTCATGGCCGTCGCAACTGAGGGGGTAATGCCCCCGCGTGGTCATGGCCACATGGGCGATCGCGGTATCGCCGAGCAGGGAATAGGGGCTGGTGTCGACACTGATGCCGATGCCCGCACTCTCGCAGATGGTGATGACGTCGCGGGCCTGGCTCAGTCCGCCCACCCGGTTCACCTTCAGGACGATCCGGTCGCAGGCGCCGCGCCGAACGACCTCCATCGCGGCCTCGGGTGACCAGACGGATTCGTCCAGGATGACGGGAATGGTGGAGCGCCGGCGGATGTCGCAATGGCCCTCGATGTTGGCGTAGTGCAAAGGCTGCTCGATGGCCAAATTACTGGCCGATGCAAAGCGCTCGAGCCGGCGCACCACGATGCCGGGATTGGTCCAAGCCTGATTTGCGTCCGCATCGATGAAGACATCCCGGGGAACGACATCCAGCGCCGCCTCCAGAAACCCTGCTTCGGTGGCAAGCGAGTCTGCGCGGAAGCCGTCCTTCCAAATGACGTCGCCAATCTTGATCTTCAATCCTTTGAATCCGCGCTCGACGAATGTCTTGGACGCGGCCGCCATCTCTTCCGGGGTCTTGTGGTAGAGATTGGTGAGAAGATCCATTCTCTGCCGGCGTGCGCCACCAAGCAAGGTCGTCACCGGGACGCCCCAGAGCTTGCCCAGCAGATCATGCAAGGCGACATCAACGCCTGATCGTGCCGACCGCCCGCCCGGCATGGCACCCGAATAGGCTTTGTCCATCACATGGTTGGCGGCGGCGAGATTGGTGGCCTCGGCTCCCTTCAGGCGCGAGGCATAAAGCGTCAGGCAGGACCGGATCTGCTCAGATGTCTCGCCGAGATACCAAGTCTGACTGGCGACTTCACCGAAGCCTTCGGTGCCGTCTTCGGCGGTCACTCGGACGATGAAACAGGGGAGAGTGGGGGCCCAGACGGAGTTCTCGTCCCAGCTTTCCTTAATGCTCGTGGACTTGATCTCGATGAAATCGAGTTGCGAAATTTTCGGCATGTTAGCTTCCCCGTAGGCCGTGAAGGATACCGCCGCCGAACTCGTCACTGCGAGGGCGAACGGCGGGAGCAGAGTATCCCATTTTTCCGCCGACACACGGGGATTGAAACCTTGAATTCCGCAGCACCCTGGGGGCGGGCCAAATTCTCGCGGTCTCAGTTCCCGTTGAGCAGGGCCGTATCGTGATCCTTCACGGTCCAGCCGACTTTCGCGATCTCGCGACGGGCTTCATCGGTGACGGTGCCGCTGAGGCGGATCTCCACCGGTGCACCGCTCTCAGCGCTGATCTTCTGGCTCATGGCCAAAACGGTCTTCCGGACGGGATCGGTCCAGGCCAGAATGTCCATCGGAAACAATCCGACCAGCTTGCCGTCGGCGCGCACCAGCAGCGGAAATCCCAGCACATTCGCAAAACCCGTGATGGGCTCCACCTTCGCATTGTATGCGGCCATCCACTGGGTCTGAACCCGGTGGAAGAAGGCCGCGTCGACGTCAGCCGCACCGGCAATCTTGGCCACGTACAGGGTCTTGTTGGCCGCGCGCGGCATGGACTTCAGCGCGGCGACCACAAGGGTCTTGTCGGCCGGCGTATAGTGCTGGTTTGACATGAAGGCGGCCATGACAGTGGGATTGACGCCCATGGCAAGAAGTGCGGCCTGGTTGATCTCATCAAGCTGGGCAACGGTCTTGTCGCGGACCAGCGAGCCGAGTGTCCCCGCCGACTGCAATCCGCTCACCGCAAGGCCGGCACCGCCGGGAATGGCCATGACCGCCCCCTTCACCGCGAGGCCGCCCATGGCGTGAGCCTGGGCCAGGGTCTGCAGCCGCTTCGCGAGCGGGGGAAACTTCGTGTAAGGATCGACATCATATTGGTAGGCCAGCTGCCGCAGCGCGGCGGATGTCCCCAGTAGCCCGTCGACCGCGTTGTCGCTCTTGTCATAGGGGTCGTTCAGTCCGGCACTGACCTTGTCGAACATCGAGCCGACACCCGAGACGGTTCCGGTGACGAGCGAAAAGGGGTTCACGAGCGCCTTGCCCACAGTGGCGATGGGCTGTTGCACGGCCGCTGCGAGAGACTTGGTGAACTCACCGCTCTGCGACAGCGCCTCAAGCTTCTCGAGGGCGGCGAGCTCGTGCAGCCGCAGCTTCAACAGCTGCTCGCCGTCGACACGGAAATTGCCATAAGGTGTCGCCAGCTTGAAGACATACAAGACGCCGTCGGAGGTGATGGGGTTCTCCACCTGGTAATTCACCCCGCGCGCCAGGGGCCCCAGCAGCCGGGCCGTGTCGGTCGAAGGCGGCGCTTCCGCAAGCACTGCCGTCGAGGCCAGCGCCGTCAGAGCAAACGCCACCGCAATTGACTTCATCCGCATTTCCAATCCCCAGTCTCCTATCGCCGCAGCGATCATTCCCCAATTCGTGTCTTGCCATGGCTGCAGCGCTGAAGCCGGCCGCGCTGCCGGCCGATCAAAAGCGGATGGCTGCCCCCATGATCGGGCCCTGCTGCACCACGTCAAATTTGAAGCCGTCATTGGTATAATCGACGCTGACGGCGCGATAGCCCGCAATCGCCGAGATGTTGTCGGTGAAGCGATAGCCAAACCCGCCCAGCACATCCCACATGAAGTCAGATCCCGCTCCGAAGCCTCCGATCAAGGCCCAACTCGTCCAATAAATGCTGGGTGTGAGATCGGCCTTGAACTTGAGGCCGACGATGGGATCGACCCAGGTCTCGGTCGAGGAGAAGCTGTCACTGCCGATCAATCCGCCCTTCACCTTCAGCTTGTTGTCGAGAGACCACAGGCGAAAGCCGGCGACCATATCCAGAGCGTAAGTCGGGCTGTCGGTGATGGTATAACCAAGCGCACCGGTCCACATGAGTTCCTGGGTCGTGAGCTTGACCTTGTCGGCGAGCACCTGGTTGGGGGTCTTGGCGCTGTCGCTGAGCTTCACATAGACGATGTCCGAATAGATGCTGAAACGGTCATTGCGGACTTCAGCCGCCCCCATGAAACCGATGTCGAAGTCGCTCAGGACCTCACCGATGCTGGCATCGATATGGGCCGGAGGAAACCCGCCCGCGCCGACCTTGCCCTTGATGCCCGCGGCCCAGACATAGGGGGCCACGGTGATGGTCCAGTCGGAGGCCGGAGGCGGAGGAGGTGCCACGGGTTCAGGCGGCGACATATCGGCCGCCAGGGCCACCGATCCCGTCATCAACACCAGTGACGCGGCGATTGCTGTCAATCTCATTTGGTCAGTCTTCCCCTCAAGCGCTCTTCTCAATGTCACACCCTCCGGCCGTCCCGGTCTGCTCCCCGGAGCACATCCATCACAGTCTCTGCTCGCCAGCCGCATGGACATGTCGCTGTTGCCGGTTGCTTGTGACCCCGTATCAAAACTCTATTGAAGCCGTGAAGAATTGAATTGGCCTCTGGGGACAAAGGCTTGACATTTTGTGCCAGCGATTTGGTCATCCGGCGACGCTGTCACTTTGGATGCCAAAGGCCAGCCCCGCTTCGGTCCCAAGACTTGGCGTGCCGCTACTGCTGAGAGTTGAAGTTCGTCTTTTGCTGGAGCTGTTGCTCGGGCCCCCGTGTGTGGCGCACCACATAGGTCTCGCGGTCGGCGTAGTCGACGCGCTGGGCTCGTTGCAGCTTGTCCTTGATGTTGGCGAGATACCAGTCGATCTTGTGATCGGGGACACTCGAGAGCACCGCATCATGCTCGAAAGACTCGAGGGAAAGCTTCGTCGCTTCCGAAGGCGCGAGGAACGCATAATAGGGGCCTGAGAGAATGGTCACCTCAGTTCCCAGATGGGCAAATTTGACCTGCCCGCCCTTGGTCGTGTCGGGAAGCATCGGCACAATGTCGTTCTGATCGACCACGCGCAGATAGGGCAGGTGACCATATTCCGCGATCCCGGCCTCATTCGTGAATTTGGGCTGACCGAAGGTCACCACGCCGGCAATCTTATAACCATCTTCGTGGAGATAGAGAGCCAGCAGGCCGGCGACCGCGCCACCCAGAGAGTGGCCGGTGAGATAGACTGAATAGTCCCGGTTCAAATGCTGCTTGAGATCCGCATAGAGCATCTTCGCCGCCGATTGGAAACCACGATGCACCAGGATGTGCGCCTTGGCGTCCACAATGCCTGCCGTATCCTCATCGAGGGACCAGTTCGCCTTGCTGGCCGTGCCGCGCACCGAAATCGTGTGGATGCGGCTGTCGTGATCGTGCTCGATGAAATAGAGCACGTCGGTCGTGCCCGGCGTGGCGATCCATGAGACGCCGGGATCGAGGGTGTTAATCGCCGCATCCGCCTTATAGGCATTGCTCGCACGCTGGGCGAAATAATAGACCTCCTCGAAGTCGATCTCGCCCGAGGACGTGTAGAGCTGATGCTCCTCCGCATACGCGGATGGAAGGTGCAGAAGGGTCAGAGCGAGCGCCAAAGCGCCCAACATCATTTTACCGGCCGCAAGACAAGGCCGCATCCCGCACGTCATGGCGCGATTTCCTTTGGCAACATTGACCGACAGCATCCCGACTTAATGCGTAGTTCACCCGTTCCGGCAGTCTCGGCTGGCACAGATGCCGTCATCCGCGCCAGCCATATTCAACTCGGCCTCCGGGAGCCGGTTATGGGCAACGCCAGAAAACCTGTCCGTAGCTGTTCACCGCCTGGACGCAGCCCGCGCGAGGGACCACCACCACGGGTGCCGGGGCGACAACGACGGGAGCGCCATAGACCCCTCGACGCGTGGTGCGTCGGGCGACGCCGGCATAGCTGAGCGGGGTGGCCGGACGGCCGATGATCGCCTGCGCCTTCGAGACCAACCCATCGGGCTGATCGAGTATGATCCTGTCGCTGAGCATCATCACGGCAGCGCCGACCACGAGGCCAAGGACGAGGCCGAGGCGTTTCATTGGGGTGGTTCTCATTGTTGCTCTCCCATCGGCTTGCTGTGCGGTACATCGTCGATGTTTTGCATCTCCGAGATCTCAATCTTTTTCGCGCCGGCAGGCGGCGTGAAGGTAAAGGCATCGGCCGCAAGCTGCGGATCCGATTTCCAATCCTTGATCACCATCGTGTATTGCGGAGCGGCCCCAACTGTCTTGCTGGTAATGACATATTTGCAGGGGATGGGCTTGTCGCCCGCCTGCACCCAAATCTGCCAGTCAATTTCGATGGTGCGGAAGGCGAGATGCTCACATTCGACGCCGTTGATGACGCCGCGGCCGATGTGCTTGGCCTCGATCACGCCATCCATGAGGATTTCGGCGGGGTTGGTCGACAGCAGATCGGCCGCCGGGAGTTCCGCCGAGGTATTGCCGCGCATATGCTCGACCACTTCCTCGATGCTGCCGCCCCTGTCGATCTGAGCATAGGCATTCATGTGCTTGCCCACGAGGGTCACGCTCTTGCCGTCCGAGAGGAGCTCCACATCGGCATAGCCCCCCATGCGCCGCGCCCTGACCTTGTCGGGTCGGCTCACGGCGACATCGCCGGTGCTGTCAAACTGGATCTTCTCCATTTCCGGCGTCACCACCTCGATCGACGTGTCGAAGGTGAAGGTGAAGGACGGTTGAGCGGAGACGTAATCCGACATGGATTTCAGGATGGCCGTCGCGTCCTGTGCCTGCGCGAATGAGCCGGTGGCGAGCATGAAGACACTCGCCGCGAGCGAGGCCTTGAGAGAGGTCTTCACAAGTTTTCGCGGTTGTTTTGATATGCAAATCTGCACTTTGATTTCTTTCTTGTTAAACGCAATTGGCCATATGCCCATGCATCGCAGCATGGTGGCGCTAACCGGGGCTGCGAGTCAGCGGGACATTCATCCCGGATACAATTTTGTGGGCGGGCGTTCTGTATTCCGCACATCTTAGCAGATGAGGTTCTCTCTTATCAGTCTTCGCACCAGACATACATCTTAAAACAATCAACGCTTGACAGTTTGGGGCAACAATCTGACCGTAAAAGACAGGGATCGGGTGCGCGAATTCACTCTGGAATCGCACGGCTCCGTAATGAGAAGAAAAAAGTAGCGGGAGGGATCGGGGCCGTGCAGTCAGTGGAGAGCATCGATCAGACGAAAAGAATGGCTACCGTCGTCCATGCAGGGCTGGGGCAGCCGGTGCCACAGAGATTTATCCGCGTCGGGGTTGCCGCAGCGCTCCCGGGCGTGCTGCGAGACTTCGGACACGAGCCGGAGGAAATTTTCGGAGCTGTCGGAATTCCGGTCGAGGTTTTCGACGATCCTGATAACACCATCCCCTTCGCCGCATTCGCAAAGCTGATCGCCCTGGCGGCACGGCACACCGGCCGAGATGATTTGGGGCTGCTCATCTGCGAGAAAACCAGCGCCTCCGCCCTCGGCATCACAGGCTTTTATCTGCAACAGGCGCCCGATCTCAGGACCGCACTCAACGATCTTGTGCGCTATCTCCACCACCATGACAGGGGGGCGGTGCCGTTTCTTGCTGTGGATGATGGGAATGTCCGGTTGGGATATCTGATTTACGAGCCCAATGCGGAGGGGTGCAATCAAATCTATGATGGTGCGATCGCCATCGGCCGAAACATCATGAGGAGCCTGTGCGGACCCGAATGGTCGCCCCTGGAAGTCCTGCTGTCGCGACCCGCGCCCTCTTCGCGCGCGCGGTATGAGCGGTTCTTCAATGCGCCGGTCCGATTTGGTGCTGAGCAGAGCGCGTTGATCTTTGAAGAGAAATGGCTGGAGACGAAGTTAAGAGATCCAGACGTCGCGCTGCGAAATATTCTGCGTAAGCACATCGAACTGCTGGATCTCAGCATGGGCGCGGCAAGCAGCAGCCTGTCGGATAAAGTTCAACGACTGCTGCGGGTCGTCCTTCTCACTCGGGCGGCATCGGTGGACGATGTCTGCGAAGCCCTGCAGATGAACCGCAGAACGCTTGCCCGACGCCTGAAGTGGGAGGGAACGAGTTTTTCCGAGCTGGCCAACGGCATCAAATTTGAAATTGCCCGCCAGCTTCTGCTCAATACTTCCGCATCCGTCACCGATATCAGTCTTTCCTTACATTTTTCAGAGGGGAGCGCCTTCACGCGCGCCTTTCGCCAGTGGTCCGGCTCTGCGCCGAAGAAGTGGCAAAATGAACATTGCACCGGCAGCTCCGCTTCCGCAGGGCTCGGCCCTGACGTGACCGTGCCGATGCCGCCTCACATCCCGCAGGGTGAAGCTGACGGAGCCATGGCCGCGATGACATCCCCAAAGGCCTAGGCCCCTCCTTGTGCCGAAGCAGCACTTTCATTGATCCCGCACAGGTCAGCTCCCCAACATTCCATCTTTTGCACTGCACGCAGCTGCGGTAAAATGGGCCATGACCACGCGACAGGCGATAAGGTTCTGCACCTCTGCGGACGGAACGCGCATCGCCGTTGCCTCGTGCGGCGAGGGCCCCGTGATCCTTCGGGCTGCCCACTGGTTGAGCCATGTCGATTACGATCTCGAAAGTCCGGTCTGGCGGCCCTGGGTGCAGTCGCTGTCATCCCGCAACCGGTTCGTCCGCTACGATCCGCGGGGCTGCGGACTTTCGGACCGCCATGTCGCCGACCTGTCCATCGAGGCTTGGCATGCCGATCTCGAGGCAGTGGCCGCTTCGATCGAAGAGAGGCGCTTTGCCCTTCTCGGCGTGTCACAAGGCGCCGCACTCGCCATCGTTTATGCTCTGAACCATCCTGAGCGCGTCTCGCATCTCATACTCCTCAACGGCTACGGCCAGGGTGCACGAACGAGGGCGAAGACTGACGCAGAGCGGCTAGAAGCAGAGACGCTGGTCAATTTCGTGCGCATCGGCTGGGGGCGCGAGAACCCTGCCTTCTGCCGATTCTTCACCAATCTCTTCATTCCGGAAGGGACGCCCGAACAGCATCGCTGGTGGGGCGACCTGGAGCGCGAGACCGCATCGGCGGCGGTGGCGGCGGAACTGTTGTCAAACATGCAAGGGATCGATGTGCTGGATCTCGCGGCACAGCTCCGCCTGCCCACCTTGATTGTGCATTGCCGCGGAGACATGCGCGTGCCCTTCAATGAAGGCTGCAAGCTGGCGACGGCAATCCCCGGGGCCCGCTTCGTCCCGCTTGACAGCAAAAATCACGTGATTTTACCGGGGGAGGCAGCCTGGTCGGTGTTTCATTCCGAGCTGGCCGCCTTCCTTGGCCAGGTCCGGCCGGCGGAGCCGATCGCCATTCGCAATGCCAGATTGACCGCTGCAGAGCTCGCGATCCTTGATCTCGTTGCCGAGGGCCTCGACAACCGCACGATCGCCGAGCGGCTCGGCAAGCGCGAGAAGACGGTGCGCAACCAGCTTTCGGTCATCTTCGACAAGCTCGGAGTCCACAGCCGCGCGCAGGCGATTGTCATGGCCCTGTCGCGATAAGCGCCGTCGCGGGACAGATGCCCCTGTCTTTTCAACTTATTTTATCCGAGGCGGGACAACCGCCTCATGCTGTTGGACGGCGTCGATCGCATGCTCACCCGCGATGACCCGACATTCGGTCGGGCGCAACTATGGATGAGTGCAATGAAGCAGACATTGGATGACGGCAAACTCAACGACCTTGTGGGTCGCGTGCTCGGAGATCTCGGCGGAGCGGTCAGCATACCGCTGGTGCGAATTGGCGACGCGCTCGGCCTCTATGCAATCCTCAAGACGATCGGCCCCGCGACCGCCGACGAGCTGGCCAAGGCGGCTGGCTCAGCCCCGCGTTACATTCGCGAATGGCTCGCAGCGCAGGCCGCATCCGGCTATGTGAGCCACCAGGGTGGACGTTTCTTTCTGACACCCGAGCAGGCGTATGTCTTCGCCGAGCCGGACAGTCCCGTGCATCTGATCGGCGCGTTCGATACGGCGGCAGCCATGGTCGAGAACCAGGACAAGGTTCAAGCCGCGTTCAAGACAGGCAGAGGCGTCGCCTGGGGCGAGCAGGCCGGCTGCATGTTCTGCGCCGTGGCCAGGCTGTTCCGGCCAGGCTATGTCAACGCGCTTGTCCAGGAGTGGCTGCCGGCGCTGGACGGCGTGGTCGAGAAGTTGAAGGCCGGGGCGAGGGTCGCCGATATCGGCTGCGGGCATGGATTGTCGACGCTGCTCATGGCGCAGGCCTTTCCCCAATCCCGCTTCACCGGCTACGACTTCCATGCGCCTTCCATTGCAGCGGCAACGGCGCATGCGCTGGCGCAGGGCGTGTCCAATCTCGAGTTCAAGGTTGGCCGGGCGCAAGATTTCCAAGAGCGCGGCTTTGATCTCATCACCTGTTTCGATTGCCTGCACGACATGGGGGATCCGGAGACTGCCGCGGCCCATATCCGTCGGGCCTTGGCCGATGGCGGCACATGGATGGTGGTGGAGCCGATGGCCGGGGATAGTCTGGAGGAGAACATCAATCCGGTCGGGCGACTCTATTATGCGGCCTCGACCATGATTTGCGTCCCCACATCGCTGGCTCAAGAAACCGGGCTCGCCCTCGGCGCCCAGGCTGGCCCAGCGCGGCTGGCGGAAGTGATCCGCTCGGGCGGATTTACGAAGGTGCGGCGTGCGGCCTCGACCCCGCTCAACATGGTGCTCGAAGCCACGTAATCGGGCCATCAGCGGTACCAAGGCTTTGTCTGACGATATCGTGACGGACGCGGCTGGCTTAACGTCCAGAGGAAGTGGGCATTTGCTTGCGGCGGCTCTTCGAGAGCCGGCGAGGTTTTGCCCATATCCTCTGGTCAAATTCGTTGTGCCGTGTCTTCCTTGGCGTGATCAAAGTCGCTTCGACCGGATTTGACCCGCGGGACGTTTTTCAGCTACTCGCGTGATCAGTCGTGCGATGAGACTCATTCGAAGGACGTCTCTTCGCCGCTGGAGACGTCGCACCGACCCTTTTTCAAACCGTTACGGCAATTGCTTCGGGGAACAGATTACACTCATGCTCTCATTTAACAGGTCTCGCAGGGGCTCGGATGGCTGAAACGATCGCACTCGCCACCCTTATCGGTTCCGGCTTGGTCGTTGTCTCCGTGCTCACCAGCCTGGTCGCTTTCCGGGTTGGAGCTCCCCTTCTGCTCGTCTTCCTTTGTGTCGGCCTGGTTGCCGGGGAAGACGGCCTGGGCGGGATCGAGTTCGAGAGTGTCGAGACCGCCTATTTCGTCGGGAGCCTGGCGCTTGCCGTCATCCTGTTCGACAGCGGGATGACCACGCGGCTGCAGTCCTTCCGTGTGGCCGCAACGCCAGCGATCGTCCTCGCCACCATCGGGGTGTTCCTGACGGCCTTGCTGATCTCCGTCCCGATCCATTTTCTTCTCGGGTTTCCCTGGCTTGCCTCCATCCTGCTGAGATCCATCGTGGGCTCAACGGATGCCGCAGCGGTCTTCTTCTTGTTGCGCGTGGGCGGAATCCAGATCCGCGAACGGATCCGGGCCACACTGGAAATCGAGTCAGGCTCGAATGATCCAGTGGCGATTTTCCTCACCGTGACCCTGGTGGAGCTCATCGCCGCCGGCGCGACGGGTCTCCAGGATCTGTCGTGGGAATTTCTCACCGCATTGTTCAGCCAGCTCGGCCTGGGGGTGCTGTTCGGGCTCGGCTTCGGTTTTCTCATCGTCCCAGGCTTGAACCGCCTTCGCCTGGAGGCCGGTCTCTATCCCATTGTGATCCTCGGCCTTGCATTATGCATCTTCTCCGTGACGGCACTTCTCGGCGGCAGCGGCTTTCTCGCCGTCTATGTTGCAGGGCTCGTCATGGGCAATATGGAATTGCGTGGAGGATTGGGGTTTCGGCGTTTCCAAGATGGTCTCACCTGGCTTGCGCAAATCACCATGTTCCTCGTGCTCGGGCTGCTTGCCACACCATCCCAATTTCCAGCCATCGCCTGGCAGGCGGTGCTGGTCGGGCTGCTGCTGATGTTCGTCGCCCGTCCGATTGCCGTCTGGCTTTGCCTCCTGCCCTTTGGCTTTCATCGCAATGAGACCACTTTTGTCGCCTGGGTCGGCCTGCGGGGGGCCGTTTCCATCCTGCTTGGGATCCTGCCGATCATCGGCGGAATGGAGTCTGGCCAGGTCATCTTCAACGCCGCCTTCATCATCGTCCTGACTTCGCTGCTCATCCAAGGCTGGACGATCCGGCCGGTGGCCAAATGGCTCAGCCAAGTGGTTCCGCCACCCATTGGCGCCATCGACAAAGTGGAGCTGGAACTGCCCGGCAATGCCAGTCACGAACTGCTCGTCTACCGGATCGCGAGTGACAGCCCGGTGGCGAGAGGCGAGCGGATCCCCCGCTGGGCGCGCCCGTCCCTGGTGGTGCGCGATGGGCGCTCCATGCGCATTCATGAGGCCGGCCGCTCACGGGCTGGAGATTTCGTCTATATCTTCGCGCCCTCCCGCCTGAGCAGTCTGCTGGACAGGATCTTCGCCAGCCAAGTGCGACTGACGGATCGGGATCAGGAGTATTTCGGCGAGTTCACCATCAACCCGGAAACTCCGCTGCAAGCCCTTGCCGATGCTTATGGTTTCGAGATTTCCGCTGAGCAGGGCAAGGTCCTGGTGGGAGACTTCATGAAGTCGCGACTGCATGGGTTCCTGGGGCGCGGAGAGCGGGTGGCCTTGGGTCAGGTCGAACTCATTGTTCGCGACGTGGATGCCGACACGGGTCTCCTGTCCATCGGGCTTGGTCTGGAGCCTGCACAATCTAACGCACCCAGGCTGCCCGTCTTCCAAAACTTTCAGGAGATCAAAGCGACAGTTCGCGCCTGGATGAGGCGCAAAACGTCAGACACCTGACGTCGCCTCGTTCATCGCGAGCGTGCCCCTTCGGTGCGGGAGATTTCCAGACCGACTCTTCCCTGGCGGTTGCGGCTGCGATCCGGGAAAATCCTGCTCGAACCCAATAGACTCGCGGCTCTTGTTATGTTTGATTGGATATATCGGTAGGCTATCTACGCTGAGCACTCGGCACAGTTTCTGCGAGCTCGCTATTCCGGAGGAGGGGTACGCGCAATGACGACAGTGAGACAGATGGGACGTGCGATCACTTTGGCGCTGGCTGTCACGATCGCACTGGCGTCGGGGCCCGTGGCTGGTCTGGCGCAGGAGAGGGTCACGGTGTTTGCCGCCGCGAGCCTGAAGACCGCGCTGGATGCGGTGAACGCCGCCTGCGAAGCGGAGGTGGGCGAGAGGGCGACGATTTCCTACGCCGCCAGTTCCGCGCTCGCCAAACAGATCGAGGAGGGCGCGCCGGCGGATGTGTTCATCTCGGCGGACCTCGCCTGGATGGATTATCTCTCGGACAAGAACCTGACCAAGAAGGACACCGAGGTCAGACTTCTCGGCAATCGCATCGTGCTCATCGCGCCGGCGGACTCCGGAGCCGCCATCGACATCGCGCCGAACTTCGACCTCGCCGGTCTGCTCGGCGACGGCAAGCTGGCCATGGCGAATGTCGCGTCGGTTCCCGCCGGAAAATACGGCAAGGCGGCGCTGGGGAAGCTGGGGGTCTGGACATCGGTCGAAGGCGATGTGGCGCAGGCCGATAATGTTCGTGCCGCCTTGGCCCTGGTCGCGACGGGCGAGGCACCGCTGGGCATCGTCTACCAAACGGATGCGGCCGCCGAGCCGAAGGTGAGGATCCTGGCGACCTTCCCGGAGGATACACATCCGCCCATCATCTATCCGGTTGCGCAGACCGCGCGCTCGAAGGATGATGACACGGCTGATTTCCTCAGGTGCCTGCAGTCATCGAAGGCCAGGGATCTGTTCGAGAAGCAGGGATTTACGGTTCTGACGCCGGTCGCTACCAATTGATCCGGATCGCCTGAGAGATGGGATGGCTCGACCTCAGTCCTGACGAGTGGAATGCGGTCCACCTCTCCATCAAGGTCTCGATCTGGGCCACGCTCGTCTCGCTCCCCTTGGGCGTCCTCGTGGCGTGGCTGCTGGCGCGCAAGACGTTCTGGGGCAAGTCAGTCCTGAACGGCATCGTACATTTGCCGTTGATCCTGCCGCCGGTCGTCACCGGCTATCTCCTGCTCCTGACCTTCGGACGGCGCGGCCCGGCCGGTGCGTTTCTGGACAGCTGCTGCGGCATCGTCTTCTCGTTCCGTTGGACGGGGGCGGCGCTGGCCTGCGGTGTCATGGCATTTCCCCTGATGGTGCGCGCCATCCGGTTATCGATCGAGAGCGTCGACCGAAAGCTGGAGGCGGCCGCCGGCACGCTCGGCGCCAATCCGGCCTGGGTGTTCGGCACCGTGACCCTGCCGCTGATCCTGCCCGGCATCATCGCCGGCATGATCCTCGCCTTCGCCAAAGCCATGGGGGAGTTCGGCGCCACCATCACCTTTGTCTCCAACATCCCCGGTGAGACACAGACACTGCCTTCGGCCATCTACACCTTCACGCAGGTGCCCGGCGGCGACGTCGGCGCGCTCAAGCTCACGCTGGTGTCGATCGCCATCGCCATGGTCGCCCTGGTGGCGTCGGAGGTCATGGCGCGCCGCGTCAGCCGACGCATGGACATCGAATGACGCTGTCGGTCGATGTCCATCACAGGCAGGGCGATTTCGCGCTCGACATGGCTTTCGAGAGCAGCGGTCGGCTGACGGCGTTGTTTGGCGCCTCGGGGTCTGGAAAGACGACGCTGGTCAACATGATCGGCGGGCTCATCCGGCCCCAGGTGGGGCGGATCGCCATCGATGGACGGGTGCTCGTCGACACGAAAGCAGGCATCTTCGTCCCTGCCCATCGCCGCCGCATCGGCTACGTCTTTCAAGATGCGCGGCTGTTTCCGCACCTGACAGTCAGTCAGAACCTGCGCTACGGCCGCTTCTTCACACCGCCAAGCCAGCGCTATGCCGATCTGGAGGCCGTCATCGATCTGCTGGGGATCGGCACGCTTCTGGACCGTCGTCCCGGGCGTCTCTCAGGCGGCGAGAAACAGCGTGTCGCCATCGGCCGGGCCTTGATCGCGAGCCCGAAGCTCATTCTCATGGATGAGCCGCTTGCCTCCCTCGATGATGCGCGCAAGGCCGAAATCCTCCCTTATATCGAGCGGCTTCGCGACGAGACAAAGATCCCCGTCGTCTATGTCAGCCACTCCATCGCTGAGGTCTCGCGGCTGGCGACCGACGCCGTCATCCTGTCGGGCGGACAGATCCTGGCGTCTGGCCCCGCAGCTGAGGTCCTGTCTCGGCCCGATGCCCTGCCGCCTAGTCAGCGCGACGAGGCCGGAGCGCTTGTGGAGCTGGAAATTGCCTCTCAGGACGAAGATTATGGGCTGACGGTTCTTCGATCGTCGGCCGGCGAATGGCGATTCTCGCGCATCGACCAGCCTATCGGCACGAAGGTCCGCGCCCGAATCCGCGCCCGCGACGTCATGATCATGACCCAAGGGCCGGTCGGCATAAGCGCCTTGAATATTCTCCACGCGAAGATCGTCTCCGTGACGCCTGGCGAAGGGCCGGATGCACTGCTCACCCTCGCGAGCGGCACCGACCAGCTGCTGGCGCGCGTGACGCGGCGCTCCGTCCATGCCCTCGAGCTTCTGCCGGGAAAGGCCGTCTTCGCCGTGGTGAAGGCGGTGACGCTCGATCGCGGGACCGCAGCTCCTGCCGCGCCCCTGAGGAGTGGTCCCGCCTGAATTCCATCGATATATTCGCTGCGGAATAGCGACATCGAGGACTTGTCACAGTTCCCTCAGGCAAGGCACACTCAGATGACGTGGAAGCAAGGAGCATCGCCATGGCGTCTCTCAGCCTCAGGATCAATCTCGATCCGGACGGAAAGATCGGACCCGGGAAGATCGAGCTCCTGGAGCATATCGCGGCCTTCGGTTCCATCTCGGCCGGAGCGCGCATCATGAAGATGTCCTACAAGCATGCCTGGGACCTCGTGGAGGAGATGAACCGGCTCTTCGGCAAGCCGGTGGTTGCGGCCCAGACCGGCGGCAAGCGCGGAGGAGGGGCCCAGCTGACGCCGGTAGGCCTCGCCGTGGTCAGCCGGTTCCGCGCCATCGAGCGGGCCGCGACCGCGGCCGCCGAGCAGCATATCGTGGCCCTGCAGAAGGAGATCGCGATCGCGTAAAGCCCAAACCCTGGTGCGCTATGGCTTCACGCCGCTGTCCAGCATGGGCTCGGCCGGCCGGAGAGGGGCTCCATGCTGGACCAGGGGACGGTTGCCGGTGAGCTTGCGCAGAAGGACGTAGAAGAGCGGCGTCAGGAAGATCCCGAACAGCGTTACGCCCAGCATTCCGGCGAACACCGCTACGCCCATGGCGTGGCGCATCTCGGCGCCCGCGCCGGTCGACATCACCAGGGGCACCACGCCCATGATGAAGGCGAATGAGGTCATGAGGATGGGGCGCAGGCGCAGGCGGCTCGCCTCGATGGCGGCCGCGACGGGCGTACTCCCGGACAGTTCCAGCTCGCGGGCGAATTCGACGATCAGAATGGCATTCTTCGCTGACAGGCCGACCAGGACCACGAGACCGATCTGCGTGAAGACATTGTTATCACCTCCGGTGAGCCAGACGCCGAACATGGCAGCGAGCAGGCCCATGGGAATGATCATGATGATCGACAACGGCAGCGTCAGGCTTTCATACTGGGCGGCCAGGACCAGGAAGACGAGCAACACAGCAATCGGGAACACCCACAGGCCTGAATCGCCGGCCAGGATCTCCTGATAGGTGAGCTCCGTCCATTCAAAGGAAAATCCTTTGGGCAGGGTCTCCTTGGCGATGCGCTCGACAGCGGCCTGCGCCTGGCCGGACGAATAACCGGGGGCGGCACCCCCATTGATGTCGGCGGAGAGAAAGCCGTTATAGCGCATGGCCCGCTCGGGACCCGCAGCGGAGCGCACGTTCAAGAGCGCGGCGAGCGGGATCATCTCCCCAGAATCGGAGCGCACCTTCAGCTGTCCGATGTCGTCCTCCCGAGCCCGATATTGTGCATCCGCCTGAACCCGGACCGAATAGGTGCGGCCGAACTTGTTGAAGTCATTCACATAGACGGAGCCGAGATAGGTCTGCATCGTGTCGAACACGGCAGTCACCGGTACGTTGAGCTGCCGAGCCTTGGTGCGGTCGATGTCGGCGTAGAGCTGGGGGACGTTGACCTGGTAGCTGGAGAACAAGCCAGCCAGTTCAGGAGCTTTGGCCGTTTCGGCCATGAAGGCTTTCACCGCCTCATCCAGTGCGCTGTAGCCCAGGCCCGCCCGATCCTCGATCTGTAGCTTGAAGCCGCCGATCGTGCCCAGACCCTGCACCGGTGGGGGAGGGAAGATCGCGATGAAGGCCTCTTTGATGCCGGCAAACTTGGCGTTGAGAGCCCCGGCGATGGCCATGCCGCTCAGGTCGGGTGACTTGCGCTCCTCAAAGTCCGTCAAGGTCACAAAGACAATGCCGGCATTGGAGGAATTGGTGAAACCGTTGATCGAGAGGCCCGGAAAGGCCACAGCGCTCTGCACGCCGGGCTGGGCGAGGGCGATCTCGCTCATGCGGCGGATTACTTCCTCGCTGCGATCCAGGGTGGCGGCATCGGGCAATTGGGCGAAACCGACGAGATATTGCTTGTCCTGCCCAGGCACGAAGCCGCCGGGGACGGTGCGGAACATCACGACCGTCATGGCGACGAGGACGAGATAGAGACCCATCGTCAGCGCCTTCCGCGCAATCACGCCGCCGACGCCCCGAGCATAGGCGTCGGAGCCACGGCGAAAGACCGTGTTGAAGCCGCGGAAGAGCCAGCCCAGGCTCCAGTCCATGACCCGGGTGAGGCGGTCCTTGGGCGCGTTGTGACCCTTCAACAGAAGGGCGGCCAAGGCGGGCGACAGGGTGAGGGAGTTGATCGCCGAGATCACCGTGGATATGGCAATCGTCAGAGCAAACTGCCGGTAGAACTGTCCGGTCAAGCCGGAGATGAAGGCGAGGGGAACGAAGACCGCCACGAGCACGAGGGCAATGGCGATAATGGGCCCCGACACTTCCGCCATGGCTTTATAGGCAGCAGCCCGGGGCTCCAGGCCATCCTCGATGCTGCGCTCCACATTCTCCACCACGACGATCGCGTCATCCACGACGATACCAATGGCGAGCACCAAGCCGAACAGGGTGAGGGCATTGATCGAGAAGCCGAAGACATGCATGACGGCAAAGGTGCCGACGATCGAAACCGGGACCGCCAGCAGGGGGATGATCGAGGCGCGCCAGGTCTGCAGAAACAGGATGACCACCAGAACCACAAGGACAATGGCTTCCAGCAAGGTATGAATGACGGCGTCGATGGATGCCCGGACGAACTGGGTCGTGTCGTAGACGATCTCGTAGTCGATCCCGTCGGGCATGTTCTCCTTGATTTCGTCCATGACCCGGCGGACCTCGTCGGAGATCTGCAGGGCATTGGATCCTGGCGACTGGAAGACGGGAACCGCGACGGCGTAGTCGTTGTCCAAAAGCGATCGCAGGGCGTAATCCGCCGCGCCGAGCTCGATGCGAGCGACGTCGCGCAGGCGCGTGATCTGGCCGTCCGAGCCCGTCTTGACGATGATGTCGCCGAACTGCTCCTCGTTTTCCAACCGCCCCTGGGCGTTGACCGACAGCTGCATGTCGATGCCATCCACGGCCGGTGAGGCACCGACCACACCCGCCGCAGCCTGTACGTTCTGGGCGCGGATGGCGTCGACGACGTCGGAGGCGGCGAGGCCGCGCGCGGCGACCTTTTGCGGATCGAGCCAGACGCGCATGGAATAGTCGCCGGAGCCGAACAGCTGGACTTGGCCGACGCCGTCGATGCGCGCCAGACGGTCCTTGACGTTGATGACCGCGTAGTTGCGCAGATAGGTCATGTCGTAGCGTCCGCCGGGCGAGCGCAGGTGCACGACCATCATCAGATCAGGAGAGCTCTTTATGGTGGTGATCCCAAGGCGGCGGACCTCTTCCGGAAGCCTGGGCTCGGCTTGAGAGACCCGGTTCTGAACGAGCTGCTGCGCCTTGTCGGGATCCGTGCCGAGCTTGAAGGTCACCGTCAACGTCATGACGCCGTCGGTGGTCGCCTGGCTGGACATGTAGAGCATGCCCTCCACGCCGTTTATCGATTCCTCGATCGGGGTCGACACCGTCTCGGCGATGACCTTGGGATTGGCCCCGGGATATTGGGCGCGCACCACAACCGAGGGGGGGACGACCTCCGGATATTCCGAGATCGGCATCACCTGCAGCGCGAGAAAGCCTGCGAGGAAGATCAGGATCGACAACACGCCCGCGAAAATCGGCCGGTCGATGAAGAATTTGGAAAAGCCCATGGCGCGGCTCCCGGAAGGTGCGTGATCAGGGTGTGAGATGTGGTTCGCGTGGCCGATATCGCGGCGGCCCGCGATATTCTCGCTTGGTTCAGCGTGTCAGGGTATCGGCGGCACTGGCTTGCGCCCCGCTGTGCGCCGGCTGGCCCATGGGGACCACCTCCGGCGCGACGACCGAGCCCGGACGGATGCGTTGCAGGCCATTGACGACAATGCGATCCCCCGGCGCGAGACCGGTATTCACCACGCGCAAGCCGTCGCGAATGCTGCCGAGGTGGATCTCGCGGTAAACGGCCTTGTTCGACTGATCGACCAGCATGACAAATTTCTTGTCCTGATCGGTGCCGATGGCCCGCTCGCTCACCAGCAGCGACGGTTCCGGCTTCGGCTGGCCCATTCGCAGCCTGGCAAACTGGCCCGGCATCAGTCCTCCGTCGGGATTGTCGAAGATGGCGCGGACGCGGATCGTGCCGCTGGCGGCATCGACGTGGTTGTCGATCAGCGCCAGCTTGCCACGGACCACGGGGCCACCGCTCGTGGAAGTGACCATCTCGACGGGGATGCGGTCGATCTCGTCGCGCCCCTGGGGGCCGAGCGCCCGCAACGCCTCCATCACCACCGGCTCATCGGCATCGAAGCTTGCGTAGATGGGGCTCACGGACAGGAGGCTGGTCAGCACCGGAGCGCCGGGACCGGCTGCAACCAAATTGCCGACCGTGACCTCGAGCCGGCCGACGCGTCCGGCGACAGGGGCCTTGATTTCCGTGTAGCTCAGATTGAGCTGTGCGGAGCGCAGACTGGCCTGTGCCGCCTGAAGGTTGGCTTCGGCCTCGGCATGGGCGTTGATCCGCTCATCCAACTCGCTCTGCGAGACGGTCCGCGAGTCCCACAGCTTCTGGCGGCGGTCACGCTCGCGCAGGGTGAGAGCCACCCGGGCTTTGGCCGCGGTCACCTGAGCCTCGGCGCGCTGCACTTCGGCTGCGTAAGGATCGGGATCGATGGTGACGAGACGATCTCCCTGCTTCACCAATTCGCCCTCGGAAAAATGTACCGATCGCACCGCACCAGCCACGCGGGAGCGAACCTCGACGCGCTCGATCGCTTCAAGGCGGCCAGAGAACTCATCCCAGCGCATGGATTCATGCATCTCCACGAGCGCCACGGAGACCGGCGTCGGCGGAGGCGGGGCGGCGGGGCCTTCGGATGCTGCTCGAGAGGACGGCATAAGCATCAGCCCTGCCGAAAGGGCGACAATCATGACGCTTGCGGTGCTCGCGCCCCAGAGAGCTCTTCTTGATGAATTTTGCATGTTCAACCTCAGCCTGAATTCAGGCTCCCCTTGATTTGAATGAGGCGGCCGCTCCCTTGGTCTTCGCGATTTCGGCGAAGAAGGACGCGATGTGGCTGCGCAGTTCTGCCGCCCAGGCCGGTGCTGTAAGGGCCGGGTCAGAGAGGGCGCAGGGCCAATGGGTCGGTGCCGCAAGAACGTGTTCGGTGACGGGTACCCCGGCCTGCCGCAGCCGGGCGGCATAGGCGAGGCTCTCGTCATGAAAGAGATCGTCTTCCGCGGTGATGATCAATGCGGGTGCCAAGCCGGCCAGTCGGGTCGACCCGAGCGGTGCAGCATAAGGATGAGAGGCCTTGTCGGCGGTGCCCAGATATTGGTGCCAACCATCCGCCCATTTGCAGCCGACCGGACCCGCACAGGCGTCGCGCATCGAGCCCGTGCTCATCCCGGGATCCAGCATGGGCGACAGCAGGATCTGACCGGCCAGGGGGGGCATCCGCCGATCGCGCGCCATCAAGGCGAGGGCTGCGGCAAGATTGCCGCCCGCTTCCTCTCCGGCCACGACAATCTGAGATTTCCGCGTGCCGAAGCGCGCACGGTTTTCGAACACCCAGTTCAGGGCCTCAAACGCCGTGCCCAGGGGCGTGGGAAAACATTGTTCGGGCGAAAGCGGATAGGCTGCCGAGATCACGATGGCCCCAGAGTCGGCGAGAAGTCCTGCCACCAACTGACCACTGTCCAGGGAGCCCTCGACGAAGGCGCCGCCATGGAGATGCAGCACAACCGGTGCCGCTGCGGAGCCCACGCGCTCGCCGTAGACACGGATCGCCATGTCGGATTTGGCGCAATGGAGAAGGTGATCGGCTGCGGTCATGTCGGTTTCTTCTGTTGCAGTGCGGTAGATTTATTCTATTCTTGGCGGGAATAAATAGCCGTATTGTGACTTCATTGTTTCTACCAGTGGACAATAGGGAAAAAATGGATCAGCTTTCCGCGATGCGGGTGTTCACGAAGGTGGTGGAGGCGGGAACCCTCACCCGCGCCTCTCAGCTCACCCAGATCCCCAAGGCCACAGCGTCGAAGCTCATCCAAGAGCTAGAGGCTCACTTGAGAACGAAGCTGCTCAACCGCACGACACGACGGGTGACGGTCACCTCGGATGGTGCAGCCTATTACGAGCGCGTTGTCCGCATCCTGTCGGACCTCGATGAGCTGGACGGCATGGTCTCCCAGTCCCAGGCCAAACCGCAGGGTCGCCTGCGGGTCGATATGGTCTCGCCCCTGGCACAGCTTGTGGTGCTGCCGGCCTTGCCAGGATTTCACGATCTCTACCCCGATATTCAGATCGACATCGGAATTGGTGATCGGGCGGTCGATCTGACCGGGGAGAACGTGGATTGCGTGCTGCGCAGCGGAGAGCTTCGCAATCCGTCTCTCGTTGCCCGTCGGATCGGTGAACTGCCCTTCGTCACTTGCGCGACTCCCGCCTATCTCGAGCGCTTCGGCACGCCTGCCCATCCGACAGATTTCGAGCGAGACCATCCTGTCGTGAGCTACTTCAGCCAAGCCTTGGCGCGGCATTTGCCGTTCAGTTTCACCCGCGGAGAGGAGATGCTGGAGGTCAATGGGCGCTACATCATCTCCGTCAACGACAGCAGCGCCTATCTGGCCGCCGGCATGACGGGGCTCGGTGCCATACAGACGCCCCGCTTCATGGTCAGTGAACAATTCGCAACAGGAGCGCTGCTTCCGATCCTGGAGGATTGGACTGCCGAGACCATGCCGCTTTATGTTGTCTATCCGCCGAACCGCCATTTGAGCAATCGGCTGCGGATTTTCGTCGACTGGGTGGCTGGCCTCTTCGCGGGACGATAATTATGCCCGCGAAGAAGACCGGGAGGGCCTACGGAGCCGAATTGCGCCGCTCGTTCAGCCGTCCCGAGTTTTGTTCAGGCTGCGGTGGCCTCTATCTGCAGCGTGTCGAGCGTGAAGGAGCCATCGGGCTCGATGCCGTAATAGTCCGCCGTCTCGCGGGAGGCGTTCTGCTGCAGCGAACGGATGGCCGCTCGGTGGGTGTCGGGGGTGCGCATGCGGTCGACCCAGACCGGATAATCCATCCGCAGGCGCCGCGCCTGGGTGGTCTGGACATGGAAACCGGCCCTGACCAGGGCAGCGCACCAGCCGGCAGCCGTGTAGTTGCGGATGTGGGAGGGATCGCGAAGCAGCTCGACAGCCTGCAGATGCGTGTCGAACGCCGCCGGACCCGGTGAGACGACGTCGATGAAGACGGCCGTCGCGCCGGGCTTCAGCACACGCCGCGCCTGCCGCAGGCCAGCCTCGAAATCATGCCAGTGGTGGGCGGAGAAGCGGCAGGCGAGGAAGTCGAACGCGGCATCATCGAAGGGGAGGTGCTCGGCCGGAGCGATGCATGTCTCGATGTTCGGCAGGTGTCGTTGGCGCGCCGTCGCCGCGACGGCGGCCATCATGTCGGCTGACAGATCACAGGCCGTCACCGAGACGGAGTGGGGCGCGAGCCGATAGGCGACATGGCCGCCCCCCGCCCCCAGATCGAGCGCTTTTTGCGGAGCGCGCAGGCGCGCCATTGCCTCCAGCGCATCGAGATCCTCGCCGCCGGCGTGGACGGCGCTGTGCACATAGGCCTCGGCGCGCGGGCCAAACTGATCTTGAACGACAGCATCATGTGAGCGGGTCATGGAATTCATCCTCCTCGCCCTGAGAAAGCGCGTTTTTCAGCCTAGTACAATGGGGGGCTTTATCCTATTACACTGACTCCCATGAAGACCAAAGAACAGCGGCGACTCTTGGGGCAGTTCCTGCGCTCCCACCGCGAGCGCATGGCGCCCGAGGCACTGGTCCGCAGACGGCGGACCCCCGGACTGCGACGCGAGGAACTGGCGCTGCGGGCCGGCATCGGCGTCACCTGGTGTGCCTGGATCGAGCAAGGTCGCGATGTCAGCGCGTCGCCCGAGGCCCTCGCCCGGCTGGCCGTCGCTCTCGCCTTGACGCCCGCCGAGCGGGCCTATCTGTTCGAGCTGGCCGGACGCCGCGATCCTGATTCGGTACCGTCCAAACCGATCTCGGCCGCCCCGGACTCTGTGCGCGCCCTGGTCGAGGCGCTCGCTCCTCCTGCTTACGGTCTGGACAGGCTGTGGAATGCCTGCTGCTGGAACAGGGCGGCCGAACATCTCTTCGATGGCTGGCTCGGAGCAGGGCAGCAGAAGAATCTGCTGCGTTACGCGTTCACCGACCCCTCGGCGCGCAGCCTGCTGCCGGACTGGAGGGATCGCGCCTTGCGATTGCTGGCGGAATTTCGTGCCGATTATGGCCATGCCCTGAATGATCCGGCCATGATGGCCCTCGTCGACGACTTGAAAAGCGCCTCCGATTTCTTTGCCGATGCCTGGGACCGGCAGGCCGTCCTGGCGCGCGAGGGTGGAGCACGGAGCTTCCTCCATCCGGCAGACGGCCCGCTCACCTTCGCGCAGCATACCTTCTCTCCGGCCGAGCGGCCGGACTACAAGCTGGTGGTGCTGCTGCCGGGAGGGGACGCATTGCGAGAGTTACCGCTCGCCACAGCAGCATGCATTCTGCAGCAGTGATCGACGATGTTCTGATGCTCCAGAACATATCTCTTCAAAGGCGTTTCGATCGCGTAGAAGTAGATGTTCGCAATAAACCCGTAAATGGCTGCGTCGACGGTGGATGGCCTCTGGCCGTGCATATAGCCTTGCTTAGGGAGAAGATCTGCGAGAACCTTCAGATCGGCCAATCCGCGCTGATAGGCGTCATCAGGTTCGTAGCGGCCTATGCCTTGGAAGTGATAGCGCTGAAAATTATAGTCACGGGCTCTTATCAGGTCCGCTTCGGTCAGAACGGAGTGTTCATTTAGAAAAGCGTCACGGAAAAGTGGCCAGTAGCGGTCGTCTTTCCAGCGTGAGTAGGAGATCACCCAATAGAGATCATCGAGCATTCTCGTGACGAGATGATCCATTGTTGGATTTCCGTCGGCCAAGTTTTCTTCGACGTTCGACGTGTAACGCTTCCGAAGAAAATCGATGATCTTCCCGCTGTCCCCAACCGTCATGTCGTCCTGCGTGATGTAGGGAAGCTGTCCTCTTGGTGCTGCCGACGCGTCGAACACGTGCTCATGACGAAAAGGGATCCGGGAGACCTGCAAGAAGGCGAAGATTTTCAGGCCATAGCCGTTGTTGTCGGCTACACCGAACAATGGGGGATAGGAATAGAGCGTCAACATGCTGGCTCCTTCAGGCTGGCGAGGCGCACAGACTATGATGGTCTTCGACCGAGCACTAACAGAGATCCGCGAGGGATGCCGGCTGGTTGGTGATGGTGGCAGGAGCAAGGTTCGAGAGAACCGAGAATCGTCGGGAGGCATCGCTGCGGATCATTGATTTCAGTTCATGGCAGGGTCTGCTCGCGACACTGATCGGATTGGCGCTGTTTACGCTTATCGGCGTCGGCATCCGCTTGTTGATGATGTTCACAATCCAGCAGCGGCGAGAGCGCATGAACCGTCAGATCAACGAGCGGTTGCGCACGCTGATCGCAGCTTACAAGGTCCTCGGAGGCTCTTTCACCGGAGACCTCAGTGTCGATCCTGCTCACCTTGGAGAGCTGCGCCGACGCAGCGAGAGCGCTGAGGGCGAGGCTGAGACAACCTCCGACGTTGCTGGGGAGCGCGCGGCTGGATCGGACCGCAGGCGGCGCATCCGCGATGCGGTCGAAGCGGCCTTGTCTGACGTGATCCTGCTGGGAACCGAAGAGCATGTCCGCCTTGCCGAACACGCGGCGCGCGCGCTGGTCGCCGGCCAGCCGGTGCATATGCATGATCTCGTGATCTCGCTGCGGGACTTCATTCGCAAAGCACTCGACCTCGACCCCATACCGGCCGACCTCCAGATTCCGCTGCAGGGCCCCACTCGTCCCTCCGGTCCTGGTGGAGCGGGCAGAGAGCGGGGAAAAGAGGGATCAAGGCAGGGCGGTGGAGGCCAGGGCGGTGGAGGCCAGGGCGGGGGGACGGGTCAAGGGTGGGGACCCGAAAAAAGCGGCGACGTGGAGGATGTTTCCACCGCCGGTCACCGCCCCTAGACCCTCGAATGCCTCGGGTCACTCTCTTGCGTCGTCTTACCCCTCACGGTTGATCTGCCACCGCGGCCCTTCAGACGAGATCTCAGCCTAAGCGGGGTAGGGGTTCTGCATGATTCATTCTTGTTCGCAATCCGCCTCCGGCGACCCGGCGCGGCGGCGCGGCGGATCCGGGGCGTCCGCGTCTCGCTGCGGCTGAAGTCGAGGCCTCTCGCCCTGGGGCTGTGATTTCAGATCTCTCGGGACCATGACGCATTCTCCTGTGCCCCTAGAAAGCTGCAGCGAATGACGCCGGTTCCGAATCCGGAACAACCGAGGAGGCGCGAAACCAGGAGGCGGCAGTGCGGGGGCTGGCAGGGCCGGGTGGTTTTGCGCGCCTGACGATCAAGTGAGCTGTGCCGCCTTGCCGGCGGGTGCTCCTCGCCAGGCGACCAGGGCGGCCGCCACGGCGATCACCAGCAATGCCGGAAGACTTTCATGCACCGCGGTCAGCAGGCTTTCACTGTCGGCCGTGAGCCAATCGCGATCCTTGCCCGTGACTTCACTCAAGCGCCACGCCAATGTCGTCGCGCCGACGGCTACGCCGAGACTGGTTCCCAGGACCCGCATCAGATTGAGGGTCGAGCCGGCCGCGCCCGCAAGCTCGGCAGGGACGGACGCGATGGTCCAATTGTTGGTGGGGGCAATGAACAAGCCGAGGCCGATGCCGATCAATGTAAAGGCCATGGTGTCGAGCAGCCGGTGGTTGGGGGAGACCCCCACCGAGAGCATCATGATCGTGACGCCGAGGCCGCAAAGCAGCATGGCGACGACACTTATCAGCCCCTCACCCATGCGATCCTTGATGCGCGCACTGAAAGGAGCGGTGAGACCAATGGCAACGGGCACGATGGCCAGGCGCAGGCCCACTTCGGCAAGTGGCTCGCCATAGCCGTGGCCCAGAGCGAAGGACATGAGGAAAAACGTTCCGTACAGCAGAGCATAGGCAAGGATCACCGCCAGGGTCCCGCAGCGAAAGGACGGGCTTTGAAACAGTCGCGGATCGATGAGGGGCGAGGATGAGGCGCGCTCCTGTCGCGCCAGAAGCCACAGGAGCAAGGCCGCCAGGCTGAAGCTGCCCAGTGTGACGGGGGAGAACAGGCCCCAATGCGACATGTGGTTCAAGGTCGCCACGATCAGGATCAAGGCCGGACCGATCAGCAATGCACCGCCAAAGTCGAAGGATTTCCGGGCGCCGATCGTCGAGCGCGGCAGTGCCAGCCAACCGATGATGATGGCGAGCGCGCCGAAGGGGACGGTGACCCAGAAGATCCAGCGCCAGCCGAGATTCGCCAGGATGAAACCGCCCAGGGCGGGCCCTGCGCTCATGCCGATTGCCTGTGCCGCCGCGAAATATCCGAGCGCCCGGCCCCGCGCCTCCGTCGGTACGGTCGCAACCAGAATGGCGATCGAGTTCGCTCCCAGCAGAGAGCCGCCGATCCCCTGCAGGACGCGGAAAAGCAGCAATTGCTCCAATGTCGCGGCCAAACCGCAAAGGGCACTTGCGACAATGAAGAGGGCGTAGCCCACGATATAGAGACTTTTTCGGCCAAACATCTCGCAGAGGCGACCGAAGATCGGCAGGAACGAGGCAAAGGCCAGGAGATAGGCCAGCGCGACCCAGCTGACATGCTGGAGGGGAGCATCGAAGGTCGCACCCAGGGACGGAAGCGCAAGCTGGACGATGGTGGCATCGAGCTGGCCGACAAAGGCGCCCACGCAGACCAGCCCAAGGACGAGCCAGGGATGCCAGCGCTGATGGACGATCCAAGACAGGGGCGCGGGTTCGGTGAGAAGCCTACTCGAGATGAGCGACATGCGGGTTCCATGGAGGGCACGCTCACGTCATATCACGGGTCGAGCGGGGTCTCCAGACGGGTGTCACGGAGCTCCGCGCTGGGGCGGCAGTGGCGTTGTTTGTTGACGAAACCATCTTTAATCGTCATGGCCGTTGACGTTGTTCCCAAATATGTTCTTATTCTGTTCCGGGAGGCGGCTCCTGGCCGAACTCTTGGGGCCGGGGGCCGGGGGCCGGGGTCGGGAGCGGGAGCGGGAGCTGAGACATGACCGGGAGCTGAGACATGACAATGTCGCAAGAGAAGTTCGAGCGGTTCCGGAGCCTGCATACGCGGTCGGGTGCCTTCGTCATCCCAAATCCCTGGGACGCCGGGTCGGCTCGGATCTTGACGGCCTTGGGCTTCGAAGCCCTGGCCACGACCAGCGCCGGCTTTGCATTTTCCATCGGACGACGAGATTCAGCGGCAGCCCTGTCGCGGGACGAGGTCCTGCGAAATGCCAAAGACATCGTTGAGGCGACGCATTTGCCTGTCTCCGCCGATCTCGAGGACGGACTCGGATCAGAGCCGGCAGCCTGTGCGGAGACCATCGCGCTGGCCAGCGAGATCGGGCTGGTGGGCGGCTCCATCGAGGATGCGACCGGCGATCCGGACAGGCCCATCTTCGACTTCGCCCTCGCCGTGGAGAGAGTGGCTGCTGCGGCGGAACAGGCGCGAAACCGTCCGTTCATTTTGACGGCGCGGGCGGAAAACTTCCTGCATGGAAGACCGGATCTGGAGGATACCATTCGCCGTCTTCAGGCCTTCGAGCGGGCCGGCGCGCATGTGGTTTACGCCCCCGGGCTCCCCGGCCTCGAGGCCATCAGGACGGTGTGTTCGGCCGTGACTTGTCCGGTCAATGTGGTCATGGGCCTGTCGGGCCCCTCATTTTCCGTCGCCCAGCTCGAGGATGCCGGCGTGAAGCGCATCAGTGTCGGCGGATCGCTGGCCCGCGCTGCCCTTGGCGGCTTCATGCGCGCTGCTCGGGAAGTGAAGGAAAAGGGGACATTCACCTATGCCGCCGACGCCTTGTCGGCAGCTGAGGCCACGTCCTATATGGCGGACTACGATCGGTAACCGTCATGTGCAACCTCTACAGCCAGACCAAGGGCCAGCAGGCGATCAACGAGCTGATCCGCCCTTGGCGCGACGGCACGGGGAACCTGCCGCCGCTGCCAGGGATCTTTCCGGATTACTCGGCCCCCATCATCCGCAACGCGCCGGAAGGCCTGGAGATGGTCATGGCGCGCTGGGGCATGCCGTCGTCGCAAAGGGCGCTCATGGAGGCCACGCAAAGGCGGGCGCAGAAGCTGGAGGCCAAGGGCCAGGCCGTCGATTTCAAGGAGCTGCTGCGGAGGGAGCCCGACAAGGGCACGACCAACATCCGCAATGTCGGCAGCCAGCATTGGCGGCGCTGGCTTGGGCGCGAGAATCGGTGCCTGGTGCCGTTCACGAGCTTCTCAGAGTTCAATGCCGAAGCGGGCGGTGACATCTGGTTTGCCTTCGACGAGAGCCGGCCGCTGGCGTTCTTCGCCGGGCTTTGGACGCCTTGGACCTGTGTGCGCAAGGTGAAGGAGGGGGAGGTCAGTTGCGACCTCTATGGCTTCCTGACCACGGAGCCCAATGCAGAGGTGGCGCCCATCCACCCCAAAGCCATGCCGGTGATCCTCACCACCGCTGAGGAGCGCGATGTCTGGATGCGGGCGGACTGGTCGGAGGCGGCCGCGCTGCAACGGCCGCTGCGCGATGGCATGCTGCAGATCGTGGCGCGCGGGCAGAAGCAGGATGGGCTGGAGGATGCGCTGTCCTTCTGAAGCCGCCGCCGTTCTTTGAGGAGGTGTGAGAAATTTTCGAGAGTCCCAAGAACACATCTCAGCCTATCCGTGATGCCTTCTGTCTTGCTCGGGTACTCCGCGGCGCACTCCTGACGGAGGGCGTTTTTAGGGCTCGGCTGCTGCGCGAGTGCCTCGACTTTAACGGCTGCATGGATTCCTGACCGGCCGGTGTGGCCTCACTGGTACTCGCCGAGAACCGCGACGGCCAGCTTCTTGCCCTCTCCGTTCGCGGTGATGTCGAAGCCGAGATGAGTGAGGTTTTCATCCAGCAGAGAGCGTCGGATGCCCGGGTCCTCGAGCCAGTTGTCTGCGAAGGCTGCCACGTCGGAGCGGGCGGGCTCACGGCCACAGCCGCCACAGGCGCCCGATGCCGTCGCGAGCCGACGCCATTGCCGCGGTCGATCGTCCGGTAAAGCGTCGTAGAGGCCGCCTTCGGCGCGCACGGCAAAGGGTTCGTCGTCGCTTTCGGGCAAGAGCGCGCTTGCGGCCGTCGACAGTGTCTCGCTGAGCCGGAGGGGCGAAGCGCCAGATTGCCGTCGCACCGCATTAATCTTGTCGAGCATGATCCCGGCGGCTTGCTTGCCCTTGACAGGCTGAGCCGATTCGCCCTCGGCGAGGTTTTGCGCAACCCCAGGACCGGCAAAGGTCTGTACTGCATAGAGCGTTCCGTCGTCACCAAGGACGATGCCGAAGCCGAAACGCTCGAGGCCGCGGGCGAGGATGTTGCGGCGATGCTCGGGGCTCTCCATCCAGTCCTGCTGTAGTTTGCGCACCATGTCCGCCGACAGTGAACAGCCGACGCAGCGGGCAATGTTCTCCGCCACGAGCTCCCATCGGCTACCGCCGGCCGCGACATAGCGATCCTGGACGGTCTCTCCTTCAGGCGATGTGTGCGCGTAGAAGTTGCGCTTCAGCATGTCTTCGGCGTGAGTTGCTGCTGCCCGATTGAGAGCCTCTCCCAAACCGAGGGGGCCCAAGCCATTGCGCTCTCGATCAGCATTGAGAGCCTCCAGGGCAACGCCGCGATGCCTATCCTGGTCGGCAGGTTCCTGAGCGGCCGCGGTGAAGGAGGCCGCGCAGATGAAAAACGCCCCCAGGACGTGACGGATCGTTCGCCTTCGGGGGAGTGACCACGCCGCACATTCTCGCTCCCCGTGATCCGGCATCCTGCACGGTTCCCTGTTCGTCACTCGATCCTCAACAGAGTCGAGAATGTCTCCACTGGATCAAGGTTCCGGTTCGAAGTGTTTACGGCGGCTCACAATTGGTGCGCCTGATCGCGGATCCGGAACATTGTCCGGACCTGGCGGTTTCATCAGTTCAGCCATCAGGAGGCGGCATAATGACAAGTTACAACGCGCAGACCACCGATGTTTCAGCCGACGAGACGGGAACACTCATCGCTGCAAGCAAGGTGGAGGGCACGAATGTCTATAACCGGCAGGGCGAAAGCCTCGGCTCGATCTATGACGTGATGATCGACAAGCGCTCCGGACAAGTTGCCTATGCCGTCATGTCCTTTGGCGGATTCCTCGGCATGGGAGAAAGCTACCACCCCCTCCCATGGAGTGTGCTGGATTATGACACAGCACAAGGCGGGTATGTGATCGACCTGGACAAAGACACCTTAACGGGAGCGCCGTCTTACGCGGCGAGAGAAAATCCCCGATGGAACGAAGACTATACCCGCAGCATCGACGAGTATTACGGTGCTCCTCCCTATCGCGGCCTTGGGCTCTAAGCGTCTCGGCGGGAGCATCCGGAGGGTCGACGCTCCTGGTATTCGAGACCGGTCGGTCGGCCCGTTAATGCCGCTGCCGCTCGTCATCGTAGTGTCTCCCTAAGGACCTGGACTGCGTCCAACCTTAGGGAGATCATCGAGGTCTTACCTATCCCTCCATGACAACCTGGGCAGAACTCCCGCGCGGCGGAGGGGCTTCATTGCGCAGACGGTTGACCAGGGCCTGGACGCGTTGTTGCGATTGGAAAGCCTCCGCGGAGGCGGCTTCCAGATCCCGCAGCACGTCGCTGGCATCGTCCTCCTGGTTCCGAGGGGTTGGCGCCGGCCCCATGCCAGCCATAAGCCAGGTCAGTCCGACACCCAGCAGTCCGGCCATCATCACGAGACGGTTGGGCCGGGGTTTGTCTGAATCACTCTCCCAGGCGTTCCATGTCTCCACCTGCACTCCCAGCCGATGGGCCGCCTCCACCGGCGCCAGGCCCAGGGCTTCGCGCGCCATGGCGATGCGCAGGCCCAGGGTAGTCTCAGGCGTGGCCTGATCCGCTCTGCCAGAAATTGTCATTACGATGCCGTCCTCAATCAACAGATGAATGTGTGCGGTGGGCGCCCCTCAGGCGCCCACCACGCTCCCCTCAATCGGCAGCGGTGCGGGCCTTATCAAGCCAGCCCTTCACCAGATCGGCATGGGCCTCGACCCATTCATCGGCATGGCGCGCGATATCCTCTGAATCGCCTTCGCCCTTATTCATCGTCGCGTTCTGAGCAAAGATGTCTGCGATGGGGATGCTGACCTCCTCCAGCAGCACCTTCGCTGCCGGGTTCTCCTTCACGAACTCACTGTTGGCGACCGGGCGAATATCGTTGGCGGGAAAGCCCAAGCGGCATGGATCTTCGACACAGCCTGCAACGCCTGCCATGGTGGCGGCGTCCTCCAGGCTCTTCTGAGCCTCGGGCAGATCGACCTTGGGAACCTCGATCCACACGACATCCTTACCCGGCTTCAGGACGTCGACCGTCCAGTTTGGTGTCCACGTATAGAAAAGGATGGGCTTGCCTTCGCCGTGAGCGGCCACCGCGTCGGCCATTGAGGCTGCGTAGCTCGCCTTGATCGGGTTGACCGAATCCCGCAATCCGTAGGCGTCGAGATGGTGCTCGATGGTGACTTCGCAGCCCCAACCGGGCGGGCAGGCCACCAGATCCGCCTTGCCGTCGCCGTCACGGTCGAAGGCCTTCTTGACCTCGTCGCGCTTGAAATCATCGAGCGTCTTGATGTCGAACTTCTCGACCGATGCCTTGTCGACGAGATATCCCTCGAGCGCGCCACCCTTTGCCACATAGCCGATCTTCTCGGCGCCGTTGCTGAAGGTGCTCTCATAGGTGTTGTGGAGCGGAAACCAGCCATTCACCCATAAATCGAGGTCGCCTTGCGCCATGGCTTGGTAGAAGGGCGGATTGTCCAATGTCGTTGGTCCTTCGACCGTGTAGCCGAGGTCTTCGAGCAGCTTCTTGTAGATCGCGGCATGGAACCAACCGGTATCCCAGGTTGCCTGCCCCATCTTGACAGTCGTGCCTTCTCCGGGTTTTTCCTGCGCTTGCGCCGTCCCCAGCGGCAGGCTCAGGGCCATTCCGGCGGCCATGGCGGCAGCGGTCAGGCGCCGCGAAAATTTGGGTTTCGTCATGAGTCTCTCTCCTTGATTTTTGTTACTCGCGGGACGGCGGATCGCGCGAGGTAGACCCTGCTCGATGCAAGGTCGTTGACGACAGGCCTCAGACGGCCCGTTCGGGCGCGCCGGCCGAGCGTTTGGCCGGCACGAAAAATGAGCGAAGGGTTGCAAACAGCGATACCGTGGGCACCGATTTGCGCTTTCCCAGAGCCTGGCTGATGCGGTCGAGGATGATGGCAAGCAATACAATGCCCACTCCGCCTGCCGTCGCCTTGCCCACGTCGAGCCGGCCGAGGCCGGTGAAAACGGTCAGGCCGAGGCCGCCAGCACCGATGAGGGCGGTGATCACGACCATCGACAGGGCCAGCATCAGGGTCTGGTTCAGGCCCGCCATGATGGTGCGCATCGCGAGGGGAAACTGAACTTCCCACAGCGTCTGCCACGGGGTGGCGCCAAAGGAGTCCGCCGCTTCGGTGAGGTCCTCGCGGACATTGCGGATGCCGAGATCGGTCAGGCGCACGATGGGGGGCAGGGCGAAAATGATGGTAGCGATGATCCCCGGGACCACGCCGACGCCGAACAACATGACGATCGGCACCAAATAGACGAATGAGGGAATCGTCTGCATGATGTCGAGAACCGGCCGCTGGATCGCCTCGTAGAGATCGCTGCGGGCGGACGCGATGCCCAACGGTATGCCGATGACGACGCAGAACAGGACTGCGGTGACCACCATGGCGAGCGTTGTCATGGTCTCAGGCCACAATCCGATGAGATCGATGAAGCACAGGGCGAGCAGCGTGAACACCGCCACTCCGCGTCCGGCAGTGCGCCAAGCGACCAGCGACAGGATCGCGGTGAAGACGATCATGGGCGTCGCGTTGAGACCTGCGGCCAGGCCGTTCAACACCTGCACCACAGGCCACTGAATCATCCGAAAGAAGGGGCGGAAGTTCGGTACCAACCAATCCTTGACGAAGGTGTTCACCCAGTCGGCGAAGGGAAGCGAGAAGAAATCGGACGGGCTGATCAGGTCCATCACGCCTCTCCTGCAAGCTTCGCGAACACCGCCTTCGGGGCGACGACGCCGGCCGGCAGGCCGTCATCGTCTTTGAGCAGGATCGGCAAACCCCGCCCGGCCACGGAATAGAGCGTGTTCAGATGGGCGTGAGGAGCGCTGGTCGGCCAATTGGCCGTCACGTGTTCGTCCAGGGATACATGTCCGCTGCGCGCGGCGGCGATCGCATCGCGGTAGGTGACGAGGCCCACAACCCGACCTGCATCGGTCACGTGCAGAGCATCCAGCGCCTTTTCCTCCATGACGCTGATCGCCTCGTGAGGACCGGTGGATGAGAGTTCCACCATCGTGGCCGGCGTCGCCACGCTCGCGGCCGTGAAGACACGCGAGCGGTCGATGTCGCTGGTGAAGGCCGACACATAGCCGTCGGCCGGCGATCCGACGATTTCCTCCGCCGATCCCACCTGGACGAAGCGGCCGTTGCGCATGATGGCGATGCGGTCGCCCAGCGTCAGGGCCTCATGCAGGTCATGGGTGATGAAGACGATCGTCTTCTTGAGCCGGCGCTGCAGTTCGAGCAATTCCTCCTGCATGTCGCTGCGGATGAGCGGGTCGAGGGCGCCGAAGGGCTCATCCATCAGCAGGATCTGGGGATCCGAGGCCAAGCCTCGTGCCAGACCCACCCGTTGCTGCATGCCGCCGGAGAGCTCGTCGGGATATCGATCCGCGCGCTCGGCAAGTCCCACTTGTTCGAGCACCGTCAGTGCCCGAGCCCGTTGCTCCGCGGAAGAAACGCCCTTGATCTTCAGCCCGAAGGCCACGTTTTCAACCACGGTCTTGTGCGGGAACAGGGCGAAATGCTGGAAGACCATGGCCACCTTCTCGCGACGAACGGCGCGAAGGTCCTCCGCCGTGGCACGGCTGATATCGGCGCCGTCGATGGCAATGACGCCAGCCGTGGGCCTGATCAGGCCGTTGATCATCCGAATGAGGGTCGACTTTCCGGAGCCCGACAGGCCCATGACCACAAAAATATGGCCCTCTTCGACCTCGAAACTGACATCCTGGACCCCAACGGATTGTCCCGTTGCTTCGAAGACCGCGTCTTTATCCCGCCCCTCTTGCAGCATTCGAAGGGCATCGTCGGGACCATTCCCGAATATTTTATAAACGTTTTTTGCTGATATCTTCGAAACCATAATGTCCAAAACTAATCAGAAGAATTTCCAATTTTTTCTTCCGTTTTATATTTGATTTAACGAGGGGATTTCATCCGATCTCGAGGTTCAGGCCTGGGATGGATCCAGGCCCCGCTCTTTGCAGCGAGATCATCTATATAAAGACATAAGGTCGGAAGCGCAACCCGCGGCAGCGCGATTGTGGCTGAAGAATGACAAGAGCGCGCTGGTCAGCGGGGGGCGACCGCGCCTGCGCGTCGCAGCAGAGCAAATTTGGCAGCGGAGGAGGGCGGCCCAATCAATGGGATCCGGGGGCAATCCTCTCAGCTGGATCGCATGGGGTTCAGGCCTTGGGGCGGCAAAGCATGAGGCCGACGCGGCGGCAGCTGGCCACCACCTCCTCGCGCTGGTTGGTGGCGGTGTGCTCGAACTCGACGAGGCCCTGAGTGGGGCGCGACTTGCTGGGGCGGGTGGAGAGGATCTTGGTATGCGCCTTCAGGGTGTCGCCATGGAACACGGGCCGCGGAAACTTCACGTCGGTCATGGACAGATTGCCCACGGTGGTCCCGAGCGTCGTGTCATAGACGGTCATGCCGACCAGGATGCCGAGCGTATAGAGGCTGTTGAACAGGCGCTCGCCGAATTCGGTCTGAGCGGCGAAATGGGCGTCGATATGCAAAGGCTGCGGGTTCATCGTCAGCAGGCTGAACATCGTGTTGTCCATCTCCGTCACCGTTCGGCTGAAGGCGTGATGGAACTCCTGGCCCACGAAGAACTCCTCGAAATACAGACCTGCCATGGGTGACCTCCGCGTCTTGGATGAGTGCGTCAAAGGAATGGTCGGAAGGGCTCCGTCACGCTGCCGATGCGGGCTCGATCAAGGCGAGCCGCTTGCCTGCGGGAACCGTATCTCCCGGCCGACAGGCGATGTCGGTCACCACGCCCCCCGTCTCAGCCTTCAGGGAACTGAACAGCTTCATGGATTCAAGAATAATCACGATGTCGCCGGCCTCGACCGTGTCGCCGATGGCCATCCTCACCTCCACCACGACGCCGGGCATGGGGGCGAGAATCGAACCAGATCCCGCCGCACCGGCACCGGCGCCGGCGAGGACCGCCACGGCCGACGCCAGTGCGAACTCATAGATTTCGCCGGCAAGCAGCAATCGCACTTTGCCGCCGGAGCGTTCAAAGATCCCCTGGTGAAGAGTGCCATCGCACTCGATGACGACCGCATCGCCGTCCGTGGTGACGCCCAGGCGGAGAGTGCCCTGATCGTCACTGACGCTGTGGGTTCCGTCGGCGCAAGCCAGGATCGTCAAAGCCGTCGTCGCGGTCTCGTCGGTGGCGACCAGATGCGCCTCGGAGAGACCGCCGGCTGGACCCAAGAGGCGGAAGCCGGCAAGCCGCGACCAAGCAGAGTTTGCTGTCGAAGCCGCGGGTGCGGAGCAGACCTCCAGAATTGCTGCAGCCGCACGGGCCAGTCGCGCCAGGGGTCTCGCCGGTAACCATCCCTCCGGAAAGGCATCCTCAATGAAGCGAGTCGTGGCACGACCCTCGACGAAGATCGGATGCTCGATGGCCTCGACAAGGAAGGGGATGGTGGTGGAGGGCCCGAAGATCGGGAAGTCGCGCAGGCCGCGCGCGAGCTTGGCGCAGGCAAGTGCGCGGGTGTCTCCCGTTGCAATCGCCTTGGCGAGAAGGCTGTCGTAGAAGAGGGTGACTTCAGAGCCCGCTGCAACACCGCTGTCGATCCGGAGTCCGGCCGGCTCGCGATAAAGCCGGATAGGGCCACCATCCGGGCGAAACCCCTGATCGGCCCGCTCCGCAGTGATCCGCGCCTCGATGGCATGGCTGTGTTGATGAATTTCCTCCTGCAGAGCCGGCAGCCGCTCACCGGAGGCAATGCGGATCTGCCATTCCACGAGGTCGAAACCCGTGATCGCCTCAGTGACGGTATGCTCGACCTGGAGGCGGGTGTTCATCTCGAGGAACCAGGGATCATCCTCCCCCTCTTCAAGGATGAACTCCACGGTCCCGAGATTGTCGTAGGAAATCGCCTTTGCCAAAGCGAGCCCGCGTTCAAGAAGCCGGGCGCGGATTGCGGGCGCGAGATTGGGGGCAGGGGCCTCCTCGAGGACCTTCTGGTTGTTGCGCTGGACGGAGCAGTCGCGCTCGAAGAGGTGGACAACGTTGCCGTGGCTGTCGCCGGCCACCTGGACTTCGAGGTGACGGGGGCGCTGGACCAGCTTCTCGATCAGGAGCGCAGGGTCACCGAAGGCCGATTCAGCCTCACGGCGCACGAGGTCGAGGGCAGAGTTCAACTCGGCGGCATCGAAGACGCGGCGCATGCCCTTGCCGCCGCCGCCGGCAGAGGCCTTCAGCATCAGGGGGAAGCCGATGCGCAACGCTTCCTGAGCCAGGCGACCGGTGGACTGGTCCTCACCGGAATAGCCCGGCACGCTCGGCACGCCGGCGCGCTCGGCAATGTGCTTCGAGCCAATCTTGGGCCCCATGGCGATGATGCAGTCAGCAGAGGGTCCCACAAAGACCGGGCCCCCTTGGGCGCACAGCAGGGGCAGGTCCGGACGTTCGGAGAGGAAGCCATAGCCGGGATGGATAGCCTCGGCACGCGTGCGGATGGCTGCTTCCATGATGGCATCAGGGCGAAGGTAGCTGTCGCGCGCGGCGGCAGGCCCGATGCGCACCGCCTCATCCGCGTAGGCCACATGGCGAGCTTCCCGGTCGGCGTCGGAATAGACCGCAATCGTGCGGATCCCGAGCTTGCGGCAGGTGCGCATGATGCGGATGGCGATCTCGCCCCGGTTGGCGATGAGCAGGGATCCGATCATGGGTCTACATCCGATAGACGGGGCGGTGGTCCGGCAGATCGATCTCGCGAGCGGCCAGTGCAAGACAGAGCCCGAGAACGTCGCGGGTCTGGGCGGGTTCGATGATGCCGTCATCCCACAGCCGAGCCGTGGCATAATAGGGCGTGCTCTGCTCATCGAATTGGGTGCGCGTCGCCTCATGGACGCGCGCGATCTCGGCCTCGTCGGCGGCACCGCGACTGAGGCTGGCGCGGCGGAGGTCGGTGACCACCGCGGCGGCGACGTCGGCGCTCATGGTGGCGATCCTGGCATTCGGCCAGGCGAAGAGAAAGCGGGGCTGGAAACCGCGGCCGCACATGCCGTAATTGCCGGCGCCGTAGGAGCCGCCGATGATGACCGTGTAACGGGGGACGCGGGCATTCGCCACCGCGTAGACCAACTTTGCCGAATGCTTGGCAATCCCCCCGCGCTCGGCCTCGGTGCCCACCATGAAACCGGTAATGTTCTGGAGGAAGAGGAGCGGGATGCGGCGCTGATCGCAGAGCTCGATGAAATGGGCGCCTTTCACCGCGGATTCGGAGAAAAGCACGCCATTATTGGCGAGGATGCCCACGGGCTCGCCGTGGATCCAGGCAAAGCCGCAAACGAGAGTGGCGCCATAGGCGGGTTTGAACTCCTGGAACTCGCTGCCATCGACCATGCGAGCTATGACTTCGCGGACGTCGAAGGGCTGTTTAAGATCGGTGCCGACGATGCCACCCAGCTCAGCCGGATCGTGAAGCGGTTCACGGGTCTCGCGCGCCGTCGTCCGATGCTGCTGCGGCCAATTGAGGGCGGCGACGATGTCGCGCAGCTTGCCAATCGCCTCCAGCTCCGTCCCGGCGATGTAATCGGAGACGCCGGAGACGGTGGAATGCATCTCGGCACCGCCGAGGGTTTCACCATCGACGATCTCGTTGATGGCGGCCTTGACGATGGGTGGGCCACCGAGATGAATGCGGCCGCTGCCGCGGACCATCACCACCTCGTCCGACAAGGCGGGAATATAGGCGCCGCCCGCCGTGCAGCCGCCGAAGACGGCTGAAAGCTGCGGCAGGCCGGCGGCGGACATGCGGCATTGCTGGAAGAAGGTGCCTCCGAAATGGTCGCGGTCCGGAAAGACGCGGTCCTGCTCGGGGAGAAAGGCACCGCCGCAATCCACCAGATAGATGCAGGGAAGACGGTTTTCGAGGGCGATCTCCTGGGCGCGCAGGTGCTTCTTGACGGTTTCGTGGAAGAACGAGCCGCCCTTAACCGTTGCATCATTGGCGATGATCATGCAGGGCGTGCCGGCGACGACACCGATGCCGGTCACGATGCCGGCGGAGGGCACCTCATTGCCGTAGAGTTCCCAAGCGGCCAGAGGCGACAGTTCCAGAAAAGGCGAGAGCGGATCCACAAGATGGTCGATGCGTTCACGCACCGGGATCTTGCCCCGCTGGCGGTGACGATCGCGAAATTTCTCGCCGCCGCCCATGAGAACATGACGGTGGCGATCGCGCAGAAGCTGCAAAAGGGTGTCATAGGCAGACGTGTTCTGTTCAAAGCCCGGATCGGTCCGGACCCTCGTGTCCAACACAGGCATTTTCCCGATCTCTTGTTTCCGTGACGACCCGATTGGGTGCCCGACTTGCCGGCAGCCAAAGAATGCTTTAGACCTACCAAGCGCTAGGGAGCGATACAAGGGAAATCGAATGACGTTGTCGGGGAGGACATATGAGGAGGTCTGTGCCGGCTTCCGCTGGGCCGTGCCAGACAGGTTCAACATCGCCGAGGCGATCTGCGACCGCCATGCGGCGGCGGGCGGGACGGCCATCATCTTCGAGGCTGGGGATGGCGCCAGGGAGTTGAGCTTCGCCTATCTGCAGGAGCAGTCGAAGCGGCTCGCCAACGCGCTGTCGGCGCATGGGGTCGTGCGGGGCGACCGAGTGGGGATCCTGCTGCCGCAATGCCCGGAGGCCATCATTACGCATCTGGCTGCTTACCGGATTGGCGCAATTGCACTGCCTCTGTTCACATTGTTCGGTCCGGAAGCACTGGACTACCGGCTTAAGGACAGCGGCGCCAAAGCCGTCGTGTCCAACAGCTCGGGGATCGAGAAGCTCCTCGATATCGTGGGCGCGCTGGAGGCGCCGCCCGTGCTGATCGCCATCGAGGACCGCCATGAGGGAAGCGTGCTGGAGTGGACAGCGCTGCTCGAACGCGCCTCAGCTGATCATACGCGCGTGGACACAGCTTCGGACGATCCGGCGATCATGGTCTATACGTCGGGCACGACCGGCAATCCCAAGGGCACGCTTTACGGCCACCGCGTTTTGCTCGGGCACATGCCCGGGGTCGAATTCCCCCATGACTTCTTTCCCCAGCCCGGCGACCGGATGTGGACACCGGCAGACTGGGCCTGGGCCGGGGGATTGATGGATGTGCTGTTGCCGTCGCTGTTCCACGGCGTGCCGGTGGTCGCCAAGCGGCTGCAGAAATTCGACCCCGAGGAGGCCTTCGCCTTGCTCGCCCGCCACGGCGTGCGCAATTCTTTCATGCCGCCGACCGCACTCAAGATGATGCGCCAGGTCAGCCGGCCGCAGGAGCGCTTCGGCTACAAGATGCGCAGTGTGGCAAGCGGCGGCGAGCGGCTCGGCGACGAGATGCTGGAGTGGGGCCGCGAAAGCTTCGGGCTGACGATGAACGAATTCTACGGCCAGACCGAGGCCAATCTGACGATCGGCAATTGCGCATCCATCATGGAGCTCAAGAAAGGCTCCATGGGGAGGGCAATGCCCGGCCATGTGGTGGAGGTCGTCGATGGTGACGGCCATCCCCTGCCGCCAGGTGCTACGGGCACCATCGCGATCAAGGCGCCGGACCCCGTGTTCTTCCTGCGCTACTGGAACAAGCCCGAAGCGACAGAGGACAAGTTCCGCAATGGCTGGCTGCTGACGGGCGATACCGGCAGCCGTGATGAAGACGGCTATTTCTGGTTTCACGCCCGCAATGACGACGTCATCATTTCCAGCGGCTATCGCATCGGGCCAACCGAGATCGAGGAGTGTCTGATGGCACATCCGGCCGTGGCCATGGTGGCCGTGGTGGGCGTTCCCGACCCGGTGCGCGGGGAGGTCGTGAAAGCCTTCATCGTGGCGCGGGAGGGTATCGCCATCGATGCGGCGGTTCATGCGGACGTCCAGGCCTTCGTCAAGGCGCGGCTGTCGGCGCATGAATATCCGAGACAGATCGAGTTCCGAGAGAGCCTGCCGATGACGGTGACCGGCAAGATCCGCAGAAAGGATCTGCGGGACGAGGCCCAGGCCTGACGGCAAAGGTCGTGACTTACTCATCAGCGGCCTTGCTTGCCGGCTCATAGTGGAAAGGTTTTCATGGGACGCGTGTTCGGAGAATTCGAGATTGGCCAGCGATACTTGACGCCAGGTCGGACCATCACGGAAGCCGATGTCGGGACTTTCGCCGGCCTGACGGGCGATTATAATCCGGTTCACACGGACGAGGAGTTTGCGGCGAACACCGACTTCGGTGGACGGATCGCGCATGGGCCCCTCGGCATCGGCGTTGCCTTCGGACTGGCGGCGCGTCTTGACCTCATCGATGGAACGGTGGTGGCGCTGCTCGGGGTCACATGGGACTTCAAAGCGCCCGTTCGGTCCGGCGATACGATCCACGCCCTGATCGAAGTGTCCGGAAAGCGCGCCGTCCGAGATCCCGAGCGGGGGATCGTGGAGCTTGCGATCACCCTCATCAATCAGGACGGGACCATCGCCCAGACCGGCTCGGCGCGACTGCTGATGCGGCGGACGAGGCCGACGGATGCATCCTGGGGGCTTCTCGCGGATGCCGCGCATGTTGTAGGATGAGGACATGGAGCAAGAGCAGGCCATCGCGGCGTATGATGGGGGGCAGGTCAAGGACAACGAGATCGAAGCGATCGGTGTCCGACGGCAGATCCTGAATGCCGCCGCGCTGCTGTTGCGGCTCAAGGGCTACGAGGCGACCACGACGCGCGCCATCGCCACGGAGGTGGGGATCAAGGGCGGCAGCATCTATCATCACTTCCCTTCGAAAGATGCTATCGTAGAGGCGGTGGTGAACGAAGGCGTGCTCGTCGTCTATAATGCTGTGGCCAAGGCCCTGGACAGCCTGCCGAAGGATGCGACACCGCGCCAGCGGCTCGAGGCGGCGATCAAGGGCCATCTGCTGTCGTCGCTGGAGCATAGCAACTATACCTCCGCCAGCATCCGCGCCTTCGCCTTTCTTCCCCAGGCGGTGCGCAGCGGCTGTCGGGTGGAGAGGCGGCGTTATGAGACGCTATGGGAGGGCCTGGTCCAGGAACTCTACGACGCGAAGCTGATCGATCCCTCGATTTCGCCGGATTCGGTACGGTTGCTGCTGCTCGGTGCGTTGAACTGGGCCGGAGAATGGTATCGGCCCGAGCGGATGGATATCAACGACATCTCCCGCGACTTCGCAGCCAGCATCGTGGGGACGAAATAAGTCCGAGTGCTGACAGGGGGGCCGGATCACCCATTCAAGCCGACATCAGAATTGTGCAGCTTCCTAGCGCTTGGTCGCTTTGATTAACACCTGGGCGACGTCCGTCGGCCCGGTCTTCAGATGAACAGAAACGCCAGCAGGAGATCAGATGACCACCATGCAGACGCCGGTCTACCAGGTGCTGGCCGAGGACATCGCCCGCCTGGGGACCGATACATGTTTCGGCCTGATGAGCGACGATACGATCGGGCTCTTCGTGGCTCTGGACGCCATCGGTGTCCGGCTCTGCTCGGCGCGGCACGAGACCAATGCCGTGCTGGCGGCGGAAGGATATGCGGCAGCGACAGGTCGGCTCGGAATCGCGGTGATCGGGCGCGGGCCCGCGGCAGCAAATGGCATGCATGGCATCATGGTCGCGGCGCGCAGCGGTTCACCGGTGCTGATCATCATGGGCGATGGCGAGCCTGATGCCGACCCGAACGGCATCGGCCCGGACTACAAGGCCTATAATGCCACCGCCGTCATGGCGGCGGCGGGCCTCCAGACATTCTCCGTCACCAGCACGCATACGGCGCGGGCGACACTCGCTTCGGCGATCACCGCCGCATTGAAGGGCGCCGCGGTTACCCTGCATATTCCGGCAAGCGTGCAGAACGCGCAGATCGACGCTGCTGAGGCGGAAGCACCCGCCCTCGCCGTTGCCGCGAGCACGCCGAAGGTGCGAGAGGCTGGACTTGCAGCCGCCATGGCGCTGCTTGCGACCAGCCGGCGGCCGCTCATCCTGGCGGGGCAGGGCGCCCATCGCGCCGGTGCGCGGGAGGCCCTGGAGCGGTTGGCGGAAACGACCGGCGCCCTGCTGGCTACCACCTTCAAGGGCAAAGACCTGTTTCGGGGGCATCGCCTCAATCTCGGCGTTTGCGGCTCATTCTCCCATTCCCTCGGCCGGAAATACATCGAGCAAGCCGATTGCGTGCTCGTCTTCGGCGCAAGCCTGAACTTCTATACGACGAGCAAAGGCAAGGCCTTGCCCGAAGTTCCTCTCATCCAAGTTGATCATTCCCGGCGCAATATCGGGCGATGGCACCCGGCCGATGTCGCCGTGGTGGGGGACGTGAGGGAGGTGGCAGAGCGGATGGGGGCTCAGGTGGAACGAGGGCCCGAGCGCGACAGGCCCTTCCACAACGAGACGGTGCTCCGCGAGATCGCGACCTTCGACATCGAAGGAGATTTTCAGCCCGCTAACACAAATCGTACCCTGGATCCACGGTCGCTGGCGGTGGCCCTCAACAGGCTGCTGCCGCAGAAGCGGAATCTGATCTATGACGCCGGAAACTTCCTCATGGTGGCGGGCTATCTGTCGGTCGACGGGCCAGGCCATCTCAAGGTGAGCAGCGATTTTGCCTCCATGGGAGCAGGGTTCGGAACCGCGCTTGGATTTGCCATCGGACGGCCGGAGGAGACGAATATCCTCGTCATCGGCGATGGCGGCCTGTTGATGAGCCTGTCCGAGCTCGAGACGGTGGCACGCAACGGCATTCCGCTGGTCATCGTCGTGGTCAATGACTGTGCCTACGGCGCAGAGCTGCAATTCTGCCGACAGCGCAACCTGCCTGAGGCGACCTCAGTCTTCGCCGATATCGACTTCGGACCTTTGGCGGAAACATTGGGATTTCAGAGCGCCACGATCCGCAGCCTGGAGGATCTGGAGCGGCTCAGTACGCAAATTGCGGATTGGAACGAGCCGATCTTGCTCGACTGCAAGGTGAATGCGGACGTGCAGGCGCCATTCATTTCCGAGCTCGTCGAAGCGGTCGAACGCTGAAATCGACCTGGCTCCCCGCCGTCGGCAGGGAGCCAGAGCAGTTCACGGATCAGGTCTATTTCACACCGACGAACTTGCCGCCCTCGACCTTCAGCAGGACCGGGGTGTATTCGACCTGACGGCCCTCGCCGATGCTGTAGCTTCCGGTTCCCAGCACCACGGGAACATTCTTGACAGCCGATGTCAGCTTGTCGCGAACCTGCTCACGCGTGGGGTTCGGGCCAAGTTCCTTCAGGATGGTCCCCACCACCTTCATCTGCGCGTAGCCGCCCGCGGCGAAATTGTCGGGAGCGGTCCCGAAGCGGGCCGTGTAGGCAGCGACGAAATCCTTGCTCTCCTGATTGGTCGAGCCATCCGGGGCGAAATCTCCGACGAGCAGGGTGCCTTCAACGGCATCGCCGCCGAGCTTGATCAGGGTCGGTGCGGCCATGTTCATGGAGCCGATGAGCTGGGTTTCCTTCGGCAGTCCGGCCTGACGCAACTGGGCCAGAACATTTGCGCCGACATGGGCCTGGGCGGCGACGAAGACTGCATCAGGCTTCTCGCCGACGACCTGGGTGGCGATGACGGAGAAATCGGTATCCGTGCCCAATATGCCGTTTTCGGACACGATCTCGATGCCGTTCTTCTCCAGGTCTTCCTTGAGGAACTTCTTCTGAGTGACGGTCGAGTCGTTCTGGCGGTCGAAGATGATCGCCACGCGCTTCGGCTTGAGAGTGCCGACGATATACTCGCCGACGGGCTTCATATAGGCGCTGGTGCCGACGAGACCCTTGAAGGCCCATGGGCCGGATTTGAAGATGTCCGAGGAGAGCGCCAACGTGTAGAGGGGGATGCCCTGCTCATTGGCGACGGGGGCCGAGGCCAGGGATTCGATGCTTGAGGTGGGGCCGACGATCATGAGCGCCTTGTCGGCGGTGGCAAGCTTCGTCACCAGGTTCATGGCCTGGTTGCGATCGCTGGCCGTATCCTCGACGATCAGCTTAATCGTGTCGTCGCCAAGAACCTTGTTCTTGTTGATCTCCTCGGCTCCGAGAATGGCGCCGTTGGCCATGGTGGTGCCGACAAAGCCGACATTGCCGGTCAGGGCATGCATCAAGCCGATCGGGATTTCCGCCGACAGGACGGGGCCGGCAGAAAGAACCGCACCTGCAAGACCCAGGAGCAGCAGTCTCAAACTCTTCTTCATTGTTCCCTCCGATGTTTTTCGTTTCGTGGCAGTTCAGGCAATCACGCCCAAATAGGATTCCGTCACCCTTTGGTCGTGGAGAAGATCGGTGCTGTCGCCGTGATAGGCGATGCGGCCGCGTTCGAGGATGTAGGCGCGCTTGGAGACGGTGAGCGCGCGGCGGGCATTCTGCTCAACAACGAGGATGGTGAGGCCCGCTTGGTTCAAGGCGCGCAGGGCCTCGAAGACCTGGGCAATGATGATCGGGGCAAGGCCGAGGCTGGGTTCGTCGAGGAGCAGGACCTTGGGCGATCCCATGAGGGCGCGGCCGATGGCCAGCATCTGCTGCTGGCCGCCGCTGAGGGAGCCGGCGCGCTGGCCGGCACGCTCCTTGAGAATGGGAAACAGCTTGAAAACCTGCGGAAGATCCTGCTGCGGCTGGCGATCACCGAGGGCGAGACGGCCGAGCAGAAGATTCTCCGTCACGGTCTGGGACCCGAGGACATGACGGCCCTCAGGAACTTGAATGAGGCCGAGGCGAGCAATGCGATAGGCCGCCTGACCCGAAAGGGTCTGGCCCTCCATGCGGACCGATCCCGAGCGGGGGCGGACGATGCCGCTCAAGCCGTTGAGGAGGGAGGATTTCCCCGCGCCGTTAGAGCCGATCAGCGCGACCATCTCCCCCTGACGCACCTCGAGGGAAGCATTGCGCACCGCGTGAACGCCGCCATAGGAGATGGTGAGATCTTCGACGGTGAGCATCGGCTAGGCTCCGAGATAGGCTTGCTGGACCGCGGGCGATCTGAGGGCTGCTTCGGGCGTGCCCGAGGCGATGAGACGACCCGTATCCAAGACGTAGACATCGCGGCAGACGGCCGTGACCAGGCGCATGTTGTGCTCCACCAGCAGGACGGCCATGCCCTTGGCGGCAAGATCGACGAAGATGTCCCCAAGCTCGCCGGCTTCCACGTCGTTCATGCCGGCGACGGGCTCATCCAGCAGGAGCAGCTTAGGGCGGGCTGCCAAGGCACGGGCGATCTCGACGCGGCGTTGATGACCGTAGGAGAGGCTGCCCACCAGGGCATCAGGATAGGCCCCCAGGCCGAATGAGCCGAGCAGTTCCCGGGCCTCGTCACGCATGGCGCGCTTTTCCCGCGTGGCACTCGGGAGGCCGAGAAGGGCGGACAGCCAAGAGGCCGTACCGTGGCGATAGAGCCCCAGGGCAACGTTCTCCAGCACGGTCGCGTCGAGCAGGAGCCGCACATTTTGAAAGGTGCGAACGATGCCGGTCAGCGCGACATCGGTCGGCGAATAGGTGGTGATGTCACGATCCTCAAAGGAGATCGTCCCGACAGTGGGGGCCAGGATCCCGGAGATGAGATTCACGACCGTGGTCTTGCCCGCCCCGTTCGGGCCGATCAGGCCAGTCACAGTCCCAGGCCGCACCTCAAGGCTGAGGTCCGAGACGGCGAGGAGACCGCCGAAGCTCTTCGAGACGGCGTCAAGTCGCAGCGACATCGCGATCAGGCTCCAAGCGAGAGGGGTTCTTCTTAAACCGGGCCGACAGGCTGTCGACGATGCCGCGCGGCAGGAAGACGATGATGACCACCAGCAATATGCCGTGGATCAGGGCGCGGTTTTCCGCCAGGGGACGCGCCAGTTCCGGCAGAATGGTGAGGATGAGAGCCCCGACGATTGGGCCCCAGACCGACCGTCGCCCGCCGAGGACCACCATGGCCAGGATGGAGACGAGGAGCGGGAAACCGAATTGGGCGGGCTCGATGCTGTAGGTGTGGAGGGCAATGAGGCCGCCGAAGAGACCGGCGATCGCGCCGCTGAGGGCGAAGGCGAGGAGATGCAGGGGTGGTACCGAGACGCCCAAGGAGGCCGCGACGATTTCATCCTGCCGGATCGCGTCAAGGGCCGAGCCCAGGCGGCTGCGACCAATCGCGATGATGACGTAGAGGCAGGCGCAAACGGCCACGAAGATATGGACCGTCCCGACGGTCTTCGGGATAGCGTTCAGGCCAAGAGGACCACCGGTCACGTCCTCCGCATAATACATCAATGACAGGACGATCTGGACGAAGGCCAAGGTGGCGATCGCCTGATAGACGCCGCGAACCCGGGCTAGAGGCAGGGCCAAGATGATCGCCGTCACGAGGCCGACGACAAGTGCCGCCAGCAGCGCCAAGGCGACCCCCATCTCGGCATCGCGGGCGAGCAGGGCCGCCGCATAGGCGCCCATGGAGGTGAAGCCGGCCGTCGCCACGGAGAACACCCCGGCGCGAAGCACGATGTATTGGCTGAGCGCGAGCCCGCAATGGATCAGAACGAGGTCCAGAATGGGAAAATAGGGGGCGAAGATCCCGGTCATTGACGCACCGCCCGCACGTCCTTCACAGCGCTGCCGAAAATGCCGCTGGGACGGACAAGAATGATGAGGAAGAGCAGAGCGTATATGACGGGATCACTGAGGCCGGCGGGGAGATAGGCCGTGCAGAGCGCCTGGATCAGGCCGAGCAGGAAGCCTGCTGCCAAAGCGCCCTTGAGGCTGCCCAATCCGCCGATGATGAGCACGACGAAGCCCCGCAGCAGATAGGGTTCGCCCATCAAGAACTGGACGGTGTTGAAGGCAAGCCCCACCAGGACGCCCGCGACGCCGGCCATGGCGCCGGAGATGAAGAAGGTCTGGAGATAGACGCTGTTTGCGTTGACACCGAGCAGAGACGCCGCGCGCTCGCTTTCGGCAACCGCACGGACCTGGCGCCCGAAGGAGGTGCCATAGAGATAGATCGCGATCCCTGCAGCCATGATGGCGACGGTCGCCACGATGGTGATCTGCAGGCCCGTGATCCTGAGGCCGAGAAAGGTCAAAGCGAAATCGGGAAAGGTGCCGTAGGGAAAGCGGAAGACCTGGGTGTTGGACAGGCGCTGCGCCAATGTGGTGAGCACCATGTCGGCGCCGATACTGGAGATGATCGCGGCAAATTCGATCTCATTGCTGCGCCGCAAGGGTCGGAATGCCACCAGGTCGATGACGACGGAGACGATGCCCGCGGCAATGGCGGCAATGATGAAGGCGGACCACAGAGGGAAGCCATTGAGTACGGTCACGAGTCCGGCAAAAGCTCCGACCATCAGGATCGCGCCATAGGCCAGGTTCAAGATGCCATGGACGCCGAAGATCAGATTGAAGCCGAGGGCGAACAGTCCGTAGACCGCCCCCATGACCAGACCGTTCAGGAGTTGTTGCGCCAGCATTGGAGACATACCAAAAGCGAAGAAGGAGAGTGAGCCATGCAGCGGCGCGGGCGCTCCCAGACCGCCATGCCTGGAGGCGACTGAACTCGATTACAGCTCGATGACGACGTAGTCGGTCTCGACCGAGACCTGGAACGTCTCGGCCACATAGGGACCCTTGACGAGGTCCTCACCGGCCTCGACATTGGCCTCATAGGTCTTGACCCGGATCCGCTTCGGATCGACCCAGGACTGGCCCGTGCGGATGTCAAACTCCCATGCGTGCCAGGGGCATTTCACCATCTCGCCGCGGCGTGAATATTCGTAGATGCCGGGCTCTTTCGACTGGACAAGGCCAATTCGGGCGCCACGACAGAGGCTCCCCCCCTCATGAGGACAGCGGTCGAGGAGTGCGAAAAACTCCCCGCCCTGGTTGAAGACGCAGATGGTCCGCCCTTCGACGACCGCCAGGCGCTGTTCGCCGTCCGGAATCTCGTCGGTCCGAAACACCACATGGCGCGTCATTGAGGAAGACCAAAAACGTGGCGCGCATTATCGAGGTAGACCATGCGCTTCTGCTCCTCCGAGAGGGTGGATTTGAAGGCAAAGCGGGGATCGTCAAAATCCCAGTGGGGATAATCCGTTGAGAACAGGAGGCGGTCGAAACCGACCCAGTTCAGGACGTCCATCATCTGGGCCCGCTGCTCGGGCTCCTCGACGGGCTGGGTGGTGAACCAGACCTGGCGCTCCATGTATTCCGACGGCTTGCTCTTGAGGTGCGGCACCTCGCTGCGGAGCCGCTCCCAATGCTTGTCCAACCGCCACTTGAAGGCCGGAACCCAGCCGAAGCCCGCTTCGACGGAGATCAGCTTCAGCTCTGGAAAGGTCTCGAACACCCCCTCGAACACGAAGCTCGCCATCAGCGCCTGCATGCCGATGGAATGGTTGTAATGATCTTCGAAATAGAAGGATTGCCAGCCGCCCGGCGTCGTCGGATAGCCGCTGACACCGCCGACATGAATCGCCACCGGCATGGATTCCTCTGCCGCAGCTTCGTAGATCGGCCAGTATTTGCGCTGACCCAAGGGCTCACGCGTCCGCGAGGTCATCAGGATCTGCACGAAATCCTTATTCTTGGCGCGGCGCCGGATTTCGGCGGCAGCGGCCTGGGGATCCTCGCAGGGGATCATGATGGACGCCTTGAGGCGCGGCTCGGGTTCCGTCCACTCCGCCAGCTGCCAATCATTGGCCGCCTGGCACAAGGCCACGCCAAACTCCGTATTGCGTTGGTCCTGGCCGTTCGGGCCCAGGAACTGCAGGATGCCGTATTCGACGCCATTGGGATCGAGATGCTGTTCGCGCATGAAGGCGAGATCAGAGCCAGGCAGGCCTCCCGTCGGCGGCCAAGAATCGAGGCGGGCGAGGGCCGGGGTCGCCTTGGGGTAGGTGGAACTGCCGAGGAAGGGCTCGCGCAGAAACTGGCCATAGGTCGCAAAATGGTCACGCCAGCGCTGCGGCAGATAGGGATCCAGGGTCCTGGGCGATGCCAGGGTGGGGTGAATGTCGCAATCGATGACCTTCAGGTCCGTCTTTGCGGAACGGACGGCCGGATTGTGAATGTTCATACGACAAGCTCCTTCAGCCGTGGATAGGTTGCGACAGCATTGTCCCTTATAATCTTCTGGTGCAGCCGCTCCGGTATGCCTTCCGACAGGACCTCGTCCCCCTCGAAGTGCCAGTGCGGATAATCGGTCGAAAACAGCAGCATGTCATCTGAGCCGAGCTGATCGCAGATGCGCGCAAGCTGGCCAGGTTCGGGTGGTGCGTCGGTCGGCTGAATCGTGAGGCGCACATTCTCGCGGATGATCTCGGAGGGCGAACGGTCGACCCAAGGGATTTCCGTTCGCAGGGCGATCCAGGTCTTCGTGGCTCGCCACATAAAATGCGGCAGCCAGGTAAAGCCGGATTCGATGAGGACGATCTTGAGATCAGGGAATTTGGTGAACACGCCCTCCACCAACAGGTTGAGCAACTGGTGCTGGAAGGCGGTGGCCTGACCGACATATTCCTCGACGACATAGGAAGGCCAGCCCAGCGAGGTGGTTGGATTCCGATAGAGGCTGCCGGCGTGGATGCCGATGGGCAGACCATGCTTCTCAGCTGCTTCATAAATTGGCCAATAATGCCTCCGGCCCAGGGGCATCTGCTCCTGTACGAACATCAGCGCCTGAACGAACCTCCTGTCGGAGGCACGGCGCTCGATCTCCTCGGCGGCGAAAAGAGGATTGTGCGTCGGCAGGATGATCGAGGCGCGCAGACGAGGATCTCGGTCGAGCCATTCCTTCGCCAGCCAGTCATTTGCGGCACGCGACAGGACTGCACCGAGATCAGCGTTATAGAGTGCGGGCGCGCCATAGAGGCAGTTCAGGATTGCGTGGTCGACATGAAAGCGGTCCAGCACATCGGTGCGCAAGCGCTCGATGCTGCTGCCCGCCTTGCCGCCTTCGATGCGCCAGTCCGGCCGGACACTCAAAGGCGAGTTCGGCGGATAGCTCCGGAGGTCGAGACCATCCGTGCCGCGGGACACCATCATGTCGCGCCAGAACTCGTCGAGATAGGGGAGCAACTGCTTCATGTCCGGCGCAGCCGGATGAACGTCGCAATCTATGGAGCCGCTCAGGTCGACGGCCATGCTCCCTCCCATCTCGAGGCTTCGTATTCTTCTTCCAGCCTTCCAAGCGCTAGGTAACCTGGCTGGAGGCGTTTTGTCAACGCGGCTTGCGGCGATGTTGGATCGAAACTGAGGAGCGGCTCTTTCAGAAATTCAGCGATGTGATCGGTAGAACTCGAAAAAGCCGACCGGTCCAAACAATACAGATCGGAGGCTTCACTGTATCGCAGAGGTACCAAAAAGGGGAGCTCTGGCCTGGCCAACGTGCCATCGGCAGAGCAGGTACCGTGATCGTCAAAGGATCTTCCATGAGCCAACATCCCGATCCAAGCCGCCGCCTGTTCCTTGGTGCCGCCGCCATGACCGTCGCCGCCGTTCCGCTCGGCCCGATCCGTTCGGCCATGGCACAGGGGGCCATCGCGGAACCGAAGCCTCGACGCCCTACCGACACTGGGGCGGTGCGCACCTCCTTCGGGCCGTTGAAGCAGATCGAGGCCGGGGTGCTCACGACGGGCTATGCCGAGGCGGGTCCCGATGACGGGCCCGTGGTCATTCTCCTTCATGGCTGGCCCTACGACATCCACACTTATGTCGGTGTTGCGCCCATACTGGCGGAGGCGGGATACCGCGTGATCGTGCCGTTCCTGCGGGGCTATGGCACGACGCAATTCCTTTCTGCCGAAACAGCCAGGAACGGCCAACAATCAGTGTTCGCCCTCGATATCCTGGCCCTGATGGACGCACTGAAGATCGAGAGGGCGACGATCGGCGGCTGCGACTGGGGAGCCCGCACCGCCGACATCCTCGCGGCGCTCTGGCCGGAGCGCTGCAGGGCGCTGGTCTCGGTGAGCGGCTATCTCATCGGCAGCCAAGCCGCCAACGAGACGCCGCTGCCGCCCAAGGCGGAGCTCGCCTGGTGGTATCAATACTACTTCGCGACGGAACGCGGCCGAAAGGGTTATCAGGAGAATCGGCGCGACTTCGCCAGGCTGATCTGGGCGCTGGCCTCCCCGAAATGGTCCTTCGATGACGCCACTTTTGAACGCAGCGCCGCTGCCCTCGATCATCCCGACCATGTCGAGATCGTCATCCACAATTACCGGTGGCGTCTCGGCCTGGCCGAGGGTGAGCCGCGCTATGATGCGCTAGAACGGCGCCTCGCCGCGTTTCCGCTGATCGGCGTGCCGACCATCACGCTGGAAGGCGACGCCAATGGCGCCCCTCATCCGCAACCCGCCGCCTATGCCAAGAAGTTCTCCGGCCAGTATGAGCATCGGACCGTTACCGGTGGCATCGGGCATAACTTGCCGCAGGAAGCTCCGGACGCGTTCGCCAAAGCCATCATGGATGCCGATCGGCGGGGTTAGGACGGCCGAAGCCATAAACTTCCGCCGCGTTGTCGACCATGATCCGGGTCGCTATCGCCGCGTCGCCGCACCACTGAGCAAACAGGTCCACCAGGTTTGCGTCGTCGGGCGGGTTTCCGGGCTTCGACGGGTGGGGCCAATTGGTGGCGAAGAGGCACCGCTCCGGCGCATGGGCGATCATTGCGCGGGCAAGCACCGCAACGTCGGCATAGTCGGGTGCACCCGTGCGGGAGGTCTCGTAGACGCCGGAGGTCTTCACCCATGTCTTGCCGCCGTCGATAAGCTTGCGCAAGGCGAGGACGCCGGGATGCCCAATGTCCACGGGCTCGAGGAACTTGCCATTATGGTCGATGACCAGCCGGCCGGGCAGGCGGGCGAGGCGGTCGGCGTGATCGTCAAGGTGCCGACCATCGAGCTGCATCTGCACATGCCAGCCGAAGGCTGCGGTCTTGGCTGCCAACAGGTCGAGATCGTCCCAACCGAGCGAACCCCCACCAATCATAAAGAAGCGGATGCCGCATATGCCGAGCCCCGTGAGCCGCTCCAGTTCGGTGTCGGTCACATCGGGCGGCACGACAGCTACGCCACGCGCGACGTCCCCCAGGGCGGCCATGGCATCGAGGGTAGCGCGATTGTCGAAACCATAAACCGATGGCTGCACGACGACAGCCCGCGTGAGGCCCAGGATGTCCCGAACGCGCTTGTAGGTCTCCACATCGCCGCCTGCGACGGGCGGAAATGGCGAGGCGGGATGCGGAGGATAGACCGTCGGATCGCCATAGGCATGCATGTGACAGTCGCATGCCGCTGGTGGTGGGCGGAACTTCGGCGGGTGGGCCGGCAGCAGCGCGCTCACGCCGCGCCCCAGCCAACGACACGGTGCGGATTGACGGCGTGCATCGGGAGCCGGCCCGCCAGGATCGCCTTGACCTGCTCAACCGTCTCCATCGCCTGAAACTCCGAGGGCTCGATCATCAGCGCTGCTGTGTGGGGCGTCGCGATGACGTTGGGCAGGCGGGCCAATCGCAATGACGGCTGCTCGTCGATGCCATCGCCGACGTCGAGGCCGGCGCCTGCGATGATGCCCGATGTCAGGGCCGCTTCCAGGGCGGCCTCATCGACCAGAATGCCGCGAGAAATATTGACGAAATACGCGTCCTTGCGCATCCGGGAGAAAGCATCGGCGTTCATCATCCGGAGCGTCTCAGGGGTCGCATAGGCGGCGCAGACGACGAAATCCGGTTGCGACAGGACCTCGTGGAACCCCACCACGTCGACGGCGCCATGGCGAATGGTGGCATAGGGATCATAGACCGAGACCTTCATCGAGAATGCCAGCGCCAGTTCGGCGATGCGTTTGCCGATGGAGCCATAGCCGATGATGCCCACATGGGCGCCTGCCAGCTGGCGGCGGAACACCATGGGATGGGCATCCTGGCCGGCATGGTAGCGGGAGGCGTCGGTCGTGATCCCGCGGGCCAGATCCAAGATCAGTGCTATGGCATGCTCACCCACTGCATCGGCATAGCCGGAACTACAGCGACATACGAGGATGTTGGCGTCGGAGGCTGCGTCGACATCGATATTGCGGATGTCGACCGCGCAGCGGATGAAGGTCTTCACATCCGTCAGTTTCTCCATCACCTCGCGCGGCCCGGTGGCGAGGCGGTCGGAAATCACGACCTGGCACCCTTGGGCAGCGGCGACCAGCGCGTCGCCGCGAAGTGGCTCATCACTCTCGTTCATGCGCAGATCGACGATCTCCTTCAGGGCATCCACGGCTTTGAAGCTGTAGAAATGCTTGAGCAGATCGCGATTGTGGGTCAGCAGAACACGCATCGCTCATTCATCCTGTGATGTGGTGGGGGAGGTGATCAGGCGCCGGCGGCTCACAGTGAGTCTGTGTCGCCCGCCACACGCGGGACGGCAGGCAAGAAAGATCGAGAGGCGTTGCGCTGTTGCTTTGACGATGCCACCGCCCTTCACGGCATCGCGGGTCGAAAAGCCAGGCGTCCGAGGATCTGCCACGCAGAAATACGCTTCACCGCGGAGCATGTCTCAGACCCCCATCAATCTGACCTAAACTGAAGCAAATCCACGCCTATGGCAATAACAGTCCCGGAGCAAGACGCCGACGTCGCTGAGCCTCGAAGAGACCGGCTTCGGGGAACAACCATCCATGGCGAACGTGGGAAAGAGGTGCGGAGGTTGTCGTCGACGGCGGCCGTGGCACTTGCGACGATGCGGCGTGCCGAGGCCATTTCAGTCGGCGGTTTTGGCTCCGGGGAGGCGTGCGGCCAGCATCGGCCAGAGCCATCCTGGTCCGTGCTTCCTGTTGGACATCAGTGGGTTAAGATGCTCGAAGCTCGGTGTCTTGCGAGCGGATAACAGCCGAAGACTTCAACATGCCGATGCGACGATCGGTTCTGGCCAATTCGATCTGTTCTCTGCTCTTATCGATGCCGTCCAAGATCTGGCCGCGAATGATCATCACGTATCGAGCCCGCTCCCGTTCCAGCTCCGATATCCGTCGATGGAAGAACGAATAATTAACCATGATCATCTCCTCCGATCCAGAAACCAGAGGAGAGCAATTTCCGTTCCACACTTCTTGTTCACAGTGTTGTTTTCGAGAGAGCCTGAGACGCGACGGATGCCGCTGTCATCCGTCATTGCTCGCATTCAGATCGGTCGTCGCAATGAATTCCGGCGTTGTTTCCTCATTCCGCTCAACCAGGCTCCCAATGAGCCTCAGCAGTTCCCGGGTCTCGGGACCAGTGCCTCCCGTGGTGAGGAACTGACCGATGTCCATATCGGTCACTTTCCCGCCGGAGGGCTCGTTGGCCTCGTGCCGGACGAACACCCGTAGGTCGCCGTCTCTCACCAGGACCCAGCGATCGCCGCTGGAGCTGCAGTAAAGGTCTCGAGTTTCGGCGGTCATGGGGGCTCCTTCGCGCTCCGCCGCAGTCACTCCGCGGTGGGTTCAAATCGCTGGCGTCGTACAGCGTTCAGAGGTTGTATCGTTGTCCTGGCCAGGAAGGTGAGATGCACATCCGATATCATTTCGCCTCACCAAGCGCTCAGGCATCAGGAACTGCACAGCGACCCTTCAGTTCCGAAATAAGGATCTCTCGGGTGATGGAGCTCTGATGTCAGCATTCTTCGACGGAGCAGAGGGCGGTGCCTATGCCGCCACGGGGTTCGTCCAAGGCCCTGCGGCGGCCGTGGTTTCGTGGAGCGCTCATCGGCTGTTCTGCAGCCGCAGCCGCTAACGCAGATGGCGCGAAGGGAGGACGCCCCGGATGAGACTTCGCCACAAACTCGGGGGGCGTTCAGGGTCCAGAAGATCGCTTTCGGAAAGCGCCTCCTCCACTGCATTTGGTTCATCGGGAACATAGGGCACGAGGGTCTTTCCCTCGCCTCTGAGCTCCTCGATGACGGCGATGAGCGATCGATCCGAGCGGGTCTGTAATTGGTTCAGCGCAATCCCCAGATGCTCGCTCAGGAGATCGTCCCTCAAGTCGCGGATCATCGCCCTGACCTCGCTTTCGTTCGGAGCGCCTTCGACCGCCTCAATGGCGAGGTCGCATTCGGAATCCAGTCCCATGGATCGATTGTTCAAGTTCGAGGATCCGACACGTAAGAGCCAGTCATCGATGATCATGATCTTCGCGTGGACATAGATCGGACTGCCTCGTTCGGAGACGGGCGTGTAAATCCGGAATCGTCTGTATGGATCCGATCTTTGCACAAGAGATAGTAATCGAGCTCGTGCGGTATCCATGACGGCTGATTCGAGGAAGCCGTCTGCAGAAAGCGGGTTTATGACAACAATCTCCGGTCCTTGTTCTTCACTGAGACGCTTGATTATTGCTTCCGATACTCGTCGAGAGGCAAAGTACTGACTCTCGCAATAGATCGCTGTTTTTGCACTGGCAATCGCATCCAAGTACAATGTCTCAATTTCCCGGACCTCCTGCTGTTCTCCATCGGCTCCCAAGGTGCGAGCGATGGCGACATCGACATGGGTGAGGGACGGTTTCAGATCCGAAGGCCACAATCCATCCCACGGCTCCGGGGGCAGGAGCTTGTCACCCGTGGCACGATGCCAACGCTCACGGGCAAGCTCACCCAGCGCTCTTGCGGCGGGGCCTTCAATTGCCGTCGTCGCGTCGTGCCAGGGTCCATAGGAATGGCCATCCGGCTTGATCCGGCAGGGATCGTCATCGAGGTGCTTGCGGGTGTCCCAGCGGAGGCCGGTGATGTCGATGCCGCCACAAAAGGCTACGGAATCATCGATGACGACCAGCTTCTGATGATGGGCTGCTCCCGGAGGATGGGCCCCATCCAATTTGAAATTCACATTTGGCGAGGTCATGAAGTTCAAAAGGTGAAAGGGCATCGTACCGCGGCCAAGCGATTTCAAAGCGCCCAGGTCCCATTTCAGAATCCGGACGGAGAGATGGGGCCGCGTCTTGCCGATCCATTTGAGGAAAGACCCCAGGGTGTTCGGGCCCTCCAAGCTGGCGCCCGCGGGCTCGAATTTGATCCGCGTGTCGAAGTCCCAGCCGATCAGATAGATGCAGTGCCGAGCGTCCAGCATCGTGCGCTTGACGGCGCGAAAATAATCGGCCGCGTCAATTATGATGGCAAAGCGACGGGCTGTCTCGACCCGCAAACAGTTACGACCTGGCGATAATAGCGGCATATGGGTCTTCGCACCCTGCAACGAAGCAAAAAAGGAACCGGCCCCCGGTGGTTCACCCGACCAACTGAGGGTGTGACGCGGGCCACGCTTTTCCGGAATGAGGAGTGGCCGCGTCAGTGCGCATGTGGCGGTCTTCCCGGCCAGCAACAAGGCGCACTCCATCACTAAATTCTCTGCGCAAGCCGTCGAACTTGTGGGGAAAGCCACTTACGGAGCCCGCAAAGGGTGAGAGCTTTGCCTCCCGAAAGCTTTTTGAGCACAGGGGGTCAAGGATGTCACCCTTCAGGGCGTTCGCGCGGACATGCCGTCTGATCGTTTTCTGCAGGACGTCCACGGTTGATCTGCGGCCGGCGCCGACGCCCAAGCCGATCCGCCAGTGGGGCAACGGCAGCACCCTCACTCAGAGGTGGGCGATCACGCTGGCCGCGACCGCGGCCTCGACCTACGCATTGGATGCCGCCGCAACGGTGGTCGGTGTCCTGCTCGTTGGTTCAGAACTGTTGCACGGTCTCGATCACATCCTCGTCGTCCTGTTCCTGGCCAGCACTTATCTCGTCTGGGGGGCCGGCTTGAGGGTCAACCTCAAAGCGAACTGGCAACTGCTCGAGACAACGGGGACCAGCACCAGCGCTCTCTCCAAGGCAGCCTATGACCTCAACAAATATGCGTCCGCAAGCGGACGAGTGCGGAGGCTTGCCGCCAGTGCGGGCTACATCCTCATGGAGATCGTCAAAGAAGCGTTCTTCTACGGCGCTGCGTTCGGCGTGGCCATCGTCAGCGATACGGTTACAGCGAACGATGCGATGATCTTTCTCGCCGGCGCCAATTTGGGTGCTGCCGGATATGAGTACGGACTGGCATGGGTGACCCGGTCATTCCTGAAGCGCCGCGGCCATGCCGCGGTCGGCCATGCCAGTGAGGGTCCCTAGACAGACGCCTCGGATCGGCTCACGAACGAGGATGCTTTGCCAAGCGCATGCTCGCCGCATCAGGGGTCGGGCGGGCGCTTCTGGATGAGCGCGAGCGACCGGCTTAGCGCCCAGAGCCCGAGGGCTAACATGGCCGCAAGGACAGCCGCGTAGAAGCCTGCACTCTCCTTGGGAGGCCCGCTCATGAGGTGGTCGAGTGTCGGCACCAGCAAGGCCAGCAGAAAGCCGCAGAAGAGCCCCCATGAAGCGACCAGCGGCGCTGCACCCGCACGCGGTGACACGGCGGCGGCAGCGACCAAAGCAGCCGCCACAGCACCTCGTCGAGCGCCATGGGAAAAAATCGGGGACTGCCCCACCATCGCGCGACTTCTCCGGCAGCAATCAGGACTGCGACCGCAAAGGTCACGTAACGAAGGGTTCTCATGGCTGGTCGCTCCGTGCCGGATCATCGGGCCCCATGCCCGTGGGCCAATCCGGCTCCGGCTGGCCGCGTGTCTTCCACAGCGAATAGCCGATGCCAGCCGCGATCAGGGCGAAGGTGACACCGAGGCTTATCGCTGGCGGGAACTTGTCGCCACCGAGGAGGAAGTCCGCGACGAAGATCTTTGCCCCGATGAACACCAACACCGCCGCCAAGGCATATTTGAGATAATGGAACCGATGCACCAATGCTGCCAGAGCGAAATAGAGAGCCCGGAGGCCCAGGATGGCCATGATGTTGGAGGTGTAGACGATAAACGTGTCAGTCGTGATCGCGAAAATGGCAGGCACAGAGTCCACCGCGAAGACGAGGTCGGCGAGGTTAATCACCACCAGCGCCAGGAAGAGAGGCGTCGCCGCGCGGACCATCTTGCCCGTTTTCGGATCCGGAGTGCGCACGAAGAAGCGGTGCCCATGCAGTTCCCGCGTGACCCGCATGTGGGTGGAGATGAACCGAACCGCGGGGTTGTTGGCAACGTCCATCGGTTCGTCGCCTGCAAAAAACATCTTGATGCCGGTGAAAACCAGGAAGGCAGCGAAGAAGTAGAGGACCCAGTAGGCTTCATTCACGAGGGCGGCACCGCCTGCGATCATCAGCCCCCGCAGGACGATGACGGCGACGATCCCCCAGAGCAGCGCCCGGTACTGATATTTTGCAGGGATCGCGAAATAGGAGAAGATGAGGCTGATCACGAAGACGTTGTCGATCGATAACGCCTTTTCGATGAAGAAGCCTGTGAAATACTGCATGCCGGGCTCAGGGCCTCGAGTGTGCCAGACCCATGCGCCAAACAGCAGCGCCACTGAAATGTAAAAGGCCGAGAGCTTCAGGCTCTCGCTGATGCCCATTTCCCGGTCTTCCTTGTGCAGAATCCCGAGATCGAATGCCGTCAGTGCAACGACCAATCCGAGAAAGGACAGCCAGAACCACACCGGCGTTCCCAACCAGTCGGAGAGTAGAAATTCCATCGCCCTCATTCCTCTCAATCACCTAAGCGACAGGAGGATCCGAGATTGGGAGTGGCGTCAGCCGGGCCTCGCAAGCATCGGATCATCCGATGCGGCCGACATCACGCGCTTCGAGAATCGAAGGTGGGCGTCAGAGGGGCCCGGTCCGCCCGGCGAATATAGAGGGTCGATCTCGCAGGTTCAACCGTGGAGCCATGAGCAGCTTCGCAGGGGCGCCTGGTCTTTGAAGGTGGGGGAGGATCGATGATGCGCCGTCAATGGCGGGTGCAGGTCATTCGGGTTTGACCATCCGCAGAAGAGGAGGGATGTCAGATCGTTGCGAGCTTCACTCGTGCGGACAGCTTCTCGGCCGCCTCCTTGCGTTCGCTGTAGCGGTCCGTGAGATAGGAGGAGGCGTCGCGGGTCAGCAGAGTGAACTTGATCAGCTCCTCCATCACGTCAACCACCCGGTCATAATAGGCGGACGGTTTCATGCGGCCCGCCTCGTCAAACTCCTGGTAGGCCTTCGCGACGGAAGACTGGTTGGGGATGGTGATCATCCGCATCCAGCGGCCGAGCACCCTGAGCTGGTTGACCGCATTGAAGCTCTGGGAGCCTCCCGAAACCTGCATGACAGCCAGGGTCCTGCCCTGGGTCGGCCGAATGGCTCCAAGGGCAAGGGGGATCCAGTCGATCTGCGCCTTCATCACCGCGCTCATCGCGCCATGGCGCTCGGGGCTGGTCCAGACTTGACCCTCCGACCAGAGCGACAGATCACGCAGCTCCTTCACCCGGGGATGATCGATTTCGGCACCGTCCGGCAGCGGCAGACCGCGGGGATCGAAAATTCGGGTCTCGGCTCCGAAGTGCCGCAGCAGTCGTGCGGCCTCAAGCGTCAGAAAGCGGCTGTAGGAGCGCTCCCGCAGCGAACCATAGAGCAGCAGGATGCGAGGAGGATGGCTCGAGATGTTCGGGCGCAGCCTGCCGATGCTCGGCACCTGGAGACAGTGGGCATCACTATTCGGCAGGTCATCGCGCATCAGCGATGGACCTCGACGGGTGTTGCCACCTTCTCGCCCCGCTCGTACCAGCCCTTGGACCGGTTCACGATCCAGACGACGCTGAGCATGACCGGCACTTCGATGAGGACACCCACCACGGTGGCGAGGGCTGCGCCGGAATGAAAACCGAAGAGGCTGATGGCGGCGGCGACGGCCAGCTCGAAGAAGTTCGATGCCCCGATGAGAGCCGAAGGTCCCGCGACGCAATGCTGCTCGCCGGCCATGCGATTGAGGAGATAGGCGAGGCCTGAATTGAAATAGACCTGGATGAGGATCGGGACGGCGAGAAGGGCGATGATCATCGGTTGAGCGATGATCTGTTCACCTTGGAAGCCGAACAGTAGCACCAGTGTCGCGAGCAGCGCGATGAGCGATACGGGGGAGAGCCGGGTCAGCAGCCTGTCCAGGGCCGCGTGTCCTCCCGTGGTCAGCAGCCTGCGCCGGAGCAGCTGCGCAATGATCACCGGGATGACAATGTAGAGCACCACCGACAGAACCAGCGTGCCCCACGGCACGGTGATGGCCGAGAGACCGAGCAGCAATCCGACGATGGGCGCGAAGGCCACCACCATGATGGCGTCATTGAGCGCAACCTGGCTCAAGGTGAAGTGCGGCTCGCCCTTGGTCAGATTCGACCAGACGAAGACCATGGCCGTACAAGGCGCTGCGGCCAGGATGATAAGGCCGGCAATATAGCTGTCGATCTGATCCGCCGGCAGATAGGGCCGGAACAGCCAGCCGATGAAGAGCCAGCCGAGGAGCGCCATGGAGAATGGCTTGATTGCCCAGTTGACGAAGAGGGTGACGCCAATGCCGCGCCAATGGCGGCCAACCTCGCCAAGGGCGGCGAAGTCGATCTTGAGCAGCATCGGGATGACCATCAGCCAGATCAGGACCGCGACCGGCAGGTTGACCTTGGCGATCTCGGCCGCCCCGACCAGCTGGAAGGCGCCGGGCATCATATGCCCGAGGGCGATCCCCGCGACGATGCAGAGGGCGACCCAGAGGGTCAGATAGCGTTCAAACGTCGACATGACTCTTCCCTCAGGTGGCCGGAACCCGGCGGCCGTGCTCGTCGATCAGAGGCTCGCCGTCGGATTGTGATAGATGACCACGTCCATGCTGGACCTCACGCCGCGGTGTGCCGCGGTGAGGTTGCGCCTTCAGCCTGACCGATCTCGCGCAGCTTGGTCCCCAGCGCCATGCGATCGAGGCTGTTGATGGGCAAGGCCACGAAGATGGAGATGCGGTTCTTGAGGTATCGGAATGCCGCAGCGAAGGCTGCTTTCTTTGCGATCTCACTGCCCTCGACGGCGGCCGGATCCTCGATACCCCAATGCGCCGTCATGGGCTGGCCGGGCCATATCGGGCAGACCTCGCCGGCGGCGTTGTCGCAGACGGTGAACACGAAATCCAAGGCTGGTGCGCCGGGGAGAGCAAATTCATCCCAGGGTTTCGACCGCAGGCCTTCGGTCGGGTAGTCGAAGCTCTCGAGCACTTTCAGCGCCATCGGGTGCACCGCGCCCTTGGGCTGGCTGCCTGCGGAGAAGGCACGAAAGCGGCCATCGCCGTCCTTGTTGAGAATACTCTCGGCCAGGATCGAGCGGGCCGAGTTGCCAGTGCATAGAAACAGAACATTGTAGATGCGATCAGCCACGAGCGGCCTCCACGGTGATAGGGGTTGAAACTGTGCAACAGGGCGTGAGATCGGCAATCAGCGGTGCGCAGATCTCCGGTCGACCGCCGCAGCAATCCTTCACGAGGTAACTGGCAAGCTCTCTGACAGCGTCGAGCTGCGCCCGATAGACGATCGACCGGCTCCGGCGCTCAGCCTCGATCAGGCCGGCGCGCGACAGCACCGCCAGATGCGTCGACATGGTATTGTGGGGCACCGCCAATTGCCGCGCAATGTCGCCGGCCGGCAGCCCTTGCGGTTCGTTTTCCATGAGCAGCCGGAAGACGTCGAGACGGGTCGGCTGGGCAAGGGCTGAAAACGCCAGAATGGCTTCATTCGATTCCATATGTCGAGAATTATCGACATATATTGATGACGTCAAGAGGAGTCTGGCTTCACTCTTCCACGCTGGTCTGCCGGTGACGGGCCCGTTCATGGATCGACCAGGCGGAGATCGTCCGCTGCTGGTTCAGCGGGCGGCGGCCAAGACCTCGATCAATGCGTGGTGCTGCCCCCGTCGACGGAGAGAATGGCTCCGGTCATGTAGCTCGCATCGTCAGAGGCCAGAAAGCGGATCGAACGGGCCTGCTCCTCGGGCTCCGAGATCCGGCCAATGGGGATCGTCTTGCCCATTTCCTCGAAGCCGGTCTCGGGAGTGAAACCGCGCCGTTCGAGCCCCGAGGCCAGCATCGGCGTCCGGACTTCGCCAGGACAAATCGCGTTGATGCGGATCCCGTCGCGGGCATGATCAAGTGCAAGTGCGCGGGTCATGTTGATGACGGCGCCCTTCGTCGCGCAATAGGCGACGTGCCCCTTCCCCCCGACCAAGCCCCAGTCGGAGGCCACGTTCACGATCGCGCCGCCCCCGTTTCGCTTCATGACGGCAATGGCTTCCCGGCACATGAAGAAGGTGCCGCTGACATTGACGCGAAAACTTTCGGACCAGTCTTCGTCAGTGAGATCGAAGACATCGCCTCGCCTCATGATCGCGGCACTGTTGACGAGGACGTCCACGTGCCCGAAGCGCTCGACGACGCGGCTGACCGCTCCCGCGCAAAATTCACTCTCACCAACATCGCCGAGAATCGCCGTGAGACGCTCTCCCCCGCCAAGCGAGGCAATGATCTCATCCGCCTTGGCCGGGTCGCGCCCGATCAGGACGACCTGTGCACCAAGCTTGTGAAACTCGCGAACACAGGCTTCGCCGATGCCCGAAGTGCCGCCGGTCACGACGACCACGCGCCCGTGAAAATCCATGTCCTTCCGCCTCCCGTCCTTCCACTTGCGCAAGACGGTAGAGTTCGAAGCGCAGGGAGTCACGCGCCGACTTGAGCCGGAGGCGCTCAGACCGCAGACGGGGACAATCGATCTATCGGGTGGGGACGGCCAAGCCGACTTTCACCCTGTCCATGGCGACAAAGCTGCGGAAGCGCTTCACATTGGTGTTGCCGAAGAACAGCCGCTTCGTCAGCGCCTCATAATCAGCCATCGAGGGCACGACGACCACGAGAACGAAGTCGATCTCGCCGGTCACGTAATAGCATTGCTGCACTTCGGGGGCGGACGCGAGGTCACGCTTGGCCGCATCAATGTTGGCCGCCGTCTCGCTGATGATTTCAACTTCCACGAAGATGGTGATCGGATGTCCGACGCGGGCTGGATCGAGGACGGCCACATTGGCACGGATCACTCCGGCTTGCGTCATTCGCTTGATCCGGCGCTGCACCGCGGGCGCCGACAGGTTCACCCTGCTTCCAATGACCCGCTGGGGAGTCGTGTTGTCCTGCTGGAGAATGTCGAGGATCGCGAGGTCAAGCCGATCGAGAGTAAGGGGGGCGTAACGATCCTGCATAACGGTCCCTGCGAAACAAACTTGCGCCAAACGCCGGAAGTTCGAGCGCCTTTATTGCGGGTTGTAGAATAAAACATCGTGCAGGAGGCGATAGACAATGCTCATCCTGAACGACGATCCCGATCACGGCCAGCCTCTGGAGGCCATGGACGCCGCGACGCTCAGCCTGACCGCCGCCGCGGAGGTCGCGCGATACCTGTCCCACCGGCCCCATCACCGAGAGACGCCCCTGCATTCGCTTGAGGGGCTTGCGCGGAGCGTCGGCGTGGCTTCCATCCATATGAAGGACGAGGGGTACAGGCTGGGCCTCGGCAGCTTCAAGGCGCTGGGCGGCTCCTATGCGGTGACAAGGCTGGTCCTGGAGAAGGCTGCGAGCATCCTGCAGCGCAGCTTGGACATCGAGGACCTGCAGAAGCCCGAAGTTCGGGGCGTCGCCGAGGACATGATATTCGCCTGCGCGACCGATGGCAATCATGGGCGCTCGGTCGCGCAGGGCGCGCAGCTTACGGGCGCCGCGGCGGTGATCTTCCTCCATGGCGGGGTCAGCGAGGGGCGCGCGGCTGAAATCGCACGCTATGGTGCGAGAATCATCCGCGTGGAGGGGACGTATGACGATTCCGTGGCGGAGGCCGCGCGGGTCGCCGATCGGGAGGGGTGGACCGTCGTGTCGGACACGTCCTGGCCCGGCTATGAGCGGATCCCCGGTCTTGTGATGCAGGGCTACACGGCTATGGCGCGAGAAATTCTCGGCCAGATCCCGCAGCCTCCAACCCATGTGTTCCTGCAGGCGGGGGTCGGTGGCTTTGCAGCGGCCCTGGCAGGCTATCTCGGGATGGCCCTCGGCGAGCGCAGGCCCCGGGTGATCGTCGTCGAGCCGGCGCGCGCGGCCTGCCTCTATGAGACGGCCAAGGCCGGGAAGCCGGTGAAGATTCCACACGGTGAGCCCACGGTGATGGCCATGCTGGAATGCTACGAGCCGTCGTTGATCGCGTGGCGGATCCTGCGTCGGCTGGCCGATGGGTTCATGACGGTCGCGGAATCCGATGCGATCGGCGTGATGAACCGGCTGGCGCGGCCAGAGTCCGGCGACCCGGCCATCATCTCAGGAGAAAGCGGCGGCGCCGGACTGGCCGGCCTTCTCAACATCATGAGCGAGGCGAGCGCCATGAAGAGCCTTGGGCTCGGCGCCACATCCCGTATCCTGGTGATCAACACGGAAGGGGCGACCGATCCAGAGAAATATCGAGACTTGGTCGGCATGACGCCAGAAGATGTCGAGCTTTCCAACACAACCCGATGAGTTTCACCGGAGGATCGAAGATGCGGCCCGGAACAGCACCCAAACGCGGCTTTACCCCTGAAGAATTTGCCCAGCGAACCCATCGCGCCCAGACGATCATGCATAAGCATCAGCTGGACGGCCTGTTGGTCACCATGCCGCCGAATGTCCGCTACTTCACGGGGTTCGATTCGCAGTTCTGGGAGAGCCCCACCCGACCCTGGTTCGTGCTGGTTCCACAGCAGGGTGCCCCCATCGCCATCATCCCCGACATCGGGGTGCCGGAGATGGAAATGACCTGGATCAAAGATATTCGCAGCTGGCCGGCGCCCGTGCCCGAGGATGACGGGCTGTCACTGATCGCCGCCGCGCTCGCCTCCCTCCCGGTGCGTTTCGGCCGGATCGGTGCGGAGCTGGGCCGCGAGATGACGCTTCGGATGCCGGTCATGGATTTCCTCAAACTGCGGGACATGATCAAGCAGTTCGAGTTCGTGGATGGTTCCCCCGCCCTGTGGGACATCCGCATGGTGAAGACCGCGGCCGAGATCGCGCATATCCACCACATCTGCCATATTGCCAGCGAGGCCTATAACGGACTTCCCAGCCTGATCTCGATCGGCGACACGGAACGCGAAGCGGTGCGGCGCCTGCGCATCGACGTCGCCCAACGCGGTGCGGATTCGACGCCCTTCATGCCGGGTATCGCCGGGCCCGGCGGCATCAGCCAGATCGTCTGTGGACCGCATGACCGGGCGCTGACCGAGGGGGATATCCTGTTCATCGACAGCGGCTCGACCTATGACGGCTATTTCTGCGACTTCGACAGGAACTACGCGGTCGGAACGGTGGCCGACGAGGTCCACCGCGCCCATGAGGCGGTATGGCTGGCCACGGAGGCCGGCATCGCCGCAGCCGTTCCCGGAGCGACCACCGACGACGTCTATCACGCCATGGCCAAGATCATCGATGCCGCCGGCTCCGTCGGCAACAATGTGGGACGCTTCGGTCATGGCCTCGGACTGCAGCTCACCGAGCCGCCTTCGCATCGGCCTGGAGACGGTACGAAGATCCTGGAGGGGATGGTTCTCACCATCGAGCCGGGGATCGAATATGCCAAAGGCAAGATGATCGTCCATGAGGAGAATGTCGTCATCACCTCGTCAGGGGCCGAACTCCTGACGCTTCGGGCGCCACGCGAACTGCCGGTGATCCGCTAGGGCGCCCAAGCCAGCGATCATGATCATTGAGGGTCGTCGTATCGGGGCGACTGCTTCTGCTTGAAGGCCGCAAGCCCACGCTGGAGATCCCGACCGTCGAGATGGCTGGCGAAAGCCGCCAACTCGGCCTGCATCCGCGCCTTTCGCTCAGGGCTGGTCGAGCGCCAGCCGGTGAGCGACTTCATGTGACGGATGGTCTCCGGGCTTCTCCGACCGATCTCGTCCGCAAGTTCCCTCGCGCGGGACAGCAATTGCTCCCGAGGAACGATTTCGTTCACCAGCCCCCAGTCAGCGAGGCGCTCTACCGACATCAGGGAGGCTGTGTAGAAGAGGTGCGCGGCGCGACCCGGCGAGATCCGCTCGCCCAGCCGGACGGTTGCGCCGCCGGCCGGCACCACGCCGTACTGCGCATGCCCGTCGCCCATCTTCACGCCTGCCGCCGCCAGGATGATATCGCAACAGAGCAGCAGCTCGAGGCCGCCCGCCACAGCCACACCATTGGCGGCCCCGATGACCGGCATGGGCAGGTCCTCGATCAGCTGGAGGACGCTCTGATTGTAGGCGAGATCGTGAAGCAGACGCGCCTTGTCGGTCTCCAGCGCCTCCCCGAATTCAAGGAGGTCGCCGCCGGCACAGAAGGCACGGCCGTTCCCGGTGACGATGACCACGCGGATGTCCTTCCGATCCTGCAGCGACCTCACCTTCGATTCCAGGTCGGTCATGACTTCGCGGGAAAGAGCGTTCATGGCCTCGGGGCGATTGAGGGTCAGAAGGGCGACTGCGCCATCCACCTCCAGGATGACCGGGGAGGCCGAGGGCGCACCGGCCGAAGACACGGTATAGGTTTGCGGCAAAGGCCGCAGCACGTTCGACAAGGCTTGGACCCCTTCTGGTGTGGCTCCCGTCACCGTCACGTCGACGAGGGTTTGCTTCTTGGCGTCGAGGCCGATCTTGACTGCGACCTCGGCGGTGTCGCCACAGGTTTGGAGAGCTTCCAGTCGCACCTTCTCGGCAATGGCCCTATCTCGCAGCGCGGGCTTGAAGATCTTGCCCACCGCCGTCACGGGCAGCGCATCGATGACGAGGATGCTGCGCGGCCGGGCCGGCGGTTCGTGAAGGTGCCGATGGAGATGCGCACGCAGGGCGTCGAGATCCACCCGGGCGCCGGGAGACGGGACGATGAAGAGTGCCGGCACCTCGCCTGCATATTGGTCTGGCATGCCGACGGCGGCGCTGAGGGCGATGCCCTCGAACTGGTTGGCCACATCCTCGATGGCGGCCGGATCGATGTTATGGCCGCTGCGGACGATCAGGTCCTTCTCGCGCCCGGTCAGCACCAGCCGCTCATCGGCCGTCAGATAGCCGACGTCGCCGGTGGTGAGCCAGCCATCCGGCTCCAGCATGCCCACATCGTGCCGGGGATCGAGATAGCCCGGGAAGACCTGCGGACCTCGGACCTGGACGCTGCCGCTTTCCTCCGTCTGGCACGGGGTCGGATAGGGCGCGCCTTGGCGAAGGATGCGGATTTCCGAGAAGGGAGCGCGGAAGCCGACGCTGCCGGCGCGAGGAGTCCCACGTCCCGGATTGAAGGCGATGGCGGCGGCGGTTTCGGTCATGCCATAGGTCTCGAACAGCTTCAGCCCCGTCGTTGCTTCGAACCGCGCCCCCACCGCTTTGGGGAGGACGGCGCCACCGGTGACCGCCATGCGCACGCTGGAGGCGTCCGTGCCCTCGGTCCAGGCATTCGCCATGGCTGCAATCGAGGTCGGGACGCCGCTTACGACAGTCGCCCTGAAATGCTCGACGATGCGCCAATAGGATCCGATTGCGGCAGGGGTGCGCAGGCCATAGGGCGAGGGCACGACGACATGGCCGCCGGCCGCAAGGACCGACAAGCCGACCGTCATGGTGCCGCCGACATGGAAGAAGGGAAAGCCGCTGACGACGCAGTCGCGCTCGTCATAGCCGAAGACTTGGGCAAAGCCGAAGGCCGCATGGATCTGGTTTCCATGGGTGAGGCGGACAAGCTTCGGCCGGCCCGTTGTGCCTCCGGTATGGAAGAGCGCGCAGATCTCCTCGCGATTGGAAGAGGGGGCGAAATCCAACCGGTCGGCCCGCACGGCAGCGATCGCCTCTTCGAGACCCACAAAGCCGGGAACGGCTCCCGCTCCACCGCCGGCGACCACCACATGGCGCAGGCTCGGGACATGATCCAGAGCGCCTTCGGCAATCGACCAGCAGGCCGCGTCACTGTCCGCCGAGGGGATTACAAGGATGCTCGCCTGCTGGGCGTTCAAGAGATCGAACACCGCCTCCCGGCTCAGCAGGTAGTTGATCGAACTCGCGATACCGGCGACCTGGGCTCCCAGAAGCAGGGAGGGAAGGCAGGGCAAAGTCGGCATGAGGAAGGCTGCGACCCCGCGGCCGGGGGCGAGGCCGAGCGTGTGGAACAGGTTGGCTGCACGGGTCACCTCGGCCAGCAGCTGGCGATGGGTGAGGGAGGCACCGATGTCGATTGGGTCTGGGCTCCGAAGAACCGTGAGCGCCTTTCTCTCGCCCCCATGCTCGGCCGTCGCGAGACACAGATCATAGAGATTATGCGCCGTGACGAGGTCGTCATAGGGGGAGCGCTCGATTTCGACAATGTCGGCGATGGTGCGGACGTCGCGAACCGGCCGGGTGGTCTTCAGCGCGCGTGCCATCAGTGCACCGCCGCATACATGATGGTTTCCTCGTCCGCCTTGTCGCCGGCGAACTCCTCCACGATCCGGCCCTGCCTGCACACGAGCACGCGATCGGACAAATGAAGGACCTCCGGCAGGTAGGAGGAGATCACGACGACGGCGATGCCCTCATCGGCGAGCCCGTTGATCAGATGATGGATATCGGCGATGGCGCCCACGTCGACGCCGCGGGTCGGCTCATCGAAGATCACGAGCTTCGGCTTCTGGACCAGGGATTTGGCGACGACCACCTTCTGCTGGTTGCCTCCGGACAGTTCGATGACGCGTGCGTCGCTGTTGATGGCCTTGACATTCAGGGCCTTGATCCAGACGGCTGCGACCTCCTTCATCTCGCTCATGCTCATGGTCGAGGAGCGGGTCCGGCCTGCGGCGACCGCGCCGAGATAGATGTTCTCGGAGATGGACATGGTCTCGAAGAAGCCTTCGAGCTTGCGATCCTCCGTGACGTAGACAAGCCCGTCGCGGACGGCGGGGCGCGGCACGCGGTAGCGGACGGAGCGTCCATTCAGCCGCACCTCGCCTCCGTGAAAGAGGTCGCGCTTCAAGATGCCGGAGACGATTTTCGCCGCTTCGGTGCGTCCGGAGCCGATGAGACCGAACACCCCGGTGATCTGGCCTGCGAAGACTGAAAAGGAGGTGTTGCGCACGATATTGCCCATGGAGAGGTTCTGCACGCTGAGCACCTTCTCCGTGCCGGGACGGATCTCGCGGTCCTTGCGCTCCCCGTAAAGCTCCTGGCTGAGAGAGCGGCCAACCATGGCGCGCACGATCTTCTCACGATCGAAGGTGGAGGTTGCATCGGTCACCACATGCCGGCCGTCCCTGAGAACCGTGATCCGGTCAGAGATCAGGAGGGCCTCCTCCAGCGCGTGCGATATGAAGATGATCGAGACGCCGCGTCCCCGCAGCCGCTGAACGAGCGAGAAGAACTGGTGCTTTTCTTCCGGCGTCAGGCTGGCGGTCGGCTCGTCGAAGATGATGACTCGGGCATTGTGATGAACGGCGCGGGCGATCTCCACCATCTGCTTCTGGCCGGCCCCCAGGCTGGAGACCATGGCGGTGGGGTCGACGGGAAAGTTCAGCGACTGGAGGAACTGCTGGCCGGCGATATAGATGCCGCGGAGCCGGTGAAACCACTTCCTGTCCGCCAGATAGAGGTTCTGGGCGACAGTAAGAGAGGGCACAAGGCTGGTCTCCTGATAGACCATGGCAATGCCGCGCGCCAGGGCTTCGGACGGCGTCCTCAGCACGACCCGTTGGCCGTCGATCAAAATCTCGCCCGATGTGGGCTCGACCCCGCCGGCGAGCATCTTGGTGAGCGTCGACTTCCCGGCGCCATTCTCGCCGAGCAGGGCATGCACCTCGCCCTGGAGAAGGCTGAAGCTCACATCCTGGACAGCGGGAACGCCGCGATATTCCTTGGTGGCCTTTCTGAGCTCCAGAATGGGGGTCATTCCTCGCCTCCCAGCGCATTCAGGTCCACCAGCGCCACGACGCCGTCGCCACGGGCCGCGACATAGAGGCGGCCCTCGTGTTCGAGTGCCGAGGTCACGCCATGGGTCGCACCGTCGGCGCGGCTCTGGAGGCTCATGATCGGTTGGAAGGTGCTGCCGAGCTTCACGCAAAGGCCCGCGGACATGGTGGGGGCCCAGGGTTTCAGAATGCCCAGATGCTTCACCCCGCCCCCCTGAAGTGGCTCGTAATAGCTGCGCCCCGACCGGAGCTTGGGCGCAATCCAGAAGTCAGGGGGCACCTCCGCGATCATCCGCTCACGATAGGCGGGCTCACGCAGAACGAATTCCACGAGCTGGCTGCGCGGGGCGAAGACCGACAGCCAGTGGTGGCCCTGCGCAGAGGAGATCCGGCCCGGATAACCAGGGAGATCAGCATAGACGATTGCAGGCCTCGCGGTGCCGCCAGGGCTCAGGCGCATCAGCCGATGACGCCATGCTTCGGCGTAGACGAGGCCATCGCCCTCCACCGCCAGGCCTGCGGGCCAGGCGAGGTTGCCGGCCAGCTGGGAAACGGCTCCGTCGTCGAGGTCGATCCGCCAGAGACTGCCTGCCGCGGTCTTCCGCATCAGATCTCGCTGCCAATCTGCCGCATCGTGGGTGGAGGAGCCGTTGGCGACGAAGAGATGCGAACCGGTAGCGATGAGGGCCGTCATGCAGCGGACATTCTCCGCCACCCGATATCGGCGCCCATGGTAGCGACCACCCTCGATGGCGATCTCCCCGTTTGCCAGCGCCAGGCACACTCCCTCTCCGTCGATGGTCGCCATCGCGGTTACCAAGTCGGAATACTCGCTTCTGAGCTGCCAATGGCTTCCTTCAAGGCTGTACAGCGCCTTGGCCGTGGACGCGACGAGCTGACCGGAGAGGAAGGCGAGGTCGTCGACATCGGCCAAGGGCAGACGCGCCGCTTCGTCCAAGCGCCGGTTGGGACGCAGGGGTCCATCGAGCGGCGGCACGGTGACTGCGGCATCCCCACGGCCAAGGAGATTGTCCAGCACGCGGACCAGTGCGCCCGTCATGGCCGGCCCCAATAGGAGCGCTGACCCGTCCAGGCCTCATCGGCGCCTTCGATCTTCAACCTGCCGATGCGGTTGTTGAAGATGCCGCCGATATAGAGATGGCCCTTGTGCTCGCGCATGGAGGTGATCATGGGATGGTTCTCGCCACCCAGATCCCACAGGGTCTCCAGCACCCGACCCGTCTCGTCGAAGCGGACAATGCAGCCGGTGTTGATGTTGGGGTACAGCCACTCGTCCGGGGCCGTCCGCCGGGCCATGCGCTTGCGGAAGCCGGGCAGCTTCATCGCCAAATCGAGGGAGGGAGTGCGCATGCCGACAAGGGCGAGCCAGTAGGTGCCGTCGGAGGCGCGATTGATGTTGTCGGGATAGCCTGGCAGATCGGCGATCACCGGCTCGACCCGGCCGGCCTTCGGCCCGTCGAACCAGTAGCGGCTGATGCGGCAGGCCCAGGATTCGGCGAAGATGAAGGACTGGCCATCGCCGGCCATGCAGATGCCGTTGGGGAAGACCAGGTTCTTCAGCACGGTGCGGGTGGTTCCGGAGTTCGGATCATAGCAGATGATCCGCCCATTGCCGCGCGATTCCAGGCAGTCCACGGGCCAGTCATGCATGTCGTAGCGGATCGTCGCCTCGCTGAAAAAGACGCGTCCGTCGGGGGCGATGTCGAGATCGTCGGCAAGCCTCAGGCGGGAATCGTCGATGACCGAAAACCACGACCGGTTCGTTTCGTCCGTCAGGCGGTGGATCGAGCGGTCCGGGTCAATGCGATAGAGGCCCATGCCGCCGACACAGCAGAGCAGCGCACCATCGCGCGCAAAGGCCATGCCGAGGGGCCTGCCGCCGATATGGACAAAGACTTCGCTGCGAGCGTAATCCGGCGCCAGGAAGCGCATGATATCGCCCGTCCGGTTGCCGGCGTAGAGATTGTCCGCATCATCGAGGATCACGTCTTCAGGTCCGTCAATGGCTCCCAGGGCCAGGGACTCGACGTCGCGCAGGCGGTCATTGAGTGCATAGGGGGAGGGGGCTGCGGTCGCCGGGGCGGGCGGCAATGCCGCATAGGTCGGCGAGACGTAGACCTTAGACAGAACTTTCCGATAGTTCTTCAGCCAGCGAACATCGATGGCGACCGCCCCCAGCAGCGCGAGCCCCAAAAGCAGCGAATTGGCGCCGCTGGTCACGCCAAGCCGAACCAGGCTGTTGACCAGGACCATGACGGTGATGGAGCCGATCACGGCTTTGGCCGCCGAGCCACGGCCACCGCCCAGGCTGTTGCCCCCAAGGACCGCGGCGGTCAGGGCGGCGATTTCCAGGCCGATGCCGGTGTCCGCACCAGCACCGCCCAGGCGGGACGCGAAGATGAGCCCCGCCAAAGCACTCAGCGTCCCGGAGACGACATAGGTGGCGCAGATGACACGGCGGACGGAGACCCCGACATTGTGTGCGGACCGGCGGGAGCCGCCGGTTGCGAGGATGTGCCAGCCGATCCGCGTCCGGCTGAGCACGAGGTGAAGCGCGATTGCGATGACCACCGCGACCACGACGCTGAACGGCACACCGAGCACCGATCCCTCGCCGAAGAAGTACCAGAGATCGGAGTCCACGAAGGCCGCCGCGATGGGAACGGAATATTTCAACAGCAGCATGTCGACGATGGCGCGGACGATGATCAGCGTGACCAGGGTGGTGAGGAAGGCGCGAAGGCGGAGGAACCCAACCAGCACGCCGTTCACCAGACCGACGGCCGCTCCGCACGCGAGGGTGGCCGCTACTGTGGCGGGCACGGGCCATTCCGCGACGTTCAGGAGGGCGAGGGCCACGATATTGCCCAGGGCGAAGGTTGATCCCACGCTGAGATCGATGCCGCCGGCAACCATGACGACCATGAGGGCGAGCACCAGGAGGCAGAATTCACCCCATTGCCGCATGAGGTTGGTGATGCTGGCAGCCCCGAAAAAATCCGGGATCGCAGACCCGAAGACGGCGATCACGGCCATCAGGATCAGGAGTGGAATGGCATTGTCGATCCAGCGCTTGCTCAAGACCTCGCCGACCAGATGGTCGGGAATGGCCCGGTATCGCCAACGCATGATCGTGTCTGACACGGACATAATGAAGGGCTCTGTTCAGCGGTTTGCCGGCACGGTTCGCCTGAGGGCGCCGTGCCGGGGCGGAGTGACTCAGCTCTTTGCGGGAAGGCTCCAGCATGAGGACGGCGTCATGTTTTCCTTGGTGAGGAAGGTCAGGGGCGTGAAGAGCGTGGTCTTCGTCGAACCCGGCGTCTGCTTCAGCTGCAGCATTTGCTTGATCATGGAGGCCATGTCCCGGGCCTGTCCCGGCACGAAATAGACCACGACCTCGGAATAGGTGCCGTTCGCCAGTCCATCGCAGGCTGACTGGTTGCCGCTCCCCTGGGTCAGGAGATAGACGTTCTTGCCGGATTCCTTGATGGCGGCTGCGGTGCCCACATCCATGACGTCCCAGAAGCCGGTGATGGCGCAGAGGTCAGGATGCTGCTGGATGACGGTCGCAGCAATGTTCCGCGCCTTGGTAGCGTCCCAGTCGGCCGCCTGGTTCGAGACGATCTGTATTTCGGGATGCTTCGACAGGACGTTGTTGATGCCCTGCATCTGATAGACGCTCGCCGCTGCGGTCAGCACACCCTGGGTGATCGCGACCTTGCCGCTGCCGCCCTTTTCGGGCGAGCATTTCTCGACCAGCCGATTGCCGATCTGCTCACCCATGCCGACGTAATCGGCGCCGATGAAGGCGTCGGTCGAATAGCTGGAGCGCATGTTGACCTGCACCACATAGATGCCGGCCTCCTGTGCCTTCTTGAGCAGGCGCGCATAGGATTGGACGTCGGGATTGTGCACCACGATCACGTCGGGCTTCTCGGAGATGAGCGAGGTGATGGCCTGGGCGCCGGCATCGGTGCTCCAATTCGGATCCCGGATCTCGAAGGTGACGCCGAGAGGCTCGAGGGCCTCCCGCAGGCCCGCAGCCCAACCCTCGGTGAGGTCGAAGCCCATGGCCACGGGGACGTAGGCGACGCGCTTGCCCTTGAACGAACTGTAATATGGCTCCCGGGTGGGATCATCGATCCCCTGGGCCATGGCTGCGCCGGCGCCGAGAACGAGCGCTGCGGCCAAGATCATTGTCTTGAAGAGCTTCATTGGTGGGTCCTCCCTTTCGTTTGAATTTAGATGTCCCCCTGCTGACCGGTCTGTTCGTCGCGGGGGTTGATCATGGTGTCGATGACGATGGCCGTGAGCAGGATCACGCCCTTGATGACGTTCTGGACGGTGTATTGGATATCCATGATCGTCATGCCGTTGAGCATCACACCGATGAGGAGCGTGCCGACGATGACATTGCGGATCCCGCCCTTGCCGCCGGAGAGGCCGATGCCGCCCAACACCACGACGAGGATGACGTCGTAGACATAGGTCGAATTGGCGATCCGCGTGTTCACGCTGGCCACCGACGCGGCGGTGACGATGCCGGCCAGGAAGCCGATCAGCGATGACAGCATGTATTGGAGAATGATGATCGGCCGCGCCGGAACGCCGGTGATGCGGGCGGCAAGGAGATTGTCGCCGATCGCTCGGAGGTAGTGGCCGGCCTTGGTCAGGCGCAGGAAGGCATGGGCGGCGAGACATATGCCGGCAAACAGGAGGATCGGCACGGGAATGCCCAAGAGGCTGCCCTGTCCGAGCCACAGCAGCGCCTTTGCGCTTTCGGGCATGTAGATGACGTCGAGGCGGAAGAGGAAATAGCGCCCAAAGCCATAGATCGTGGTGCCCATGGCCAACGTGGCGAAAATAGGAGGGATCTCCACATAGGCAATGAGGCAGCCGGTAATCATCCCCGTCACGAGGCTAAAAGCGAGACCCATGGCGAGCGCCTGGGGGAGCGGTACGCCCGTCGAGGCCAGTTGCAGCGTCCAGGCAATGGAAATCGCCATGAGCGCGACAAGGGAGAGATCGATGCCGCGGCCGATCACTACGAGACCCATCGCAACCCCCAAAATGCCGAGGATCGAGACGCTCCTGACGAGATTCAACAGGTTCGTGGTCGTCAGGAAACCGGGCAAAGCGAAGGCAAATGCGACGCAGAGCAGGACCGCCAGGCCGAATACGATCTTCTCTTGGGTGAGGCGCCCGAGGACAGGCATGTCTTTCGTCCCGATTATGCTCTTCGGTCGCCCGAAAAAGGCAGATGCGGGGAAGTTATCCGGGAGATCTCGGCAACTCTTTTCCAATAGCGCACGAGACTTGCTCAAGCGCGTACTCGTTCCTTTCTTGCTGAAAGGCTGTCAAATCGGCTAGAAGGACTCTCAGAGAAAGAAAAAGCCGGCACGATCGAAGTGTTCGCCTCGAGCTCGTTTCGATTGTTGTACGGCATGTGTGGTCACGGGGTGGAGGAACCCATGGACCTCGTCTTCACGACGGAAAACCTTCCGCGGGCGAAGCGCTATGATGCATGGCGCGCCGCCATATGCGATTTCTACGTGCATGTGGACGTCAAGGCAAAGGAACCGGAGAATTACAAGGGCTTCATCCGGGAAGCCTGCTTCGGTGACGTGGTGCTGACGGACATCCTGCTGTCGGAACAGAGTATCCTCCGCAACACTCAGCACATCTCGAAGCTGGACAAGGACTGCTATTATCTTCAGCTCTTGTATCGAGGAAACTTGACCGTCCTGCAGCGGGGTGCCAGCCACTTGTCCAACGCAGCCCGAGGTGCGATTTTCTGTGCGACGGAGCAGTATGAGCTGCAATGCGCCGGCGAGGTTCGCTCGTTCTATCTGGAGATCCCGCGCGCGGACTTCGCCCAGAGGTTCCCCAAGGGGTGCATTCCCGTCTCGGCGACGATCAACAGCATTCAGGGAATGGGTCGCATCACCACGGAATTCTGTGCGATGCTGGCCAATGAAGGGTCGAGGCTCGGCGTCGACGTCAGACGACATCTCGGCGGGCAGCTGATGGATCTGCTGGCCGTCACCCTGCAGACGGCCGAGCCCGACATTCCCATGCTGGACCGGTCAGTGCAGCAGGCCCGACTGAGATCGGTCAAGCATTGGATCGAAACGCATCTCAGTGATCCGAATCTGACGCTTGAGCGAATCGCCAACGCGAATGGAATGTCGCTGCGTTATCTACACCGCCTGTTCGAGCGAGACGAAATGTCGGCGTCCGAGTGGATCTGGGACCGGCGGCTGCAGCTTTGTTATGACCAGATCGCAAAGGCGGATGGGCGTTCGATCACCTCCATCGCCTTCGAAAACGGTTTCAACAGTTCTGCGCATTTCAGCACGATGTTCCGCCGTAAATACGGCGTTGCACCACGGGAGGTCGCGTGCCGGAAGCCGGCCTGGCAAAGGACGGCGCAGCCCGACGGGACGAAAATCTAGTTTCCGGCGACTGCCGGGGTGCGGGGTCAGTCCTGTGTCGGTGCGGGGGGCGGCAGCGTGCGGCTCACTCTCGGTTGGTCAAGGGGCCACCGAGGAACTCAACGTCCCAGGGCCCACCGAACGCATTGAGTTCCGTAAGGGGAACGGGGCCGTTGCGGAGCAGGTCTCCCAAGGCGGCGAAGAATTCCCGTGCGTTCATGCTCGGGCTGATCACAACGAGCTGACGGGCGGGGGTCTTGCCTATGTTCAAGAACCCATGCGGCTGTCCTCCGGGAATACAGACGACGTCCCCTTCTTCCGCAAAGAACCGTTCCCCTGCAATTTCATAGAGATAGCGACCCTCGAGGACGCGGAAGATCTCGGTCTGGGGATGCCTATGAAGAGGCGGGCCAAAGCCCGGAGCATTGATGGTCTCGATGATCTCCAAGGTTTCACCCCGGTCGGAGCCAAGCCGCACGGACAGCGTGAGGCCCAAAGCCGGGATCGACAGGGCCCCGTCCGCACCTAGGTGGTTGTGAACGAATGTGAACTCCATGGGTCGGCCTCGTATCGCGCTGCGCCTGAGCCGCTATCCCCAGGCTTCGGCGTTAGATTATGGCGGGGCGTCTGCGACTTCACCCTCAACGAGGGTACCGCAAATTACCGTCTGGTGGCGAGCCGGTGTTGACGCCCCAGACCGGCGGGACCGATGGCGAAGAGTTCGGGAGCATCGCTCCGATGCAAAAGCGGATCCAACTGAGGTCTTGGTAGCGCGAGGGCTGCCGAGCCTGCTAGGCATTGGACAAGCGAACAAGTGGCCGAGGGGGGCCGGAGCCGGATGGTCCTCCCGCACAGGGTCCCTCTCAAGGCCGCGACCTGACGATGATGGGAGAACGGACATGGAAACCGCCGTGCGAGGGGCGCGCACCAAGGCGAGCGAGCCCGGCGCGAAGCCATTTGCCGTTGCGCTCGACGATGTCAGCATAGAGTTCGCCATCACGGGTGGTGCGTCCTACAAGGCGGTGGCGCCGACGTCGCTGCATGTCAGTCAGGGAGAGTTCGTTGCCATCGTCGGCCCGACGGGGTGCGGGAAGTCGACTTTGCTCAATGTCGCAGCCGGCTTGCTGAAGCCGGCGAGTGGCACCCTGGCGATCTTCGGAGAGACGCTGGAGGGTTTGAACGCCAGGGCCGGCTACCTGTTCCAGCAGGATGCGCTAATGCCCTGGAAGACCGCGATCGACAATGTGGCGATCGCGCTGGAGATCGGCGGCACCCGCCGTACGAATGCCCTGGCGCAAGCGCAGGACTGGTTAAAGAAGGTCGGCCTCGCGCGTTTCGGTGAACGCTATCCACACCAGCTTTCCGGTGGACAGCGTAAGCGGGTGGGCCTTGCCCAGGTGCTGGTGCGGCAGCCGAAGATCCTGCTCATGGACGAACCCTTCGGGCCGCTCGACGCGCAGACCCGACAAATCATGGGAACGCTGCTGCTCACTCTGTGGGCGCAGGACCGCAAGGCGGTGCTGTTCGTCACTCACGACCTGGAAGAGGCCATCGCGCTTTCGGACCGGGTGGTGATCATGTCGGCCGGCCCGGAGGCGCGCATCATCGGCGACTTCACGATCGATCTGGCACGTCCGCGCGACACCGCCGACGTGCGGCTCGACCCGCGTTTCCATCAGCTGCACCGCGACATCTGGAACCGGCTCAAGGCCGAGGTCGCCAAGACGTATGGGGAGGATCTCCAGCCGTGAAGCTTCATCCCGGCAAGCTGCTCATTCTACAGATCCTGGTCGCGGTCGCCGCCCTGGCCTTCTGGCAGTTCGGTGCCACGGTGCCGATCGGCGGCGGCTATCTGCTCCCCGAATTCTTCTTCTCTAAGCCCTGGGACGTGCTCAGCCGCGTCGTGACGCTGTTCGTCAGCGGCACGATCTGGAAACACCTCTGGATCACCTTGACGGAGACGGTGCTCGCCTTTGCCATCGGCTCGCTCGGGGGCGTCATCATCGGCTTCTGGTTCGCCCGCAAACCGGTCGTGGCGGCGGTGTTCGACCCCTATCTGAAGATGGCCAACGCCCTCCCGCGCGTGGTGCTGGCCCCCATTTTCATGCTGTGGCTGGGCCTCGGGATCTGGTCGAAGGTGGCGCTTGGTGTCACGTTGGTGTTCTTCATCGTGTTCTTCAACGTCTATCAGGGCGTGAAGGAGGTGAGCCCGGTCGTGCTCGCCAACGCGAGGATGATGGGGATGAACGAGCGACAGCTGTTCCGCAACGTCTACTGGCCGTCGGCCATGTCGTGGATGTTCTCGTCGCTGCATACCGCGGTCGGCTTCGCCCTGGTGGGTGCGGTGGTGGGCGAATATCTCGGATCGTCCGCGGGCCTCGGCTATCTCATCCACCAAGCCGAGGGTGTCTTCGACGTGACCGGCGTCTTTGCAGGCATGTTCATCCTGGCCGCCTTCGTCCTCGTCATCGATTGGGTGGTGACGCGGGTGGAGCGGCGACTTCTCGTGTGGCGGCCCCAGGCCGCCAGCGAACAGAATTGAATGCCCATTCCAGAAGAAACGGAGGAAACATGAGATGATACGGACCTTATTTCTGGCCGCGGGCCTCGTCTTTGCCGCTTTCGGAGCCGTCCAGGCGGCCGATGTGGAAAAGCCCGACCTCACGCTCGGCGTCGGCGGCAAGCCGCTGCTCTATTATCTCCCGCTGACGCTGGCGGAACGGCTCGGCTATTTCAAAGATGAGGGACTGAACGTCGAAATCAACGATTTCGGCGGTGGCGCCAAGTCGTTGCAGGCGCTGATCGGCGGTTCGGTCGACGCCGTGACGGGGGCGTATGAGCACACCATCCGGATGCAGCAGAAGAAGCAGGATATCCGTGCCGTGATCGACCTTGGCCGGTATCCGGGAATCGTGCTGGCGGTGCGCAAGGCGGAAGCCGACAAGTTCAAAACCGTCGCCGATCTCAAGGGCGCCAATATCGGGGTGACCGCCCCCGGCTCCTCGACCCATATTCTGGTGCAATATGCCTTCGCCAAGAACGGGCTCAAGCAGGATGACGCCTCCTTCATCGGCGTGGGCGGCGGCGCTTCGGCGGTGGCTGCCATGCAAAAGGGCGAAATCGATGCCATCTCGCATCTCGATCCCGTCATCTCCAAGCTGCAGGATCTCGACCTGATCAACGTGCTGATCGACACGCGCACCACGCAAGGCACGGAGGATCTGTTCGGTGGCATGAACCCGGCTGCCGTTCTTTACTTCAAAGAGAGCTTCATCAAGGACAATCCGAAGACGGTCCAGGCGCTCACCAATGCCTTCTACCGCACCTTGAAATGGCTGGAGACGGCGACGCCGGAGCAGGTCGCAGCGACCGTGCCGGAGGAGTATTGGCTGGGCGATAAGGCGCTTTACATCAAGGCGTTCAATGCGTCGCGCCAGTCCTATTCGACCGACGGCACGATCGACGAGGCGAGCATGAAGAGTGCGCTCAACCTGCTGACGACGGCAGATCCGGCCTTCGATACGTCGAGCATCGACCTTGCAAAGACCTTCGACGGTTCGTTCCTCGCCAAGGCGAAGGCGCAATGAACAGAGCCGCATGAGGTGACGGATTCGCAGTGAAGGCTCCGGGGGGCGGTGCACAACGCATCGCCCCCTGAGCTATAAGTCACGGGGGTGCGCTTAAGGCCGTCCCACAGCCATGACCGTAGTGAGCGCCCTTTGCACTCTGGCGAGAGAGAGCTCCACGCAAATCGCCAGACCAGCGGCCGGAATGGCCCCGGCGAGCAGCCTGTCGGTGTCGCGCAAGGCAATCCCCTGAAGGATGAGATCGCCCAGGCCGCCCCCGCCGATGAAGGCCGCCAAGGTCGCGATCCCCACACTTTCAACCGCGGCGGTGCGCAGGCCGCCGATCGTCGCGGGCAGCGACAGGGGCAACTCGACCATGACGAGGCTCTGCCAGCGCGTCATGCCGATGCCTTTGGCTGCCTCGCGCAAGGCCGGATCCAGCCCCTGCAGGGCCACATGGGCGTTCAGATAAATCGGCAGCAGAGCCCGCAGGCTCAAGGCGAGCAGGGCCGGGGCGAAGCCTATGCCGAGGAGGGGAATGGCAAGCCCCAGCACGGCGAAACTCGGGATGGTCTGGGCGATGTTGGCGGCAGCCGAGAAGCCTTGGCCGAGGCGTGGCATTAGAGCGGCCAGGATCGCCATGGGGAAAGCAACGGCCAGACCCAACGCCGTCCCGGACGCGCTGAGGACGATGTGTTGCTTCAGCAGGAGCCAGATCTGGTCGCTGTTGTCGACCATGAAGTCCAGGAAGGAGCTCATGGCACAGGCTCGGCTCTCGCCAGGCGCTCAGCCTGGCGCAGCAGCCAATCGCAGGCCAGCGCCAAGGCCGCAGTCGGCAAGGCGCCGGCGATGATCATGTCATTGTCGGCCGTGGCGATGCCGCGGAAAATGAGCACGCCGAAGCCACCGGCACCGATATAGGCGGCGAGGCTGGCGACGCCCACGGTCATCACCGTCGCAATGCGGATGCCGGCGATGATCATCGGCACCGACAGGGGAAATTCGACGAGTCGGAAGCTCTGCGACCTGGTCATGCCGATGCCGCGCGCCGCCTCAAGCAGAGGTTCCGGTACGGCCGACAAGCCGATGGCAACATTGCGCATGATCACCAGCAGGGAATAGATGCTGAGGCCGACCACGGCAGTCAGGGTGCCGAGGCCGAGGATCGGGATGAGAAAGGCAAAAAGGGCGAGACTCGGCACGAGGTAGAGAAGCCCGGCTAGGGTAAGGGCCGGGAGCTCGAGCCAGCGGATCTTGGCGGCGGCAATGCCCAGGGGAAGGCCGATCAGGACGGCGATCAGCACAGCTCCGAGCGACACCGACAGATGCTGCAGGCCCAGGTTTAGGATCGTCCCAGGGTTGGCGATCAAAAAGTTCATGCACCCTCGGCCGGATCGGCAACCGCGCCTACCACCGCGCGCACGAGGCCGGCCGCGTCGAGCGTCCAGCACGGCCCATCGGCGTCGCCCATAATGACGGGGGAGAGACGGTCGACCTCTTGGCGTCCGGCCAAGGCGAGCACCACGTCAAGAACCGACACGTCCGCCGGCAGTTCCGGGGCGAGCGCGGATCCGGGCATGGCGAAGTCCCGCGCTTTCATGAACCGCAGTCCCAGGAGCTCCCGGCTTTCGGCCAGATATTCGGAGACGAAGGGCGAAGAGGGGGCAAAGAGCAGCTCTTCGGGAGAGCCCGCCTGGATCACGACCCCATCCTTGAGGAGGACGATCCGGTCAGCCAAACTGAAGGCCTCCAACAGGTCGTGGGTTACGAAGACGATAGTTTTGCCGGTCTCGCGCTGGATGCGCCGCATTTCGTCCTGCAGCTGCTTGCGAATGACCGGATCGACGGCGGCGAAAGGTTCATCCATGAGGATGATGTCGGGGTCGGCGGCAAGGGCGCGTGCGACACCCACGCGCTGCTGCTGGCCACCGGACAGGGCGCTCGGCCGCCGATCGGCATAGACGGACGCAGGCAGTCCCACCAGGTCCAACATCGCGCGGGCACGGGCCCGGCACTCTTCCCTGGGACGGCCCATGATCCGCAGAACGGCGCCAGCATTGGCTTCGACCGACATGTGCGGAAACAGGCCGACCTGCTGGATCACGTAGCCGATGCGCCGACGGAGCAACACCGGATCCATGGCGGCGGCGTCTTCATCGTCGATCAGCACGCGGCCGGAGCTCGGCTCTATGATGCGGTTGATCATCTTCAGCGTCGTCGTCTTGCCGCAACCGGACGGGCCGACGATGGCACAGAACTCGCCCTGGGCCACCGTAAAGCTTGCGCTCCTCACCACCGGCGTGGCGCCATAGGCCTTGGAAACGGCGTCGAGGCGAAGAGCATCGGGCATGGGATCTCGGTCGCGCTAATGGGTCTGCAGTGCGAGCCCGTGGCGCTCGCCAAGGGATCGTAGCGCAGTCGTCAGCTCCTTGGCGATGGCCAGACAATCGGCTAGGGGATAGCGGCGGATCTCATAGCCGAAGACTTCCCGCAGAGTGCCTGCCGCTATGTCGGTCAGCACGATGGTGCCGCCGGGCTCAATGGACTCGATGCCTTCGGCGCGCTGCGCCTCCCAATTGACGGCAACCGCCTGGTCGCGATCGACGTCGTGCGGAAGCGCCAGCTCGAGGCCACCGGCATTCACCTGGATCGGATAGCCGCCGACCAGCCCCAGCGGGCCCGGAGCGTGGATTAGCTGGCCGAGGGGATCCAGCAGCGCCATCAGGATGCGGATCGCCGAAGCGGCCACGATCCACGTGGCGGCCGCCGCACCCGGGATGCGGGCGATGTCGGGGACCTCGGCGAACAGGGCCGCCTTATCCAGGCTGTCCGTGACATCGCGCCCGTCGATCGAGATCCGGAGCGGGAAATCCAGCCCATGGGCGTGACCGTGCATGAGGATGTTATAGGCGTGGAAATGATGCGCCACGAGGACGATCCCGACCCGATGCGGGGCCACGCGGAAGCGAGCGGCGACCACCTGCTGGAGGGCCGGAACCAGCAGGTCGCCATTGCCGATGCCGATGTCGGGGGCAAGACCCGCCGCAGCGAGGGCGGGATTCACGCCGTCGGGATAAGAGCTGTTGATCACCGGCACCGTCAGGCCGCTGTCGCGGACGGCTTGCATGAGGGTGTAGGCCAAGGCTGCATGGGAGGCCGACCATACGCCGGAGCCCGCGCCGAACACATGCAGGCGCTGCTTGACCGCCTCGGGGAGGAGATCGCGCAACCACCAAGTCGCCAGGGTCGTCGCATTGAAGACGAGATCGGGCGCGATCCGCTGCAGCAGAGCCGCGGTCTGGTCGATGTTGCGAAGGTCGACCGTCGCGGTCGTGACGCGCGTCTCGGTTCCCCATTGCAAGGCGCCCTGCTGAGCCGAGTTGGCTCGCCGCATCGCCAGGTCCGCGTTCAGGTCGGCGAGCACGATCTCACCCCGGAACTGCGGATGACGCGCGAGGAGCTCGGCTACGATGCCACCGAGTTCACCAGCGCCGAAAATGATGATTTTGCGATGCGACTTGATCATGAGATTCCAGATCGTATGGAGTGAGGAGGATTGCGGGCATGGCGGGAGCGTCGTCCGCCAAGGGCGGATGGCGCTCCGAACCGGATGACAGCTGCTGCTAGGAGATGAGGCCCGACTTCTTCAGAAATTCCTTGGCGACCTCTTCTGCGGGACGCTTGTCCTGATCGATCGAGGAATTGATCTCGATCATGGTCGCCTCATCGATCTTGCCCACAAGGGCGTTGAGGGCATCGGCGACGTCGGGATGGGCAGCCAAGGTCTCGGCCCGGACGATGGGCGTGAGGTAGTAAGGCGGGAAGAACATCTTGTCGTCCTTGAGGACCACCAGGTCATTGGCCTTGATGCGGCCGTCGGTGGTGAAGACGGAGATGACGTCCACATTGCCGTTGGCGATGGCCTGGTACACAAGGCCCGGGTCCATGCCGCGGCTCGCCTTGAATTTCAGATCATAAGCCTTGGACAGGCCCGGCAAGGCGTCCGGGCGGACCTGGAATTCCTGGGTCGAGCCGAGCGTCAGATCGCCCGAATGGGCGCCAAGGTCGCTCAAGGACTTGATGCCAAGCTTTTCGGCATCGGCGCGGCGCATGGCCAGTGCATAGGTATCGTTGAAGCCAAGGGGTTTGAGCCAGGTCAGCTTGAACTTCTCGGCATAGCCGTCCTTGACGATCTCATAGGCCTTGTCGGGATCATTGACGACCGGCTCCTTGAGGATCACCAAGAGCGCCGTCCCGGTATATTCCGGATAGACGTCGATCTCACCGCTGACGATCGCCTCGTGGATCACGGAGGTGCCTCCCAACCCTATCTTGCGATCGACCTCGTAACCCTTAGCCTCCAGCAGGTCGGCGAGCATATGGGTGATCACGATGCTCTCCGTATAGTTCTTCGAACCGACGGTGATCTTGTCGGCGGCCTGCGCCGCGGTCAGCAGCGCTAGGCTGCCCATGATGGCGGCGCCGGCCAGGATGGCGCGCCTGCTGAGGGTCGAGGGCATGATGTCTTCTCCGGACAGGTTCTCGTTGCCGGCATGCACCCCGCATGCCGCATCCGCGCCGCTGATCGCGACGGACAAAGCATCGACCCTGTCGGGTAAAAAATCAAACAAAATCAATGACATCAGAGTGACGTCACTTTGATGCCACGACGAAACTCCGCTGGCAATGGCTTGGAAAATGAGCTTAGGTTTGGCACCTGATTAATTCGCCACGCAGGGAGACGAGGGCTTGCGCAAGCCGGTTTTGATGATCTTCGGACTGGGTAATGTCGGTGGCCAGCTGGTGGAGTTCCTGGCCCGCATCCCGCATCTCGGCTGGCGCATCGTTGCGGCCGGCCGAGACGCCGAGCGCGGCCTGCGCAAGACCCGTTCGGCCCTGTTCGGCGCCAGTTACATGGGACTCTATCCCGACATCGAATTCCGCCAGGCCGACCTCACGGACCTCGATGCGACTGCAGCTCTGATGCATGACGAGCAGCCCGAGATCGTTGTCAATGCCGCGAGCTTCGCAGCCTGGTGGCTGCGCGACCTGTTGCCGCCGGATATCCGCGCAGAGCTCCTGTCGATCGGGCCCGGGTTGTGGGCGGCAGCGCATATGACGCCGTCCTTCAGCCTGATGCGGGCAATCGAAAGAAGCGGCACCGCGCCGCGATTTCTCAATGTTTCCTATCCCGATGTTGTCAATGTGGCCCTGGCAAAAGTCGGCCCAGGACCCACTATCGGCGTCGGCAATATCGACCTGCTGGTGCCGGCCATCCAGTATGTGGCGGCAAAGCGGCTTGCAGCACCCATGCGCCACATCGTGCCCTATGTGGTCGCGCATAATCATCACTCCTACAACATCCTGACGCGGGGGACGACCTGCGGCCATGATTTCTATCTCAAGATCGTCCTCGCCGGCACCGACGTGACCGACAGGATTGACCGCTCCAGCCTGATTGCCGAGATCGCCGCCGAGGCCTCCATCCCGACCGCGGCCGGGGCCAGCAGCCTCGCTGCCGGCTCGCTCTGCAAGGTGCTTCTGGCGGTCATGACCGATAGCGGCGAGCGCTCCCATATCCCAGGGCCGAACGGGCTTCCCGGTGGCTATCCCGCGATCGTCTCAGCGGCCGGCGCTGAGGTCATGTTGCCGGGCAATCTCTCCCTGGCGGAGGCGATCGCCATCAATGAAGTTGGCCAGCGGGCCGAGGGCGTGGAGGCGATCGAAAGCGATGGCCGCATTCTCTATACCGAGGCGGCGCAGCGGGTGCTGCGCGACCGCTTCGAGATCAATCTTTCAGGCTTTCCACCAGCAGACTCCTACAAGGTCGCGCGTCTCGTCGACCAACAGCTCAAGGCGTTGGGCGCCAGGTTCGGCCTGCACAGCTGAGACCCTCCCTCACCCCTGCTGTTCCTTCTTCAGCTTCTCGGTGATGGCCTCCAAAATCCAAGTATTGCGCGAGATCTTGCCCGGACGACGCGACCGCGCCTGGTCAATGAGCGTGAACAGGTAATGCGAGGCTCGGAGCGTGAATCGCACCTCGTCTTCGGGATGGGGTGCCGGGGGGCTCCGAACCGGAAGCTTGGGAGGAAGTCTGCTGGTCATCGACACTCCGAGACGGCGCTGACGAAATCGCCAGCCCGACGCTACCTCGAAGCCCGTCGACATTCCAGCCATGGGAATGTCGTCAGGCGCATCGATCCTCTGGATGCAAACGCGCAGGGGGAAGCGATCGCAGCTCCGGTCCGATTAGAGATCAGGATCTTCGGCCCGTCGTCCCGGCTGGTCGACTTTCAGGATCGGCTCGCGGCCGCGACGCATCCGGCGGCGAAAATTGGGGGAGCGCTCGCGCTGCCATCGCTTTCGCTGAAGATGCCATCGCACAACCAAAGTGCCGGCAAAGGCCGCGCACAGGACGAAGATCAGCATCATCAGCATGTGTCGCTCCGAATATTTGCGCCGGCACAGATGGGATCAAAGCCCGAAAATGTGAGCAGAACATGATCACTGTCAGCACTCTTCCGGGTCGCCGAGACGTTCGCTGCCAAGAGCATCATTCCGGGAGCCCGGCCAGCCGAAGTCCCTCGGCGAAGATCGCGAGATCCTCAGCCCGGTGGATCGGCAGCCAGTCGCCAAGATTCGAAAGGCGAAGTGCTGGATCAAGCTGGCGCAAACGCCGTATGGCAAGCCGGGCGCGCTCCTGGCGGCCGGACAGAGCGTGGCTCGCCGCGATGATGCCGATCACCATGAGAAAACTCGGCAGGTTCCTGTGTGTCCGCTCCACCCATAACGAAGCCGCATCGAACCGGCCGGCGAAGAGATGAGCCATGGCGATGCCGGCTTCCATTCGATAGAGTTCCGGATCCAGCGGGCTGAGGCGCATGGCCTTTGTGAAGCGCTCGATGGCTCCATCGCTTTCACCCCGCCAAACCCGCAAATAGCCGCCGAGAAACCAGGCAGCAGCCAGATTGGGATTGAGCACGAGCGCCCGGTCGAGGAGGGCTATGCCGCCATCGAGGTCGCCGACCAGATGAGCCAGCGCATGACCCGCCCGCGTGAGCGCCACCGGATCATCCCGGCCCAGCTCGACCGCCCGCCTGGCGAGGCTTGCTCCGGCGGACACCTCCTGCTCAGGATCGGTCATCCAGCCATTGACCTTGCGCCAGAAGTGACACCATGAGGCCATCGCATAAGCGGAGGCAAAATCATGATCGAGCTCGATCGCCTTGTTGAACAAGGGGAGGGCCTCGTCGATGGCCTCCCTGCTGCCCTGATGAAGGTGAGCTATTCCCCTCAAGTAGCAGTCATAGGCGTGCAGGCTCTCAGTCGGCTTGCGCTTGGCCCGTTCCATCTCCGCGCGCTCGAGCTGCGGCGCCATCGCCCCCACGACGCTCGCTGCAATCTGCTGCTGGAGATCGAAGATGTCGTGGAGGGTTCCCTCGAACCGCTCCGCCCAGAGATGCACCCCGGTCGCGACGTCAATCAGCTGGCCGGTGATGCGGACGCGATTGTCCGCTCTGCGCACGCTGCCTTCCAAGACGTAGCCGACGCCGAGTTCACGGCCCACCTGCTTTACGTCGACCGCCTGATCCCGGTAGGTGAAGCTCGAGTTGCGCGCGATGACGAACAGCCACCGGATGCGCGACAATTCGGTGATGATGTCCTCCACGACACCGTCGGCGAAATAATCCTGCTCCCGGTCGCCGCTCAGGTTCTGGAACGGCAACACGGCAATGGACGGTCTGTCGGGCAGGATCAGCGGGGTTGCCGGCGCAGCGATCGTCTCTGCCCCGATGGCCACGCCTTCAGGGGACGGGAGGCGCTCCAGGGCCCGAACTTCGCTGACGTCGGCCACAAACCGAAATCCCTTACGCGCGATCGTCCGGACCAGCCGCTGGTCCTCGCCGCTGTTACCGACAGCGCGACGCACCGCGTTGATATGACTGGTCAGGGTCGATTCCGACACGATGCGCCCACCCCAAACGGACTGGAGCAGATCATCCTTGCTGACGACCCGCTCGCGGTTCTCCACCAGGAAGGTCAGGAGGTCGAAGACCTGGGGGCCGAGGGGTACGACTTCAGTGCCCTGCTTCAGCTCCCTCCGGTCGATATCGAGCGCATAGGGTCCGAACCGGAACTGCACGCCTACTCTCCATCTCTCAAAAACGACCCGACTGGTGCAACATAGCAGTAATCTCCAAAGGATTGACGTCCTGTTGGACAAACAAACAAGACAAATCCAAGCAAGAGACGATGGCTCTACAAGGTCTTCCCGCGCGCTGCAGGCTAGTCTCAGTTCACTCGATCGCGATGACGCGGTCGCTCTCGTGAAGGAGAAGACAATGAAGATCGTGGTGATCGGAGGCAGCGGCCTCATCGGGTCCAAGCTGGCCAGCGCGTTGCGCGAAAGGGGTCATGAAGTCAATGCGGCCTCTCCCGCTTCCGGTGTCAACACCATCACCCGGGAGGGTCTGGCCGAAGCCTTGGTGGATGCGCAAATCGTCGTCGACGTCGCGAATTCCCCCTCGTTCGAGGACCACGCAGTGATGGAGTTCTTTGAGACCTCCGGTCGCAACTTACTCGCCGCCGAGGCGGCCGCGGGCGTCAAACATCACGTCGCCCTGTCCGTCGTCGGTACCCAACGCCTGCCGGAAAGCGGCTATCTGCGGGCGAAGGCTGCCCAGGAGAATCTCATCAAGGGCGCCGGCATTCCCCATACGATCCTCCAATCGACGCAGTTCTTCGAATTCGCCAACAGCATCATCCAAGGCGCCTCCAAAGGAAATGTCATCCATCTCTCGCCGGCGCTGTTTCAGCCCATCGCGTCGAACGATGTCGTCGCCGTGCTGACCGAATTGGTGCTCGGTGCACCGGTGAACGGGACGATCGAGGTCGCTGGGCCCGAACTGATCCCGCTCGATGCTTTTGCACGGCAATATCTTGCGGCCAAGGGCGACACGCGACAAGTGATCGCCGACGTTCACGCGCGCTATTTCGGCACCGAGCTGAATGATCGGTCGCTCACTCCAGGGGCTCATCCGCGCCTGGGACGGACCCGCTTTGGAGAGTGGCTGCAGGACGATGCCATTGCAGCATAAGCCGCTGTCGGCGAGGAGGACGAAATCATGCAGATCTCCCAAGACAGCCGTGCGGTCACCATCATCGTCGGGGGGATGGTCGCGTTCAACGCGCTGTTCCTCTCGCTGAATGGCGTCTTCATGCTGGTCAATCCCGTTGCTTGGTATGAATTGGTTCCAGGGGTGACCGATACCGGCTTCTTCAACCAGCACTTCATCCGCGACATCGGGATCATCCAGCTGTTTCTGGGCCTCGCGTTCGGGATCGGCATGATGCGCCCAGAGCGACGCATCGGGCTCTGGGCCGCATCGACCTTGTGGCTCAGTGCGCATGCTCTCTTCCATTTCTGGGAAGTTGCCGTGGGAATCTGCTCCCCTTCGGCCATTACCCGGGATTTCCCTGCCGTCACCATGCCGGCGCTAATTGGGGTGGCCCTGACCTTGTGGGCGATCCGCCGCTCTCGAGGCGTGATGGCCGCCGCGGCCTGAGGGGCCAGTCGCTCATTGTGAGCCATGGCTGGTCGACGCACTAGTTCATAGCCCGGTCCGGCACCTGCAGACGGGCGATCAGGAGGCTCAGTATGACGAGCGAAACGACGCTGAACGTGCCGTCTTCCACTCCCCTCAATGAGGGGGAGGCTCCGGTGCCCTTGGATTTCAGTCGGAGGGCCATGGCGCGGCTGCTAAACACGCCCGCTTCGATGCTTCGCCACTTGGTCAGCCCGCGCGCGCAGCTCAGCGCTCTCGACCGACGGATCGCCGTTGCATTGGCACAAGAGCGGCAACGCAACGGGCGGCTGGGTACGCATGCGCTCACATTGGCCTTTGCCGCGATCGCGATCTGGTGCGCTCTGGTCCATCCTTGGCCGGGTGCCGTTTACTATTTGGGGATCGTGGCGGCCTTCGTCGGTCTGGCCTGGAGCTGGGGATGGCTGTCGCGGCGGCCGCTGCCGGCCTGGATGGTGCTGTTCCTCGTGCTGGCGAACGCCGGCCTGCTGACGGTGACGCTGCTCGTTCCCAATCCTCTGGACGTCCAGCCATGGCCGGTGCAGATGAAGCTCCGGCCCCCGGCATTCCCCTTCTTCGTGATGATCATGGCCTGGGCCACCTTCACGCTGTCCCCCGGGCTCGTCCTGGCGGCGGCCGCCATCGTCATCGCCACTTGGACAGTGGGCGTCGGGATCATCGCCTTCAGACCCGACAGCCTCCTCGGCTTTGGATTGCCAGGAGCCGGACCCGAAGCATTGGCGCGGTATCTTGATCCGCGTTTCGTCGACACGGCAGCCTGGGCCTCGAACATCTTCGCCGCATGCCTGATCGCCGGCATCCTGGCAGTGGTCGTGGGCTGCATGCGGAGGCTGGTGGACGTCCAAGCACGGATTGCCCGCGCCCGGGACAATCTCGCTCGGCACGTCTCGGCGAACCTGGTCGAAGAGCTGGCGGATAACGATGAGCCCTTCGGTTCGCCCCGAAGCCAAGAAGTCGCTGTGCTGTTCGTCGATGTCGTTGGTTTCACCAGCCTTTGTGAAGGGCTGGACCCGCATTCCGTCGTCATCATGCTGCGCGGCTTCCACGAGCGCATGGCGGACTGCGTCTTCGAGCATGGCGGCACGCTCGACAAATTCGTCGGCGACTGTGTGATGGCGACCTTCGGCACACCCCAGCCCAGCCCTCATGACGCCGCCAATGCCCTGGCTTGTGCCCGCTCGATGCTCGAGCGACTGGAGAGTTGGAACATCCAGCGACGGTCAAACGGCGAGGCCCCGATATGCGCCGGGATTGGAGTGCATTACGGGCCCGTGGTTCTGGGGGATATCGGCAACACGCAACGCCTCGAATTCGCAGTGCTCGGCGACACGGTCAACACGGCCAGCCGGCTCGAAGGGCTGACCCGCACTCTTGGAACTCCGTTGGTGGTCAGCCAGGCCGTTGTCGATCGCGTGGGCGATCTTGCCGCCGATCGAGGCACCGAAGATCTGCGCCGACATGCGGCTGTCACCTTGCGGGGCCGCTCCCAGCCTGTGGAGGTCTGGACCTTGCATCGCGGCGGAATGGCGGTGAGCAACGGCCCCTGAGCGATAGAAAATGTTCAGTCGAGGGTAATTTTGGCGGCGGTCACCACCTGCCGCATCTGGGAGAGTTCGCGCGCGATCTCAGCCTTGAATGCCTCCGGCGAATTGCCATCGACGCGGATCTGCTGGGCGATCAGCTTGGCGCGTATCTCCGGTATTGCCAGGAGCTCGATCAATGCCTCGTTCAACCTGGCGATGAGGGCAGGGGGCGTCCCCGCTGGTGCGATCAGCCCGAAAAAAGCCATCCAGTTCATATCGACGAGACCCAATTCTGCGAAGGTCGGAACGTCGGGCAGAGCGGGATTCCGCTTGTCGCCCGAGATCGCCAGGGGCCGGAGAAACCCCGCTTTCACCAGAGGCAACGAGGTCGGCAGGTTGTCGTAGAGCACGTCGACATGCCCTCCGACGGCGTCATTCAGCGCCGGGCCCACGCCGGCATAGGGGACATGGGTGATCTCCGTCCCCGTGGCGAGGCCGAACTGCTCCCCGAGCAGGTGGCTCACCGAGCCCAGGCCCGCGGATGCATAGGACAGCTTGCCCGGGCGCTGACGGGCCAGGGCGATGAACGCCGCCATATCGATGGCCTGAACCGCCGGGTTGATGGACATGATGTTCGACACTCCGGCAATCTTACCGATGGGCGATAGATCAACCTGCACATCGAAAGGCAGGTTCTTATAGGCCGCGGGATTGATGGCGAGGGTGGAGGTCGTGCCGATCCCAATCGTATAGCCATCGGGCGGGGCCTTGGCTATGGCCGCCGTGCCGATCGACCCCCCCGCGCCGGCGCGGTTCTCGACGACGACGGGCTTCCCCAGCACCCGCTCCAGGCCCTCGGCGATAATGCGGCCAATGGCATCGGTGGATCCGCCAGCCGCGAAGGGGACAATCAGATTGATGGCCTTGGCCGGGTAGGCCTCCTGTGCAGAGGCGGGCGCCAGCAGTGTCAGCAGGATCAGCAAAGCGGCCGTGATTCTCATGGCCTCATGTTAGGCGCGCAGTGCGGCGATGCAATCGCGTTCAGACGAGGCGGGCCCTGTTCCGGCGTGGGCCGCCGCTGTCCCACGTACCGGAGGAGGGCTTCCTAAGGGTGTCGCACCATGATCCGCTTCAAAGTGCAAGAGAACATGGCCAGCGGACGATCGCGGCACTGGACCAGGCCGCGGGCAAAGATGAGGCTCTTGCCAATCTTGATCACTTCCGCATGGGCCTCGACGACATCATCCAAACTCGCGCTGCCGACAAACTCGGTCGTCAGGGAGACGGTTACAGCCTCGCCCCCCTGCGTCGCGCGCCTCGCCAATGTGAACAGGGTGTAGTCAATCAAGGTCAGGATGCAGCCGCCGTGGATAATGTCGATGCCATTCAGATGCGAGCGGTCGGCACGAAAGCCCCCGACTACGCTGCCGTCTTCAAGCTCGCGATGGAAAAAGGGACCGGCTTTGTCCTCGAAGGGTTCGCCTGGACGGGTCTGCCATCCTTCGAAGAGTGCAGCCTCTGATCCTCCGGTCATGGCGTGCCGACCGCCGGGCGGTGCGCAAACTCGCTCAGACGATCGACCATGGCGCTGTCCGGATCTTCAAGGGCTGCAATGATGGTGAAGTGATGGGCGGCGGCGACAGGTACGCAGCGCGCATCGGCGCCCGCCACTCTCCAACGGTCGACAAATTCCTGGCTTTGCCGGTTGAACTCCTCGCTTTCGGCTCCGCCCACCCAGGCATCGATCATTTTCCCACGCGGGGGTTGCCAGTGAATTGGCGATAATGAGCGTGCCGTGGCGGGCGTCAATCGCAGGGCGTCATTCATACTGGTCTCCATCAGGGGCGCCAGGTCGAACACACCCGATATGGCCAGTCCGGCAATGATGGGATCGGGGATGTGGAGACCTTCGGCCCGCCAGTCCGTGGCGAGCATCGCAGCCACCAAGTGACCACCCGCCGAGTGGCCGGACAGGACCAGGCGCCGGTCGTAGCGCTGCACGAGAAATCTCACGGCGTCGCGAATCTCGCGAACAATCTCCTCGAGCGTCACCGTCGGACAGAGGTCGTAGCCGATCAGCGCCATGGGCAGACCTCGCTCGTTGGCGCCGCGGGCGAGATGGGAGAAGAGGGAGGGACCGAAAAGTTGCCAATACCCGCCATGGATAAAGACCGTCAAGGGCTGGCCGGTGTCGTGCTCCGGCCAGAACATATCCACGACCTGTCGCGAGGTCGAGCCATACTTCAGACCGAGCTCGGCCCGGCCGGCCGCTTCCAAGTCTGAGCGGTAGCGCTCTGACTCGCGCGTCCAGCGCTCGATAAACTGGGGCGTGTCGGGATTGCGGAGACGGTTGTTGTATTGGATTTCCAAGGCTCGGTCTCCTTTCACATTCGCCAAGAGCACAGCATAAATTTGTTGTATGTTCAACAAACGTAACTATCATCGGAACGGTGATCGTCAGGCTTGGAGGAACGGCTGGACGGTCGCGGGATAGTGGGGACAGTTTTGGAGGACTATTCATGAATTTCCTGACCCGCACGGTTGCGGCGGTGGCGATGGTGTTCGCCTTCGCCGTCAGCGCGCATGCGCAAGTAAAAATCGGCATCGTGATCAGCATGACCGGGCCGGCGGCTACTCTCGGTCTTCCGCAGAAGAATGCAATCGCGCTGATGCCGAAGACCATCGGCGGCCAGGATGTCGAATATATCACCCTGGATGATGCTTCCGACCCGACGACCGCGCGACGCCTGGTTGAACGCCTGATCACCGAGGACAAGGTCGACCTTTTGATGGGGCCCACGATCTCTCCGTCAGCTCTCGCCGTCGTCGAGGCGGCGGGGCGCGGCAAGACACCGATGATCACCTTCGCCGCGGCACGCTCCATCGTTCAGCCGCTCGATGAGAACCGTCAGTGGGTCTACAAGACCACGATCAACGACGATATCTTCGCCAAGGCGACGGCGACCTACATGGCCGCCCATGACCAGAAGAAAGTAGCGGTGATCGGGTTCAACGACGCCTATGGGGAGAGTTGGGCCAGCGCGTTCGACCAGGCGGCCAAGAATGCCGGCCTCGAGATCGTCGCTTCCGAGAAATTCAACAAGAACGATACGTCGGTGACGGCACAGGTGCTGAAGGTCATGGCCGCCAAACCCGACGCCGTGCTCGTGATCGCTGCCGGCACGCCGGGCGTGCTTCCGCAATCGACCCTGGTGGAGCGCGGTTTCAAGGGTGCGATCTACCAGACCACGGGCGTGACGACCAACGACTTCCTGCGTGTCGGCGGTAAGGCCGTGGAAGGCGCCATCATTGCCACCGGACCGCTGATCGTCGCCGACCAGCTGCCGGAGTCAAACATTGCAAAGGCTGCGGCGACCGAATTCGCAAAAGCCTATAACGACGCCAATGGCGCCAACAGCATCTCGGCCTTTCCGGGTTTCGCCTGGGACGGTTTCCTCCTCGCTCAGGCGGCCATACCCGTCGCCCTGGAGAAGGCGAAGCCGGGGACGCCGGAGTTCCGTGCCGCCCTCAACGATGCCCTGCAGAACAGCAAGGCGGTCGTCACGACTTCCGGACCGGTGACTTTGACACCGAAGGACCATACGGGCTTCACTCCGGAGTCGTTGGTCCTGATCCAGGTCAAAGACGGGAAGTGGACCTATCTTCCCAACTGAGTCGAGACCTGGCGATCATGCAGCCCAAGGCTGAAACGGGGACAGTCGTGCCTTGACTACGGAAATCGCCTTGCTCCTCGCGCAGGATGGCCTCGTCAACGGGGCCATCTATGCGCTGCTCGCCCTTGCCCTGATCCTGGTTTTCACCGTCACCCGGGTCGTGTTCGTGCCGCAGGGAGAGTTCGTGACCTATGGCGCACTCACCATGGCCGCCCTCCAGCAGGGGGCTGTGCCGGGGGTGGTCACCTTCCTGGTGATCACGGGATGGATGGCCGCGGCCATCGAGCTCTGGACCGGGATCCGGACACCGCACCGCCGCCGCGCGATGACGACCGCCGCCCTGTTCGCTCTCTATCCGAGTTGCCTCGCCGCCATCCTGTTCTGGGTGACGGGCGCACCAGACGCCGTGTGGATGCAGGTCGTGGTCACGCTTGCAATCGTCGTGCCCTTCGGCGCCATCCTCTATCGCATCGTGTTCCAGCCCATGGCCAATGCCAGCGTGCTGGTGCTGATGATTGCCGCAGTCGCGCTGCACCTGCTGCTCATGGGCGTCGGGCTGCTCGCCTTCGGACCGGAGGGTGCCCGCACGCAGCCGCTGATCGATGCGACCTTCACCTTCGGCACGATGATGATCACAGGACAGAGCCTGACCGCCATAGCGGCCAGCATCGTGCTCATCGCCGTTCTTTTCTGGGGATTTACCTTCACGCTCCGCGGCAAGGCCCTGCGCGCCACCGCCGTCAACAGCGTCGGTGCACGTCTGGTGGGCATCAGGCCAGAGGTTGCCGGTACCCTCTGCTTCACTCTCGCCGCACTGGTGGGCGCGATCTCGGGCATCCTGATCTCGTCCATCACCACCATCTATTACGATACCGGCCTGCTCATCGCCCTCAAAGGCTTCATCGGCGCGATCATCGGTGCGCTTGTGAGCTATCCGGTCGGTGCTCTCGGTGCGATCCTGGTCGGCCTGATCGAGGCCTTCTCCTCCTTCTGGGCGAGCGCGTTCAAGGAAGCGCTGCTGTTCGGCCTGATCCTGCCGATCCTGCTGGTCCTGTCGGTGACGCATCCGTCCAGGGGTGAAGCCGAATGAGTGGGCGTTCGGGCCGTATCCTGCTGTGGGCCGCCATTTTGCTTGCCTGCCTTCTGGGCGGGCAAGTCTTCTCGGAATTTTACATCACCCTGCTGAACTATATCGGTCTCTATGCCCTGGTGGCCCTGGGGCTAGTGCTGCTCACCGGCGTGTCAGGCATTACCTCCTTCGGGCAAGCCGCCTTCGTGGGCATCGGGGCCTATACGACCGCCGTCCTCACGGTGAATTTCGGGCTCTCGCCCTGGGTTGGCCTCGGGGCCGGCCTCGTGGTCAATCTGCTCGCCGCCCTGGTGCTCGGCGGCATCACGCTCAGGCTCTCCGGCCATTATCTGCCTTTGGGCACGATCTGCTGGAGCATGAGCCTCTATTACGTGTTCGGGAACATGGCCGAACTCGGTGGTCAGACCGGCATGACCGGCATTCCGGCAATCTCCGTGTTCGGGACCGTTCTCGATTCCGGCCGCAGCATGTTCTACCTGATCTGGTTCGTCGTGCTCGTCGCCCTGCTATTGACCCAAAACCTCCTGGATTCACGGCCGGGGCGGGCGATGCGGGCGCTCAAAAAAGATGCCGAGATGGCCGAGAATTTCGGCGTCAACGGCAGCCGGGTCAAGTTGGCCGTGTTCGTCTATGCAGCGCTTCTGGCATCGATCTCCGGTTGGCTCTATGCCCATCTGCTGCGCTTCGTCAATCCAGCGCCTTTCGGTATCACCATGAGCATCGAATACCTGTTCATGGCCGTCGTCGGCGGCGCGGGTTATGTGTGGGGAGCGGTTCTCGGCAGCGCCGTGATCGTGATCCTGCGCGAAAGCCTGCAGGACGTCCTGCCGGCGATCCTCGGGCGCAGCGGCAATTTCGAGATCATCGCCTTCGGAGCGCTCATCATCCTTCTGCTCCAGCTCAACAGAGACAAGGGATTCGGGGTCCTGCTGGAACGCCTGCCTCGGTTTCGCAAGCCCGCCGCTGCCGAGGACGCATCGCTGGAGCCCATCGTGCGCCCCGCCATGACCAGCGGAACGTTGCTGGCGGTGAAGGGGGTGGGCAAGCGGTTCGGCGGTCTCGTGGCCGTCAATGATGTGTCCTTCGAGGTCGGTCCAGGCCAGATCGTCGCCGTGATTGGGCCCAATGGTGCGGGGAAGAGCACATTGTTCAACGTGCTCACCCGGTGCCTGGCTACAGATGGCGGCGAAGTCTGGCTGCGGGGCGAACGGGTCGACCAATTGCCGGCACATGAACTCGTCCATCGGGGGCTCTCCAGGAGCTACCAGCATGTGCGGCTGGTGCCGGACCGCTCGGTGCTCGAGAATGTGATGTTCGGTGCGCATGGGCGGAGCCGCAGGGGGCCGCTCGCCGCGGCCTTCGGGATCAGGCAAGCGGTGGAGGATGCGCTGCGCAAGGAGGCCGAACGGCAGATCGGCCGTGTGGGCCTTGCGGCGATGATCGATGAGCCGGCCGGCAATCTCGCCCTTGGTCAGCAGCGGCTCGTCGAGATCGCACGGGCCCTGTGCGCCGCCCCGGACCTGCTGCTGCTGGACGAGCCGGCCGCCGGGCTCAGGCATAATGAGAAGAACGATCTGGCCAGTTTGCTCAAGCAGCTCCGCGCGGGAGGCATGAGCATCCTGCTGGTCGAACACGACATGCGCTTCGTCATGGAAATCGCCGACGATGTCGTCGTCCTCAACTTCGGAAACAAGCTGGCACAGGGCGCACCGCAGCAGATCCGGCGCGACCCGAAAGTGCTCGAAGCCTATCTGGGGGTGAGCGCCCCATGAGTGAGTTGTTCACCGTCGCCGGGCTGACGGGCAGCTATGGAAAGATTTCCGCCGTCCGGGATATCGACCTGACCATCGCAGAGGGTGGGGTCGTGACCGTGATCGGGCCGAACGGCGCCGGCAAAAGCACATTGCTCAACAGTCTGATGGGCCTGCATCCCAGCCGAGGAGCAATCACCTTCGAAGGCAGGAGGGTGGACCAGCTATCGGTCGAGGAACGCCTCGAGCGTGGCATGTGCCTCGTGGCCGAGGGCCGCGAGCTGTTCGGTACGATGTCGGTCGAAGACAACCTCCTCCTCGGCGCCTATGTGCAGCGCCGGCACGGCCGCTCACAGGCGCGGGAGGACATCGAGAAGGTCTATGCACAGTTTCCAAGATTGAAGGAGCGTCGCAGTCAGGAGGCGGGAACGCTTTCGGGAGGCGAACGGCAGATGCTGGCGATCGGCCGGGCGCTGATGTCGCGGCCGCGGCTGCTGATGCTGGACGAGCCGAGCCTCGGGCTCGCCCCTCTCATCGTGGCGGAAGTGTTCCGCATCATTGCGACTCTGCGCCAATCCGGCGTATCGATTCTGCTCGTGGAGCAGAATGCGCGCGCCGCATTGCATGCGTCGGATTTCGGATATGTGCTTGAAACCGGGGATATCGTCCTCTCGGGGCCGAGCCGCGATCTGCTGTGCAACCCTCTTGTGGAAGAAGCCTATCTCGGCGCATCGATTGAGGGCGGCGAGGCAAACGATGCCGAGGCGGTCGCAGCGCGGTCCCCGCGCTAGGTGCCAGGGATGCGAAATGAAGGGTAGTAAAACATGCGCCTGCTGAACGATGCGACGTCGCCCTTTGGGCGCAAGGTGATGATGGCGGCCATCGAGCGGTCGATTCCTCTGAGCGAGGAGTTCGTCGTCCTGGCGAGTTCGGAGGCTTTGGCGAAGGCCAATCCGCTGCGGCAAATCCCCGTCCTGGTCCTGGACGACGGGTCCGCGCTGTTCGACAGCATGACAATCATGACCTATCTCGACACCCAACATCAGGGGGCCGCGCTTTTCCCGGATGATCGCAAATGGTCAGTCATGACGCGGGTCTCGCTCTGTGACGGATTGATGGAATCGGTGCTGCTGCGGGTGATGGAGGTGCGGCGGCCACAGAACGAGCAGAGCCCGGCTTTTATCGCCAAGCTCGAAAGCCGCATCGATCATGCGCTGGCAGCGCTCGACCATCTGCTTGCCGAGAGGGATCCGCAGGACTCCACACTCTTGGCCGATGATATCGCAGCCATCTGTGCGATGGGCTATGTCGACTTTCGGTATGGGACGGAGTGGCGGGAGCAGTATCCCAAGGCGGCGGCCTGGTCGGCCGCGTATGCCGAGAGGCCAAGCGTCGTTGCCACGGCACCGACCCGGACTGCTCCGGCGACGAGTGGCTAGGAAATGCAAGCTGTACACGCCATGGGCATTGCCGCGCTCGGCCGCGCCTATGCCAGCGGAGCGCTGTCGCCCGTCGAGGTGATCGGCGCCATGCTTCAGCGGATCGAGGCGCTCAATCCCGCTCTCAACGCGTTTTATCTGGTCGATCACGAAGGGGCATTACGTCAGGCGCGGCTGTCGGAGCAGCGCTGGCGGGAAGGGCAGCCGCTCAGTCCCCTGGATGGTGTTGCAACTTCGGTCAAGGATGCACTCCCCGCGATCGGGTGGCCCGCCTATCGAGGTTCCCTGGCGCATTCGGCCGAAACGGGACGATGGGACAGCGATGCCCCTGCCATCGCGCATCTGCGGGAGGCGGGGGTTGTCCTGCTGGGAAAGACGACCATGCCGGACTTCGGAATTCTCGCCTCCGGTTACAGCTCGAAGCATGGCATCACCCGCAATCCCTGGAGACTGAGCCTCAATCCCGGAGGATCGAGTTCAGGAGCCGCGGTGGCGGTTGCGGCGGGCCTGAACACCGTGGCCATCGGTACGGACATCGTCGGCTCCATCCGCCTGCCAGCGTCGTTTTGCGGGCTGTTCGGGCTGAAGCCCAGCCAGGGTCGGGTGCCCTATTATCCGCCCAATGATCCCGCTTTGGCGGCTGGCCCGCTGACACGAAGCGTCGAGGATGCCGCGCTTCTCATGAATGTCGTGACGCGGCCGGATCCGCGCGACTTCACCGCCCTCGCGTTCAGCCCCATCGATTACTGCGCAGAGCTCGATGCGCCGGTCGGAGCCAAACGGATCGGGGTGTTGACGGGATTTGATTTCGGATTGAAGCCGGATGCAGACGTCGTCGCCCTCACGCTGGCGGCGGCGGAGCGTTTCACGGCGCTCGGCTGCGATCTGGTTCCCGTGGAGCTCGCATTCACCGCCGATGATCTTGCTCAGGCCGAGCTCTATTACAAGACACGATGCTATAGCGAGTTTTCGACGTTTCCCGATGATCGACGCAAGGCGGCGAGCGTCATCGACCAGTGGACGGCCACCATTTCCGGCGAAAGTGCCGCCGCGCTGTTCACCGCCATGGTTGCTATGCGGAGAATGCGTGAACTGACGATGCGGCTGTTCGACGATATCGATTTCCTCGTCCTGCCCACCGTGCACCGCCCGTCCTATTCAGCCGACAGTCCCGCGCCTGATCCACAGGCGCTGTTCGAGCCATGGGCGAATTGTTTTCTGTTCAATCTGACGGAACAGCCGGCGAGTTCGGTCCCGTGCGGATTCACGCCTGGCGGCTCTCCCGTCGGAATGCAGATCGTCGGGCGCCGTTTTGATGATGTGGGTGTGCTGCAGCTGTCGAGGGCCTATGAGAGGCTCACGGGAGCGTTTGCGAGTCCACCGGACATTCCTGCCGGACAGATCTGACAAGGTGCCAAAGGGGAGACAGCGGATGACATCCGTTCCGAGCGAAACGCGCAGGCGGCCCAGGCAGCGGGAGAAGCCTTCAGCCATCGCCATCGAACGGCGCCGCGAGTTGCAGGAGGCCGCGATCCGATCGATCGCGGAGAAGGGATACGCCGCCGTGACCGTCGCAATGATCTGCGATGAGGCGGGATTTTCACGAGGCCTGATCGGTCACTACTTCAAAGGAAAGGACGATCTGGTCCTGGAGGCCATCTCCGTCTTCACATCCGAGCTCGCGGAGGCAACGCGACAAGCCGTGCGAGCAGCAGGTCGGGATCCCTATGATCGGCTCCACGCCGTCGTCAGATCCAGTTTCTCGCCGCCCGGTTTCACGCCCGACAAGGCCGCCGTCTGGACCGCGCTTGCCGGAAGCGCCAAATGGTCGCCGCCTCTCGCCGCCCTCTATCGTGAATTGTGGCGAAGCTACCGGTCCGGCATCGCCGGGTTGATGACGCGGGCAGCTGCCGACAGAAACCTGGAGATCGATGCGGATCTGGCTGCGATGCTGTTCTCGCAAATGATCGAAGGGTTCTGGATCGGGTGGGTGGCCGACCCGGTCGCCGTCAGCAAGGAAAACGCCGAGAAGGCCTGCCATGGCATGCTCGACCTCCTTCTCGGATCTCCCTCATCCCTGTCAAAGCCCAAAGGCTGAGCTGGCCCATCGAAGGAAAGGGACGATTGCATTCCGCGCCATGCCGTGTAAATTGCTGAACGTCCAACAAATAATTGGTGAGCCTCGGAAGTGGCGCCAGGGAGGGCCGCAATGTCGCATCTTCGCGTGATTCAGCCGGAAGGCTGGAAGCGCCCCCCTGGATTCTCTTGGGGCATGTCAGCATCACAGGGCAGGCTCGTCACCGTGGCGGGCCAGCTTGCGACGGTGGGCGGCAGCATCGAGGTGGAGCCCGGCCTGTCCTTCACCGAGCAGTTTGAACTCTGTCTCAAGAACGTCGCCACGGTCGTTGCAGCAGCCGGGGGACAGCCGGAAGATATCGCCATGATGCGTGCCTATGTCCGCGACATGCAGGCCTTCAAAGAGGGCGGGCCTGCCATTCGCGAGGCGTGGCTCAAGATTTTGGGAAAGCACTATCCCCCCATGACGATGCTGCAGGTGCAAATGCTGTTTGATCCCAATGCCCTCGTCGAAATCGATGCTTTCGCAGTGGTTCAGTAGCTGAGGTTTTTCCCATGCGCTTCGTTATTCTCGTCATTCCCTACCTCATCGGCCGCGGCGAGCGGGTGCAACTGGCCGGCTCGGACAAGGGGCGGTTTCGCATTTTCATGAACCAGCTTCGCGAGCAGATGCAGTACGCGGAGTCGCTCGGCTATGATGGGTTCTGCATGACCGAGCAGCACATGCAGGTCGAAGGCATCGAGCCCACGACGAACCCTTTGTTCTGGGATTATTTCGTTGCCCAGCACACCAAGAAGATGCGCGTCGGCCAACTCGGAATGAACCTGACGGTGGTCAATCCGATCCAGCTCGCCGAAGACATCGCCTTGCTCGACCACTTCACCGACGGCCGCGTCTTTGCAGGGTTTTCGCGCGGCAACACGCCCCGATGGACCGCGACGTTCGGCCAGCACATCAACGTGACATCGACCCATTCCGATCGGTCCGCTGCGGACGCCCGCAATCGCGCGGTGTTCTATGAAAACTGGAAGATCGTGAAGCAGCTTTGGACGCAGCCGACGACCCGCATCGACGGCGAGTTCTGGAAGGTGCCATACCCCACCGAGTGGCGCTTCGCGCCGACGGAAGATTTCGGCGCGCATGCGATCGCCGAAGACAAAACGTTGATGGAGGTCGGCATCGTGCCACGGCCATTCCAGGATCCGCATCCGCCGGTCTATGCACCCTTCAGCAACAGCATGGAGACGGTACGGTTCTGGGCGCGGGAAGGCGGCAAGATGGTGTCCTTCGTCTCGAACGAGAACGAGCGCTTCATGCCCATCGTGCTGGAGGAATACGCCAAAGAGGCGGGGCGCGTCGGGCGTCAGTCAACAAATAATGACGCGCTGGCGATCGGCGGCCATCTCACCCTCGGACGCAACCCTGCCGAGACCAAGGACATCGAGCAGGGCTTCATGGAGCTGTTCAACTACGCCTATAATGCACCGCCTTACAATGTTCCGGTGGGGCGCCTTTGGGGGGGCAGCAAGCAGGCGGTGCAGGACGATATCGGGCGGATGAAAGAGCTCTACAATGTGGATGAATTCTTCCTCTGGCACCATGTCGGCTATTTCCCCCAGGAGGTCGAGATGGCAATGCTACGGGAATTCGCAGATGCGGCGATGAAGCTTTAGAGCGCTTGAGTCCGAGGGGCAGCCGGGATGATGACGTTTGGGGATTTGGTGCGCCGCAATGGGGCGCACTGGCCGAACAAGGATGCGTTCGTCGAACTGGATCGGCGGGTGACTTGGGGAGAGGTCGACCGGCGCACTGATGCCATCGGCCATGGTCTCCGTGCGCTCGGAGTCCAGAGCGGCGACCGCGTCGCCGTCCTGTCGAATGACTGCATCGAGGTTGCCGAGACGTTCCTGGCTTGCGCCAAGATCGGCGCGATCCGGGTGGGCGTCAATGCCAGGCTGGCGGCTGCGGAAATCGCCTCGATCATCAAGGATTGCCAGCCCCGCATTCTGATCTATGCAGGCGAGCACCAGAGGGTCGTCAGCCTGATCCAACCCGATCTAGACAGGCTGCCGCTCTCGCCCACGCTGATCGGCTTTGCAGCCAATCATTCTGCCTCGCATGATTACGACGATCTGATCGCGCGCTTCCCCAAGACGGGGAGGCTGGAGCAGAGCCCCGCCGCTACCGTCATGATCGCCTATACCTCGGGATCGACGGGCCTGCCGAAAGGCGCGATCTATCCCCATGACAAGTTCCTGCGCACCATTCTCTATACCGCGATGAATGAGGGGCTGGTGCACGACACCGTCTGGCTGCAGGCCATGCCGGCTGCCGGCGTGCCGATGATGCACATGCTGCGCAACATCTTCCTGGCCGCCACATGCGTCATCGTCGGCCCATGGAACGCCGAGCGGGCGCTCACGCTGATCACTCGCGAGCGGGCGACGAATTGCGTGCTGGTGCCGACGATGCTCGCGGCCCTGCTCACCGTCGACAATATCGGCAAGGCGGATGTCTCGTCGATGAAGCTGCTCGGCTACGGCGCCTCACCCCTGCCACCGGCCACCATCAGGGAGGCCATGCGCACCTTCGGCTGCCCGTTCCTACAGATGTATGGAACGACAGAGCTGCTGGGCATGACGAATATGTTGTTTCCCTCGGACCATCAGCGGGGCCTGACGAGCCGTCCAGAGCTGCTGGCATCGATCGGGCGGCCGCTCTCCTATGTCGATACGCGCATCGTGGACGAGGATGATCAGGATGTCGCGCCGGGCGAGATCGGCGAATTGATCGTTCGCAGCGACGTGGCGTTTCCGGGTTATTGGAACGCGCCGGAGAAGACTGCCGAAATGTTCCTCGGAGACTGGATGCGGACCGGCGATCTGGCCCGTGCCGATGAGGAGGGGTATGTCTACCTTTCCGATCGCGCCAAGTTCAGGATGAAGTCGGGCGGATATAACGTGTTCCCAACCGAGATCGAGAACGTGCTGGCGGAGCATGCGGCCGTGCACGAAGTGTCGGTGTTCGGCGTGCCCGACCCGGTCTGGGGCGATCGCATCGAGGCCGTCGTCTCGCTCAAGCCTCAGCAGTCGGTGGATCCCGAGGACCTCAAAGCCTTCTGCAAGGACAAGATCGCCAACTTCAAGATCCCGAAGAACATCGAGATCTGGGCGGACCTTCCGAAAGGTGCCACAGGCAAGATCCTGAAGCGCGCCATCATCGAGACGATGACCGCTCGGACCGAGGCCGCCGGTGCCGAGGAGGAGCCGGGATAATGCTCCAAAAAACTGCAGTGAGGGCCCTTCGATGAACCACCCCTTCGATCAACCGGGGCCGGTCGATCACTATCTCAAACATCTTGCGAATGGCCAGTTCAAGCTGCAGCGGTCGAAGCGCTCGGGTGAATATCTCTATTACCCGCGCGCCTTTACTGAAGGGATTGCCAGCGATGACCTGGAATGGAGCGAGGTCACCGGCCGTGGCACGGTCTATGCGACGACCACCGTCCGCAGGCCTGCGAAACATGGCGGGGACTTCAACACCGCCATCGTAGAGCTGGAGGAGGGCCCGAGACTGCTGACGCGGGTGCTGGGGATCGCGCCAGAGGCGGTCACGATCGGCATGGCGGTGGTTGCCCGGATCGAGACGCCATCATGGGCACCCGAGACAAACCAACCCCTCGTCGTCTTCTATCCCGAACCGACATGAGAATGTGCTGATGACATCGTTGCGTGGCAAGACAGCCATCGTCGGCCTGGGCTATGCCGGGCTTGGCTCCTCTCCCGGCTGGTCGCCGATCGAACTTGCGGCCATGGCAGCCGAGCGCGCCTTGGCCGATGCAGGCCTTGCGCTGAAGGATGTGGACGGGCTGTGCGCCAGCACCTTCTATCACTTCTTTCCCACCCTCTCCATGGCCGAGCAGTTGCGGATCAGCCCCAAATGGTCGAATGCCGACATGGTGGGAGGATCGACATTCTTGTCGCATGTGCTGCAGTCGGCCTTGGCGATCGATGCCGGGCTGTGCGAGACGGTTCTCATCCTCTATGGCAGCAATGCCCGCAGCTCACGGGACATCTACGGATTGATCGACCTGCATCCGCTGCAGGCTCTCTATGCGCCGTCGATGCCGGTGAGCGCCTATGCGATGGCGGCTGCGCGCCATATGCATCTCTATGGCACGACACGATCCCAGATGGCGGAGGTGGCGGTCGCCGCGCGCCGGTGGGCTCAGGGGAACCCGGATGCCGCCCTACGCGATCCCCTCACCATTGCCGATGTGCTCGCTTCGCCGATGGTCAGCGATCCCCTGTCGCGGCTCGATTGCTGTCTCGTCTCCGATGGGGGCGGCGCGCTGGTGATGACCTCGGCAGCCCGTGCCCGCGACCTGAAGCAGCCACCCGTCTATCTGCTCGGTGCAGGAATGGCCCACAGCCACCGGGACATCTCGCAGATGGCGGAATTGACGCGGACGGGAGCTGTGGAAAGCGGTGCTCGTGCCTTCGAGATGGCCGGCCTTTCGCCTTCGGATGTCGATGTTGCCGAGCTCTATGACGCCTTCACCATCTTGCCGATCCTCTTCCTGGAGGATCTCGGCTTCTGCGAGAAGGGCGAGGGCGGGCCTTTCGTCGCCGATGGCGCAATCGGCCCCGGGGGCCGGCTGCCCGTCAACACCGGTGGCGGCGGCCTCTCCTTCGTGCATCCGGGGATGTTCGGCCTCTTTGCCATATTGGAAGCCTGCGTTCAGCTCAGAGGACAAGGCGGTGCGCGCCAAGTGCCGGGGACACCGGAAATTGCCCTGGCGCACGGGAATGGCGGATATTTCTCCCATCAAGCAACCACGATCTTCGGAACCGCGGCCACGGTCTCCTGACAGTCCCCCCGATAAAACGCCGGATAATTCCTTGCCTTAGAGCCATTCGGCAGCGGCAGAGAAGTCCGGTCGCGGAGAGCGCGTCACGCCTCGTAGCGGAACATCCGGTAGAGATCGGTTGGATCGGTAAACAGTTCGGACGCGTTCGAGAACCCCGCCTCTCGACCCAGGCGAAGCCAAGATTCGGGTGATTCCGGCAGGTCGTTCGATTGAATATGCTGCCAGATCTGCTGGAGTTCAGAGGACGACAATCCATCCCATCTGCGATTGATGATCTGATACGTCCGGGCCAGATAGTCCTCGCGCGTCTCGCCCGAGGCGAGAGTGGGTTCATAGATCATGAACAGACCTCCGTCGCCGATCGCAGTGCGGATCTCGCGCAGGAGGTCGAGCTTTTGCTCGGTCACCAAGTGATGAAGTGAAAGACCGCACCACGCAGCATCGGCATGGGCGGGGCGATCGGCCATGGCTTCGACGAAGTCCCGATGGTCGAGATCGACCTCATAGGGCTCGTTTGCAAGATTGGCCGCTGCAAGATCGATCGCCGGTGCCGCGAGGTCGATGCCGTGATAGTGGCTGACCCGGGTGCCGGACAGCGCCGCCTTCGTGAGGCTCGCGTCGCCACAGGCGATATCGAGAAAGGAGAAGGGCGCCGAAAATCGCTCGACCAAATGATCGTGCAAAATGCGGCCGACAGCGCGGTGACTGAGGACGTCGCTATCGACAAGCTTCTGATAGATCGTCCATTGCGCCTGAAACACTTCCATCGCTTCGGCATCGACGACTGCACCGCTGGCGGTAAAATGATGAATGTGGATATTGACCATGTCGTTGCTTGCCCCCTGCCAGCCCTTGATCCGACGCTGCCAAAGCAGCGCCGGCATGCCGATATCACAACAGTCGATTGTACAAAGGGGTGTTTCGACCTGAGCTTAATTTTGGCTTATGCGCCCGTCAGCTCCAGGCGGCGAACGATTGGGTCAGGGATCACCTTTGCCAGTCCGCACGATCATGGCTGGGACGGGGATGCCCGCAGGATGGCTTCCACATCGGTGAGCCAAACCAGATCCTCCTTCTGGAAGGCCTGCAGGACACGGCGCAGGGCCGCTGCACCTGCCGGGGTGCCCACCACGAAAGGATGGATGCCGATCGCTACGACGGTCGCCTCGCGGGTGGGATCGGCCTTGGCCTCGCGGACCAATTCGCCGACATAATCGATCCACAAGCGCTCCAGATCGGCGGCCTCCTTAAAACGGGAGAGATACTGGCCCATATCCACCACGGTGGGCGGGTAGGGGATCAGCAAGAGAGACGTGGGCTTCGTTTCCAGCGTCGAGAGAATATCGGAGTCCATTCCATCGAGCGAATAGCGGATCCCTTCGGCTGCGGTTGCGGCGAAAGTCTCCGCATTGGGATAGACGCTCGGACTGGACCAGCCGATGCTGCGGATGCCTGTCTCCATCTCGATGAGGTCGAGGGTCTGTCTGATATAGGCGCGCTGGGCCTCCGGACCCTGTGACAAAGGGAGCAAGTCGGTCGAGTTGTTCATGCCGTGGGCGACGATCGGCGCGTGGGGCACGGCGGAGCGCAGTTTCTTCCAAACGCCCGGCTGTTGCAGGGGAAACTGGGCGTTGAGCGCCAGGCTCAGAGGAACGCCCATGTCCTGGAACAGTCGAGCCGTCCGAGGCAAACCCCAATTGATGGCGTATTGGCGGAAGGCCTCATCTACAATGTCGGGTTTGCGGCCCCCCATATCCGAGCGGAAGTTCGGCCCTTGATCATGGCCCCAGACTTCCACATAGAGCACGAAGCTGACAGCAACCTTCTTCTGCTCCGGCCATGATTGAACATGGAGGTCGCGGCGAGGGAGGCCGGTGATCCAGTCTTCATAGTTCTCGCTGCGAGCCGGTGCCGAGAGGACCAAGCAGGCGGCACAGAGTGCCAGCAAGGCGAACAGACGCATGACTCGGCTCCTTCGGGCAATTTCTTAAGGAATATTCGAAACCGTCTGAACAACTAGCATGGGTTGCAGTATAGCTGCCGCAGGGAGAATATTTTCATGGTTTACAACCGCCGCCTTCATGCAGCCCTCGGGATTGGTATGTGGTGCCTTGCAACGGGGTGCCTTGTCACGATGTCCGCACCGGCAGGCGCGCAGCTGATCACCCATCGGGATCTGTCGCTGTCGGCAGCGCTGGCCATCGCGACCGCTGCGAGCGAACACTGCAAATCACAAGGCTACAAGGTGTCGGTGGCGGTCGTCGGGCGAGAGGCTCAGCTTCTCGTGCATCTGCGTGGGGACGGCTCGCCGCCGCATTCCATGGAAAACAGCTACCGTCGAGCCTTTACCTCGGTCACCTACCGGCAAGCCTCCGGCAGCGTGGAGAAGCGGGTGCGGGCAGATCCCGGCGACAAGCTGGTGTTGCTCGAGCACATCATGCCGGCACAAGGCGGGCTGCCCATCCTCGTCGATGGCGATACGATCGGCGGCGTTGCCGTCTCCGGCTCGCCGGGCGGGGAGAAGGATGAAGCCTGCGCGCAGGCTGGCCTCGACAAAGCCGCGGAGCTGTTGAAATGACGGTGGTGATGCATCGCCGGCAATTTCTCTCCGGCGTTGCCGCGTTGAGTGGAGCGGTAAGCTTCGGCGGGGCTCCGTCGGCATTCGCTCAGCGGTCCACCGTCTTCCTGGATTACGACCAGACACAGCTGGATGAGGCCTATGACCAGTCTTATTGGGCGCCGACGCTCAACGAGCTGCAGCTTGACGACCGACGGGTCAGTGCGGAGGTGCGCTCGCGGATGCCGCCGCGCACCGAGCATTATGGTCCCGCCGAGATCGAGTTGATCGACATCTTCACACCCGCCACCGCGAAGGGCGCGCCGATACTCGTCTATTTCCACGGGGGCGCGTGGCTGTTCAACTCGCGGCTCGATGCGTCCTTTCCCGCCCCCACCGTGGTCGGACGCGGGGCGGCCTTTTTGGCGCCGGACTTCAACACGGTGAAAGACGTCCGGTTGCCGGTAATGATCGAACAGTGCCGGGAAGCGGTCGCCTGGACCGCTCGCAATGCCGGGAGCTTCGGCGGCGACCCTGATCGTATCTATATTGCGGGCCACTCATCGGGTGCGCATCTCACCAGCTGCGTGCTGATCACTGACTGGGAAAAGCGCGGGCTGCCTGCGGATACGGTCAAAGGCGCTCTGGTGATGAGCGGGATGTATGATCTCTATCCCGCTATGCTGTCGTCGCGCGGCCGATATGTCAACATCACCCCGGCCGAGCAGGCGGCCGCAAGTGCCATGCGTCATCTCGATCGAATCGCCTGTCCCGTTGCGGTGACATGGGCCGTCTCGGAGAGCCCCGAATTTCGCCGGCAATCGATGACGTTTGCGAGTGCGCTTGAGGGCATGGGGCGGCTGGAGAGCCGAACGGAAGTCTTTACCGCCAACCACTTCACCGAACCCAGGCAGCTCGACAGACCCGACACCCAGGTCAGCCGCGCCTTGTTCAACCTCATGAAGATCTAGGATTGACTCAGCGAGAGCGGCCGAACATTGTCGCCTGTGACGGTGCCTCTTTGAGGCTCAATAGGGAACACGGTGCGGGGCTTGCCCCAACGCCGGGACTGCCCCCGCAACTGTAAGCGGCGAGTTGTCCGTCATAGGCCACTGGAGCCAAAAGCTCTGGGAAGGCGACGGAACGACAACGACCCGCAAGTCAGGAGACCTGCCGTCAACCGTGGTCACACGCGATCACATCGGGCGGGGTGTCTCGGTGGGTAGGTCTGCCGTTCTCCATCCGGAAGCGGCGATATCTCGATCGCGGTGACGTGCCACAAGGCCGCGTGCCGCTCGAGGTTTCATGTTCCTGCTCATCGTCCGCAAGGACTCCGCACCGGAGTGCCTTTCAACTCCTTCCTGCCCCATACCCAACACTGTCGTCCCCATCCGGACCTCCGTGTGCGTGGTGCTCACCGCGTTGCTCGCCGGGATCGCCAGCGCCAAGGCGCAGGATGCCGATCTCACCTCTGGAGGCAATGTCGACCTGCCCGAGATCTCGGTGACAGCCAATCTCGTGGAGACGCCCCTTTCACAGGTCGGGAGCGCCGTCACCATCATCACCGGTGAGGAGATTCGCGAGCAGCAGATCAAATTCGTGTCCGAAGCATTGCGGCAAGTCCCAGGGGTCGCCGTCAATCGGACCGGGCCGGTGGGGCAGTTCACCCAGGTGCGGATCAGAGGCTCGGAGGGCAACCAGACCAAGGTCTTCATCGACGGTGTCGAGGTGAACGACCCCGCAGCCGGATCCGAATTCGACTTCGCGCAGCTGCTCGCCGACGACATCGAGCGCATCGAAGTGCTGCGCGGGCCGCAAAGTGCGCTTTATGGCTCGGACGCCGTGGGCGGCGTCATCAACATCATCATCCGGCGTGGCGAGGGTCAGGTGCGGACAGCGGCGCGGGTCGAAGGCGGCGCGTTCGGCACCATCGACGGCAACGCCTCGGTGAGCGGCGGCACCGACCGATACAGGTTCATCGCCAGTGCATCAGGATTTCAGACCGAGGGCATTTCCGCGGCGAGCACTCGGCTCGGCAACACGGAGAAGGACAGCTACAGCAACGCTACTGTCTTCGCCAAGGGCGGCTACAGTTTAACCGACACTTTGGATCTCTCCGCCGTGGTCCGCTATACGGCCAACAGGACCGATCTCGATTCGGAGATGTTCTATCCAAAATACGGCCATACGGGACCGGTCGATTCGCTCCAGGACGTGAAGGGCGAGCAATTCTTCACGCGCGCCCAGGCGCGACTTGTACTCCTCGACGGTCATTGGGAACAGATCGCCGGGTTCGCCTATACGGATCAGAACCGGGCCTATCGCGATCTTGATCCGCGGATGGTGACCAGCAGCTATGACGGCGAGCGCAGCCGGCTCGATTACCAGTCCAACCTCTTCTTCACCACGCCTTCACTCCTGGATGCGAGCCATACGCTGACGTTTGCCGTCGAGCGTGACGAGGACAGAGCGATCTCCAAAAGCATCTGGTCGAGTTTCGACGAGACGATCGGTACAACCGGCTTCGTGGGACAGTATCAAGCGCGTTTCTTCAAGGATCTGTCGATTACCGGCAGTGTCCGGCATGACGACAATGACGTCTTCAAGGATGCGACGACGTATCGAGCGACGGCAGCCTATGTCATCGCACCATCAGGCACGAAGCTCCGAGGCTCGTATGGAACGGGCGTCAAGAATCCGACCCTGTTCGAACTCTACGGGTTCACCAACAATTACCGCGGTAATCCGGACCTGAAGCCGGAGGCCGCCGAGGGATGGGATGCCGGCTTCGATCAGCCTCTGTTCGGCTGGGGGACACTCGACTTCACCTATTTCAACCAGCGGATCACTGACCTGATTACGGGATCCGGCCAGACCTCCATCAATCTGCCGGGCACGTCGAAGATTGATGGCGTCGAGCTCGGAGTCAGTGTCACGCCGATGGCAAACCTCACGGTGCGGGCGTCTTACACCTATACGGATGGTGAGGATGCCAATGGCGACACATTGGTGCGGCGGCCAAAAAACATCGCCAGTCTCGACGTCAATTATGTGTTCCTGGACAACAAGGCGCAGCTTAATATTGGCGTTGACTACAATGGTGAACAGAAGGATTGGGTCTATAACGCTGACTACAGCGAGCGTTACACCATAAATCTCAAGGATTATACATTAGTAAATATCGCGGGTTCCTACAAAATCAACGACAATCTGCAGTTCTATGGCCGTCTCGAGAATATTCTCGACCAGAAATACTATGAGGTTTGGGGTTACGGCACGTTGGGTTTTGGCGGATATGCCGGCGTCAGGCTTACCTTCTGATGGGAACATCAATTCAAAAGCTGTTGGCGGGGCTTGCTCTTATCTGCCTTGCATCGAGCGCCGCTGCGGCTCCGCAACGGGTCGTCTCAATGAACATGTGTGCTGACGAACTGGTGCTGCGGATCGCGGACCCCCGGCAGATCGTCTCCGTGACCAGCCTGGCTCAGGATCCGGCCAGTGCCAATCTGGCGGCGCCGGCGGCGCTCTTTCCTGCCAATCGGGGGCTGGCAGAAGAGGTCATCGCCCTCAGGCCCGATCTCGTGGTCGCGGGGAGATATACGACCCGCACGACTGTTGCCCAGCTTCACCGGAGCGGTATCGCTGTGATGGAGCTCGACGTACCAAGCAGTTTTGCCGAAACGGAAGCTCAGATCCGAAGGCTTGGTCATGTTTTGGGGCAGGGCGCGCGAGCGGAGCAGGTGATCGCCCAAATGACTGATCGCCTCAATGCCCTCAAACCCCCCGCGGAGAGCGGGCCTACCGCCATCGTCTATCAGCCCAATGGATTTGCAGCCGGCAAGGGCTCGCTCATCGATGCGCTGCTGGCGAGGGCCGGGCTACGAAATCTGGCCGCCGAACACAATCTCGAGCAGTACGGCGCCGTGCCGCTCGAAAAAATCGTTTCCATGCAACCGGATATTTTGATCATGAATGCAGAGGCTCACGACCCGGCCCTTGCATTGGAGATCCTGCGTCATCCGGTTCTGAAGGCTGCACCCACGTTGCGGGTCGTGAACATACCCACAAGGCTGTGGACTTGCGCAGGACCGGAAATGGTAGAGGCGGTGACCCTGCTGGCCACTGCCGCCCGGCAGGTTCAGTCAGACCGCCGGCGATGATGGCGGCCATGACGCAACGGCGCCGGGAGCTGCCTTATGCGCTGGTGATCGGTGGGCTCGCACTGGGCGCATTCGCCGTGTTCTGCCTGTCGCTCGAAGTCGGTTATGCCCCGTTGGACGTGGCTCAAGCTGTGGAGGATTGGAGTGCCAATCGAAACAGCCTCACTGCCATCGTGCTTGTGGAACTGCGGCTGCCACGCGCAGTGCTGGGTCTCCTGGTCGGCTTCACGCTTGGCCTCGCGGGTGCCGTAATGCAGGGATTCCTGCGCAATCCTCTCGCGGAGCCGGGCATCATCGGGGTTTCGGGAGCAGCCGCTCTCGGTGCCGTGATCATCTTCTATTTCGGCTTTGCCGCCAATCTGTCGCTGATGGTTCCCGTGGGCGGGATCCTCACGGCACTCGCTGCAGGCGCCATGCTGTTTGCGCTCGCAGGACGGGGAGCGGGCACCACGACACTCATCCTGGCGGGCATTGCCATCAACAGCCTTGGGGGCGCGTTGATCGCTCTGGCGCTCAATCTGTCCCCCAGCCCTTATGCGGCCATGGAAATCATGTTCTGGCTGATGGGCTCGCTCGCCGACCGGAGCCTCGAGCATGTCGCGCTCGCCTTGCCGTTCATGCTGGTGGGATGGGCGCTGCTGTTCTGGACCGGCAGGGGGCTCGATGCGCTCAGCCTCGGCGAGGACACAGCGACAAGTCTCGGCTTTCATCTGCCCTGGCTGCGGGCCGCGGTGGTCGGCGGCACGGCACTCTGCGTCGGGAGCGCCGTGGCGGTCAGCGGAGCAATCGGCTTCATCGGGCTGGTCGTGCCGCATCTCATGCGGCCCTGGGTCGGCCACGAGTCGCGGCGACTGTTGCTGGCGAGCGGTCTGGCCGGGGCGATCCTGACGAGCCTGGCCGATATCGTTGTGCGACTGGTGCCAAGCCAGCCGGAGCTAAAGCTGGGAGTGGTGACGGCCCTCGTCGGCGCGCCGTTCCTGTTTGCGCTCATCTGGCGGCTGCGCGGGGAGCACCCATGAGACTACAGGCCAATGATTTGAGCCTCACGCTCAAGGGCAGGCGCGTGTTGGACGGGATCAACCTGTCCATGGGACCGGGGGAAATGATCGGCCTAATCGGCCCCAATGGGGCTGGAAAATCGAGCCTTCTCTCGGTCCTGGCCGGGCTCCGCTCGCCTGAGAAGGGGACTGTGACCTATGATGGCCGCACAAGGTCGGTGCAAGGACGGCAAGAATTGTCGCGGCGCCTCGCCTATCTTGCACAATCGGCACCTGTCGAATGGGCCTTGAGCGTACGCCAAGTCGTTGCCCTGGGACGCCTGCCCCATCGCGGGCTGCTCGGCCCCCTTGATGCCACGAGGGACGCAGCAGCAATCACCTCGGCCCTGGCGATAACGGAGGTCACGGCGCTTTCGACGCGTCCGCTGCGCAGCCTGTCCGGCGGGGAACGGATGCGGGTGCTGCTGGCGCGCGCCCTTGCCGTCGAGGGCGAGGTGGTGCTGGCCGACGAGCCGACCGCGGGGCTCGATCCCTATCACCAGCTGCAGGTCATGGAGCTTCTGGAGGACACGGCCAAACGCGGTGCCGGTGTCCTCGTGGTGCTTCACGACCTGACGCTCGCGGCACGCTTCTGCAGAAGGATTCTGCTCATGCAAGAAGGGCGGCTGGTGGCCGACGGCCCGCCTGACGAGGTCCTCACGGAAGCCAGTTTGCGTCAGGTTTATTCGGTCATTCCGCTCATCGGACACGCGCATAACGAGCGCTTCGTCGTGCCGTGGCGACGAAGCACAAGACCTTAGAGGAGCTTCCCATGACTGACAGCGATGCGCATTTTCTTCAGATCATGCTCTCGAACCCGCGGACGGGATGGAGCATGGGCACGTTCGGTGCGATCGCGGAGTTCATCCGCGATGAAGCGGAGGCGGTGGAAATCGGGCCCCAGGGGGACTCAGTGGCCACAGCCCGGGGAGCGATCCGTATCGATCGGACGGCCGGGCTCAAGCTCTTTGCCTATGAGCTGCCTGCCAAGGACCCAGCCGGCTGGAACCACGCCGTAGCACTGTGCGTGCCGCAGGATCGCGCGCTCATGAACGGGCGGCAGGTCGTCACCGAACTCGGCGTCGACCGCCAAGCCATCCGAGCCGAGGATCAGGACGCCGTCTTGTTCGATATCGGCCTGGGTACAGCGACAGTCGATGTCTGTGTCCGGTCCGCGGATCCGTCCGTTCAAGCGAGGCTGCGCGCTGAGCAAGGTCGGTCAATCTTCGGAGCTGAAAGCACGCTGATGCGCGATATGCCAGCCTTGTCGCCGGCCCGCGTGTTCATCACCCGAGCAGGCCGAGCGGAGGTCATGCAAGCCGTGCCGGACACTCATGAGCGGAGCCCTGAAGGGCCCCATACCCATGTCCTGCCGCAGCTTCTGAAGCAAGGACGCACTCACAGCGCGAACGACCCCGTTCCCGAAGGCTTTGTTCCGTGTGCTCATCTCTACCCACCACATCCTTTGAAGGATTTGACGGGCGGCGGCACACCGTTCGATGCGAGAGCGCATGAGGCCTTTCAGGACATCCTGCGCGCCTATGGAGATCCATCGCTCGTCGCGCTCAAAACCGAAATCGAGGAACTGGTATGGAGCGGGGCCGGGCCTGAATATCTCGGATCCGTAAAGGGCCGCCACGCGCGTGCGACATTGCGCTGTACGCTGCGCCAACTGAGATATGAATCTCCTGCGGACTGCGAGATCCTGCGCCGCTGGACCGCTCAGTTCGAAGCCCCGACGGTCTAGAGGGTTGATAGAATTCTTGTACCTCCGCCATGACGGCCGGAACGACACTCGCGGATGGAGCGCTCACGCTTAGGGAATCTGAAAGCAGGTCAGGCCGGGGCAGGGGCGGCATCGCGCCAGACCCGCTCGAAGGGCAGGCGCCAAACATGGGGTGCGATCAGCTGGTGGATCGATCGCGGACCCCAATCACCCGGCTGATAGATGCGCACAGGCGGGGGATTCTCCAGGAGCGGCGTCGAGACCTCCCAGAGCCGCTCAATGCCCTCGGCCGTCGTGAAGAGGGTGTGGTCACCGCGCATGGCATCCAGGATGAGCCGCTCATAGGCTTCGAGAACGTCACCCACGAGGCCGGTGTCCGTCATGGCGAATTGCAGGCTCAGCTTATCGAGACGCATGCCGGGACCGGGCCGCTTGCCGTAAAAGGAAAGCGACATCTTCGAGGCATCGGCAAGGTCGAAGGTCAGGTGGTCCGGTCCTTGCGAGCTCACTCCGGACCCCGCCGGAAACATGCTCTTGGGTGGCTCGCGAAAGGCAATGGAGATGATGCGCTGCCCCTCGGCGAGACGCTTACCCGTGCGCAGGTAGAAGGGCACGCCTGCCCAGCGCCAGTTGTCGATCAGGCACTTCAGAGCGATGAAGGTCTCGGTATCCGACTCGGGGTCCACGCCCGCTTCGGAGCGGTAGCCGGCATATTGGCCCCGCACGACATTGCGGGGGTCAATCGGAAGCATGCTGCGGAAGACCTTGTTCTTCTCCTCGCTGATGGGGGCGGGCTCCAGAGACGTGGGCGGCTCCATGGCCATGAAACCGAGGATCTGGAAGAGGTGAGTGACCACCATGTCGCGAAAGGCGCCGGTCTGCTCGTAGAAGCCGGCGCGCTTGCCGAGTTCCAGGGTCTCGGGAACATCGATTTGGACGTGGTCGATGAAGTTGCGATTCCAGATCGGCTCGAACAGGCCGTTGGCAAACCGGAACGCCAGAATGTTCTGGGCCGGCTCCTTGCCCAGGAAGTGGTCGATGCGGAAGATCTGCCGCTCGTCGAAGACTTCGTGGAGACGCGCGTTCAGGCTCCTGGCGCTTTTGAGATCCGTGCCGAAGGGCTTCTCCATGACGATGTGGGAGCCCTCGACCAAACCGGCCTCGGCGAGCATGTGCACGGCGGGCAGGGCGGCACTGGGTGGCACGCTGAGATAATGGAGGCGACGGCTCTCCGTGCCCAGCTCTTCCCCGGCGGTCAGGACCGCCGCTCGGAGCGCTGCAGCACCCGCTGAAAGCGACACATAGTTCAACATCGCCGAGAACTCGGCCCAGACCTCCTCGTTCACCTTGCGGCTCGAGAATTCCTTCAGGGCCTGGCGGGCAAAGGCCCGGAAACCTTCGGCATCCATGTCGTCCAGGGAGACGCCAATGATGCGGCAGCCCGGAATGAAACCAAAACTCACGAGATGAAAGAGGCCCGGCAGCAGCTTGCGGCGCGACAGGTCGCCGGTGGCGCCGAAAAGGACGATCACCTGCGGATGCTGCGGGCCAACTCCGGGTATGATCTTGCGCGCCATTGCGTCCCCTCTTATCGCGTTCCCAGGATCTGGAGGCTGCCGCCGGCCTCGGTCAAGCGCAAATCATGCTCATGCCTAAGGCTTTGGCAGCGCCACCCGCGGCTGATGCCGGATCGGTTGCTGACATTTGCCTCATGATGGCCGATCTTCACGTGAACAGGATGACGACGCCAGGAAGGATGCCGATGCCCACAGATCTGTCGACACGCCCGAAGGTTCGGCCGCGCGACGAACCCTTCGGCACCCCGACGCTGCCCCGCATCCGACGCGCAATCGACCACATGCCGGACGGCCAATCGCGAATCGGCAAATATGTGCTGGACAATCCGGAGAAGATCATCCGCGCCTCGCTGGGGGAACTCGCTCTCCTGGCGCAGAGCGGCGAGGCCAGCATCGTTCGCTTTTGCCAGCAACTGGGTTATGGCGGCTTTCGGGAGTTCAAGATCGCGTTGGCGGCTGAAATCGCCACTTTGCAATCGCGGCCGGAGAGTTCTGGCGGCGATCGTCGAAACATCGAAATGACGGCGACGCGCCTGGCTGATGCTTTGCACGAGACCGCGCGGAACCTGCAGGACCGGCCGTTACGGGCACTGGCGAAACGCTGCAAGGCCAGCCGCCGAATCGACATCTTCGGCGCCGGCGTATCCGGCCTCGTCGCCGGATTTGCAGCCTATCGACTGATGCGGGTGGGGCTGGTCGCGCAGGCGTTCCAGGATGCAACCCTGGTGCATGAAGTCATGAACGGCCTCGATCCGTCCTGCATCGCTTTGGCGATCTCGGAGACCGGTCTCAGCCCTGATACGCTGCGCTTTCTCACCCGAGCCAAGGCGCAGGGTGCCTACACGGTGGCCTTGACCGGCCGACCGAAGAGTCCTCTCGCACGCTCGGCCGATTGCGTATTGGAAGCCAGCCCGGTCGATCCGCCCCCGATCGGCGGAGAAACGGTGGCGGCACCGGCCAAAATGCTGGTCATCGAAGCCCTGGCTGTGGCCATCGCAAAGTTATGACGTGAAAATGCGGAGCTTAGCTCCATTGATTGTCATGGCGATGAAATAAAACTCCTTCATGGTCCCGTCGGTGACGAAAGGGCGGGGCATGACAGCAACGGTATCCATCTCCAGGATCGAGAAGCATTATGGCGGGACACGAACCCTGAAGGGTGTTTCGTTGGACGTCGCCGCGGGAGAGTTTCTCACCCTGGTCGGGCCTTCCGGATGCGGAAAGTCGACTCTCCTGCGGATCATCGCCGGGCTCGTGGCGCAGGATGGAGGGCAGATCGCCATTAGCGGCGCGCCGGTCGACCATCTGCCGCCCAAGTCGCGCGACGTTGCCATGGTGTTTCAGAACTACGCGCTCTATCCGCATATGACGGTGTTCGACAACATCGCGACGCCGCTGCGGGTGCGGCATCTCCCGATCTGGGCGCGGCTGCCGGTTCTGGGATCCTTGATGCGGAAGAGCAGTCCCCGACGTCGCGCCGTCACCGAAGCCGTACACCAGGTCGCCTCCCAGGTCGAAATCGAGCCTCTGCTGGCACGACGGCCGGCGCAGCTTTCCGGCGGGCAGCGCCAGCGGGTCGCCCTGGCACGCGCCATGGTGCGGCAGCCTCGGGTCTTCCTGATGGACGAACCGCTCTCCAATCTCGATGCCCGGTTGCGCGTCCATATGCGCGGCGAGCTGTCGGAGCTGCACCGACGGCTCGGTGCCACCTTCATCTATGTGACCCACGACCAGGTCGAGGCGATGACCATGTCGAGCCGCGTCGCCGTGATGATGGACGGAGAGATCGTCCAGGTCGCAGCACCGCACCGGCTGTACCAGGACCCCGTGGATGTGCGTGTTGCGCGTTTCATCGGCAGTCCGGAGATCAATCTGTTTCCCGGACAAGCCAGCACGAGTGGCCGCATTTCGCTGCGCGGCCGGCTCACGGCCCTGATCGCCGCGGCCTCAGGACCCGTCACTCTCGGGCTCCGGGCGGAAGCCTTGCATTTCGCCCAAGGTCAGGACGAAGTCGCCATCGAGGGCCGGCTCCAGCGCATCGAAACGCTGGGCCATGACGTCCTCGTGCATCTCGCTCATGATTTAGGGGGAGACGGCCGGGCGGTGTTCCGCATCGGTGCGGCCGAGATGGAGCGCAGGCGGCAAGTCCCTGGCTTTGACGGCACGATGCTTCTGGGTGCCCGCGCCGCAGACCTTCTGGTCTTCGATGCCGATGGGCGGCGCGTCACCGCGCGCAGTCATGACTTCGAGGCTGCAGCCCCTGTGCTGCGGAAAGCCGGATGACCGCCGTCACTCTTCCGGAGACCGGAACTGCTACGGGCATGCGCCGACTCGGTGCCACAGTGGCGCCCGGCATTGCCTATTGGTTCGCTGCCCCTTCCGTCCTGCTGCTGATCGCGACATTGCTGGTGCCGATCGTCGTCGTGATCGGGCTGAGCTTCACCGATTACGAGCTCGGCGCCCTCGGCCTGTCCTTCCTCGGTTTCGACAATTACGCGGAGCTGGCAAAGGACCCGACCTTCTGGCGCAGCCTGAAGAACACGGCCTATTACACGGTCCTGGTCGTCCCCGGCTCGGTTCTCATCGCGCTCGCTCTCGCCGTTGTCATCTGCGATCTGTCGCGGGGCCGATGGTTCTACCAGATCGCCTTCTTCCTGCCGGTGACCTCGACCCTCATCGCCATGGCGACCGTCTGGAAATATCTGCTGCACGGGACAATCGGACCGGTGAACCATCTGTTCGCAGCCGTCGGCCTGCCGAGGATGGAATTCTTCGGCGATCCGACCCTGATCATGCCGGCGCTGGCGATCATCGGCGTCTGGCAGCTCATGGGCTTCAACATGGTGCTGTTCATCGCAGGCCTCACCGCCATTCCGGCCGATCTCTACGAGGCTGCTGCAGTCGATGGGATCGACAGGCCCTGGGAGCGCTTCCTGACGGTCACCCTGCCGCTGCTCGGCCCGACCACCCTGTTCGTGGTCGTCACCTCCTCGATCACGGCCTTCAAGGTCTTCGACACGGTGGCGGTGCTCACTCATGGCGCGCCGCAAGGGGCAAGCGACGTCTTGCTTTATACGACCTATCTCGAGGGCTTCCAGTATCTGCGCATCGGCCCTGCCGCTGCCATGACGGTGGTCTTCCTGGCTATCATCATGGTGCTCTCACTGCTGCAGACCCGGATCCTCGAGCGGAAGGTGCATTACTGATGCTGGCCCATCCGCTTCTGCAACGCCTGGGGATCACGCCGCGTGAGATGGTTCTTCATGCGATCCTGCTGACAGGGGTCTTCGTCACGCTCTTTCCCTTCTACTGGATGATCCTGACATCGGTCAGACCGGCTCAGGAAGTCTTCTCAGCAGGCTTTACCTGGCTACCGCAAGCCTTTGTGGGTCTTGATAATTTTGCCGCTGCCCTGGCGCAGGCTCCACTGTTGCGGTTCATGCTGAACGGCGTGATCATCTGCAGCGGCATCCTGGTGGTGCAACTGCTGACCGCCATTCCCTGCGCCTATGCGTTGGCGAAGTTCGAGTTCCGGGGACGCGAGCTGCTCTTCGCCATGACCCTGTTTGCGCTTTGCGTGCCGATCCAGGTGCCGGCGCTGCCGCTCTACGTGACCCTCGCCTATACCGGCACGCTCGACAGCTATTTCGCGCTCATGGTGCCGTTCTTCCTCTCGGTCTTCGCCATTTTCCTGTTCCGGCAGGTGTTCAAATCCTTCCCCGACGAGATCATCCAGGCGGCAAGGCTCGACGGTCTTAGCGAAATGGCGATCCTGTGGCAGATCGTGGTGCCCAGCGCCGGACCCGCCATCGCGGCCTTCGCAGTCTTCTCGGTGACCGCGCATTGGAACGATCTGTACTGGCCGCTGATCGTGGTCACGAGCAAGGAACTCGCACCGCCGCCGCTGGGGATGATGTATTTCGCCGACAACGAGACGGGTGCAAATTTCGGCGCCCTGATGGCGGCGGCCACGCTGCTGACCGCACCGCTGATGATCGCCTTCCTGTTCGCCCAACGCCACTTCATCCGGGGTGTGACCATGACCGGCGTGAAGTGAAATCGACTTCTGTTCAACCGAAGGGAGCTGACGAATGAAGACCCTGTTGCGGGCCGCACTGGTGGGTGCGGCCATGACCCTCGGCGCGCTCGCCGCCCATGCCGAGACCATCGTGCTCGACGTGGTGCATGCTTGGCCGGCGCACAACAAGTTTCACGAGGCGGTGGCTGACGCCTTCATGAAGCAGCATCCGGACATCCAAATCAAGTTCCGCTCCTCGCCGCCGACCTATGACGAAGCGCACCAGGCGCTGCTGCGTGGGGCGATCACCAACCAGCTGCCGGATATCTATTTCTCCGGCTATCACCTGCTTCCGGAAGTGGTGGCGGCGCTGAGCAAGCGGGGCCAAGTGGCAGAGCTCGACGGCTTCATGGCGAAGGAGGGTGCGGATTGGGCCAGCAAGAACTACGAGCCGGCCATGCTGAAGCTCGGTCAGGTGGACGGACGCCAATATGGATTGGCCTTCAACGCATCCACGCCGGTAATCTTCTTCAACGGCGATCTGGTGAAGCAGGCCGGCGGCGATCCTGAGAATTTCCCGACCTCATGGGCCGAGGTCATCGCGCTCGGGGCCAAAATCAAGCAGCTCGGCGACGGCGTCGACGGCATGGCCTACGACGTGCACGCTTGGCCCGACGACTGGCTGTGGCGGGCGCTGATCCTGCAGCAGGGCAAGCCGGTCATGAATCAAGACGGCCTCACCGTGGCCTTCGGCGGAGAGAGCGGGCTCGAGGCGCTGAAGCTCGCCCGCCGCTTCGTCACCGATGGCGGCATGCAGCTGCGCGACTTCGAGCAGTCCCGCCAGCAATTCGCCGCCGGCAAGATCGGCATCCTGTTCTCCTCCACCAATGGCGCGCGCGCCTTCTCCGATCTCGTGGGCGACAAGTTCCCGCTGAAGTCGGCCGTCTACCCGGTGGCAGACAAGGACAAGGGTACGGTGCCGACAGGCGGCAATGCCGGCATGATCCTCACCAAGGATGAAGCCAAGCAGCAGGCGGCGTGGGAGTATATCAAATTCGCCGCCGGGCCCGAGGGCCAGACGATCGCCGTGCTGGGTTCGGGCTACATGCCGACGAACAAGTTGGCCCTGGCTCCTGACCTGCTGGGCGATTTCTACAAGAAGAACCCGAACTGGGAGACGAGCCTCAAGCAGGTGTTCCGCGCCGGACCCTGGGGTGGCTATCCCGGAAATAACGGGGTGAAAATCTGGCGGATGCAGCGCGACATCATCGGCACGGTGATGCGCGGCGACGAGACCCCCGAGGCTGCGCTGGCGAAGATGGTGCAGGACACGGACAGTCTCGTCACCAATTGAGCCAGCCCGATGTCTTACGCCGTGCGCGGTCTTCCCCGCACGGCGCCCCAAACAGGTGACCTCTTGATTGATCTCATCATATTCGACTGCGACGGCGTGCTTGTGGATAGTGAAGTCATCGCCGCACGCGTGACGGCCACCATGCTCGGCGATCTCGGCCTCCCGATCTCACCGGAGGACGTCCTGACGGGCTTGGTCGGCCTCGATGCGGATGCGACGCGCCGGCGGATCGAGACCGAGCATGCCATTACCTTGCCTGCGGATTTCGACGATCGGGGGCATGTCCGGCTGGCCGCTGCCTTCCGCGAAGAACTGCAGCCCATGGCCGGCATCGTCGCTCTGCTGGGCGATCTCCGGTTTCCCTATTGCGTGGCATCCAACAGCGGGCATCAGCGCCTGGCACAGACCTTCGCCAGCGCGGGCCTCGGCCCTCTCGTTGCGGGGCGCGTGTTCAGCGCGGAGGACGTCGCGCGCGGCAAACCGGCACCCGATCTCTTTTTCCACGCCGCACAGACGATGGGCGTCGCGCCCGGTCGTTGCCTCGTCATCGAGGACAGCCTGACAGGCGTCACCGCTGCCCGAGCGGCGGGCATGCGGGTCATCGGCTTCTGCGGCGGCGGCCATATCCGACCCGGCCACGCGAGCCGGTTGCGGGCCCTCGGTGCGGAGGCGATCGTCGGCGATCATGCAAGCCTTGCGGCGATCCTCGCAGACCTTACTCACGAACCCGTCCGCGCGACGGGCTGAACCTCCCTCCGATTCCAGGACACGCTCATGAGCAGTCTCACACCCTTTGCCAGCCCCGGGCGCTTCCTGCGCGGCAATCTGCATACGCACTCGACGCATTCAGACGGGGCCATGGCCCTCGACGCGGTGATCGCAACCTATCGCCATGCCGGATATGATTTCGTCTCCATCACGGATCATTTTCTGGACCGCTACAAATGGCCGGTCACGGATACCCGCTCTTTCCGTGACGGGCGGTTCACGACGCTGATCGGGGCGGAACTCCATGCTCCCCGGACCGAGATGAGCGAAATCTGGCATATCGTGGCTGTCGGCCTTCCGTTGGACTTTGCCCCAACGACGGAAGCGGAGGATGGGCCGGCCCTGGCGCGTCGGGCACGAGAGGCCGGCGCCTTCATCGGCATCGCCCATCCGGCCTGGTACAGCCTGTCGCTGACGGATGCAGCGACCCTCGACGCCGCACACGCAGTCGAGATCTATAATCACGGCTGCCAGCTCATGCATGACAAGGGCGATGGCGCCTATCTGCTGGACGGCATGCTCGACAAGGGCGTGCGTCTGACGACCTATGCCTGCGACGACGCGCATTTCAAGGCACCGGATTTCGGCGGCGGTTGGATCGAGCTGAAGGCGGAGGACAATGAGCCTGAGGCCATACTGGAGGCGCTCAAGGCCGGGCAGTTCTACTCGACGCAGGGGCCGCGCCTCGAAGACGTCGCGCTGGGCGGAGAGACTGTCGACATCCAATGCTCGCCGGCCTCGGGCGTGGTGGCAGTGGGGCAGGGCTATCTTATGAGCACCCGCTTCGGCACGGGTCTGACGCGGGTCAGCCTGCCATTGGAGCCGCTGAAGGCCAGTCCATGGCTGCGCATCATCGTCATTGGTGCCGACGGCAAACGAGCCTGGTCGAACCCGATCTGGAAGGACGAAGTGGCCGGCCTCGACTGATCCACGTCGCTTGCGGATGGTTGCTTGCGGAGAAGGAGCATTCTAGGACTGTGTCCGGACATTACAGACCGGGAGAGACAGGCATGACCAGCGGCAAAGCTCAGCAGATCCTGCTGGTATCGAGGCCGGAGGGGCCGCCGACGCCGGAAAACTTCCGCCTCGAAGACATGGACATGCCGGTGCCGGGTCCGGGGCAGATCCTGGTGGAAGCCGCCTATCTGTCGCTCGATCCCTATATGCGCGGTCGCATGAGTGCCGCCAAATCCTATGCGCCCCCCGTCGAACTCGGTACCGTGATGGCAGGAGAAACCGTCGGCACGGTCCTCGCTTCTCAGCATCCCGATTTTCAGGTCGGCGACTGGGTGGCGGCGCGGACGGGATGGCGCAGCCATGCAGCCGTAAAGGGGACGGCGGCGCGCAAAATCGACGTCGAGGCGGCACCGGCAAGCACGTATCTCGGCGTCCTGGGCATGCCCGGCTTCACCGCCTATTGCGGGCTCATGGAGATCGGCAAGCCGAAGGCGGGAGAGACGCTGGTGGTCGCCGCAGCCTCCGGCCCCGTCGGGTCTTTGGTGGGACAGCTGGCGCGCCGTCTGGAGCTGACAACCATCGGCATCGCCGGCGGACCGGAAAAGTGCAAGGCGTTGACCGAGCTGTTCGGCTTCGACAGGAGCATCGACCATCATGATGCTGACCTCGAAGCGAACCTGGCCGAAGCCTGCCCAAAGGGGATCGACATCTATTTCGAGAATGTGGGGGGAAGGGTGTGGAATGCCGTCTTCCCCCTGCTCAACCAGTTTGCCCGCGTCCCGGTCTGCGGCGTCGTCTCGCTCTATTCCGGTGAGACGCCAAGCGGTTCGGCCACAGTGCCGGAGTTGATGCAGACCATCCTCAGGAAGAGCCTCACCCTGCGCGGCTTCATCAATTACGACCTGATCGCCTATTATCCGGCCTTCCTCAGGGAGGTCGTACCCGCGGTCCAGGACGGATCGATCCGTTACAAAGAGGATGTGGTGGAGGGCCTTGCCGCTGCGCCCGAGGCCTTCATGGGCATGCTGAAGGGCAAGAATTTCGGGAAGCTGCTCGTCAAGCTCGTCTAAGGTGATAGGGTGACATCGGTCTGGTGACGCCATTTCGGTCCCGGAGCGGGCTGGTCACGAGGAGGTTTTCTGGAAATGAGCGAAAGTAATGTCCGGCTTGTGAGCGGCGGGGCGCAGCCGGGGCTGGATGCTGGAACCGGCCGTGGCTGGCCGCGCCGGCTCTACGAGGTTCTGAAGCGCTCCGGAGTGTCGCAGGCCTCCTATGTTCCGGATGCGGGACATGCGGAGCTGATCACGCTGCTGGTGGATGATCCGGAGATCACCGCCACCGTGCTCACCACGGAAGAGGAGGGGCTCGCGATCAGTGCCGGTGCCTGGCTCGGAGGCAAGCGCAGCGTCGTGCTGATGCAGTCGAGCGGCGTTGGCAACTGCATCAATACGGCCTCGCTTTCGGCCATCGGACGGTTTCCCCTGCTGATGCTGGTGACGATGCGCGGCGAATGGGGCGAATTCAATCCGTGGCAAGTGCCGATGTCGCGCGCCACCGAGGCGACGCTGACTGCTATGGGCGTCAAGGTGATGCGGGCCGATGATCCGGAGATGCTGATCGAGATGGTGGAATCGGCGGCGACCTTCGCGCTCGAGGCAGATCAGCAGGTGGCCGTCCTGCTCTCGCAACGGATGTTGGGAGGCAAGAAATGGTAGGGCCCGTTCTCCAGGCGCCAGGACAGGTGATGGACCGGCGGGCAGTCGTCGCAGCACTGCTGGCCGATCGCGGCGAGATGCTGGTTGTCAGCGGCCTCGGCTCGCCCACCTACGACGTGCATGCGGCAGGCGATCATGAGGCCAATTACTATCTGTGGGGCGCCATGGGCAGCGCCGCGCTCATGGGTCTCGGGCTTGCTCAGGCGCAGCCCGAGCGGTCGGTGCTGGTGATCACCGGGGATGGCGAACAATTGATGGGGCTCGGCGGTCTTGCCACCATCGCTGTCGCCAAGCCTTCGAACCTGACCATCGCCGTGCTCGACAATGGCCATTACGGCGAGACCGGAATGCAGATCAGTCATACGGGCGCCGGACTCGATCTGGCGGCCATGGCGGAAGTCTGCGGGTTCACTCAGACCGGGGTGCTGCGCGATCTCGACGCCGTGACGAGCCTGGGCCAGAGGCTGAAGCGACCGGCCAATGGGCCAGCGCTCTATGTCTTGAAGATCAAGGCCGAGAACCCGCCGCGCTCGCTGCCGGCGCGCGATGCGGTGTTCCTCAAGAACCGCTTTCGAGCGCATCTGGGCTTGCCAGTCAGCTGACGCTCGAGACAGGCTAGAGATCGCCCATCATGGACTTGGCAGTCTGCCGAACTCCGCGCAGGTGATCGCCCAAGATGTCCCGGGCCAAACGGGCGTCGCGCTGCAGCAAGGCTTGCGCGATCGCCTCGTGCTCCTGTTGGTAGATGCTCCAGCGCTGAGTCGAAAATCCGTTCTCCTTGAGTTTCGTCCACGGGCCGTTGCCGCGGATGGTCGACACGGTCCGGCCGAGGTTCTGAAAGACGCGATTGGCGGTTGCAAGATAGAGCTTCTCGTGAAAGAGGCGGTCGGCGGCCTCCGCTTGCTGCCACGTCGTCACTCCAGCCCCGCGCTGGGCGATCTCCACGATCTCGCGCAATTGCGTATCGGTGGCGTTGATGACGATCAGGTCGATCATCGAAGGCTCGATGGTTGCCCGAAATTCCATCAGTTCACCCGGAGTGACGGGGTCTGACGAAATCGTCGCTGCCGGTCCATTCCCGTCTGCGACATAGGTGCCGCGGCCTACATGGCGGGACAGCCACCCCTCACGCTCAAGCTCCGCCAGCACGCCGCGGATCGTTGTGCGCGAAAGGCCGCTCTCCTCGGAGAGCTGACGCTCATTGGGAAGGCGATCCCCCGGCTTCAAGGCTCCGTCGGTCAAGAGCGACCGCAGCTGTTGCATCAGCTCAGCGCGCATGCGCACAGGCATGAGCAGGCCGTGTCTTACGACGCGCAATTCGACGCTTTCCCCCGATGTCGCCATACCAATTCACCCAATTGGACCAATTCTCATCAGTATTGCCTAAGATTCTTGCTTTACTCAACCGTTGCCTCGTGCTTCGATTGGCAAATACAAAGTCACTGATCCCGTACATTGGTTTGAATGGTATGAACCAAGAGGGTCTAGTTCGGCATAGAGGAGAGGCTTGATGGTCGTGACAAGGCCCAGCATACCGGCCGAGGAATTTGCCCAGCGACGAGCCCGCGCGGTGGCCGGTGCGAAGGCTGGGGGCTTCGATGCGCTGCTGGTGTGCTCCCGCGGCGGCGGGACCGTGGATCGCTTTGCCGACGTCATGTATCTCACGAATTTCTACACGTCATTTCCGTATACGCCCGACCATGCGGGTGCCTGGTCCGGACGTGCCCATTCGTTCCTGGTGCTTCCAACCGGAGGCCGGCCACGCCTCGTCATCGATATCCCGAACAACGGATCGGTGCATCTCGACGATGGCGAGATCATCTATACGGACTTCGTCATCGAGGCGGCGATCCAGGCGCTCAAGGATGCCGGGCTGGAGCGTGGCCGCATCGGTATCGTCGGAGAGGATACGCTTCCGGTGAGTTTCCATCGGAAGATCGTCACGGCACTGCCTGAGATGGTGCTGCTGCCCGCCGACGACATCCTCACCCGACTGCGATCGGTGAAATCCGCCGCGGAGATCGAGATGCTGCGATATTCCTCGCAGATCGGCTCGCGAATGATCGAAACCATGATGGCGGCAGCGGAACCCGGGGCCAGCCATGCGGAGATCGTCGCCGCGGGCATGCAGTCGCTGGTCCCGGCGGGCGGCATTCTCTACAATTCATTCATGGCATCCGGACGCGGCGGGGAAAATCCGAAGGCTGTGCGCCATGCCTTTCCCACCTGGGGGGCAACCGAGCGGCTCGACTCCGGCGACTGGATCCGGCTCGGCATCTCCGGCATCGTCGGAGGCTATGTGTTCGACCTGTCGCGATCCAAGGCGGTCGGGCCTGCCAGCAACCGGCAGGTCGCCCTGTTCGAAGCCGCAATTTCCTGCATCGAGGCCGGCATCGGCGCGATCCGTCCGGGGGCGACTGCCGGCGATCTGGCAAAGGCGGGGCTCGGCAAGCAGGAAGAGCTTGGATTCAAGCTGGAGGGCGTGTTTCCGGCGCTGGGCCACGGGATCGGCTTAGGCTGGGATTCGCCCTGGCTCTCCATCGGCGAGCCGACGCCGATCACTCCTGGCATGGTCCTGTGCTTCGAGCGGACAGTCACACAGGATGGTTATCTCGGCGACTTCGAAGAGACGGTCCTGGTGACCGAGACCGGCATCGAAATGCTCACCGACGCCACGAAGCGCTTCTGGTAGAAGGCGATGAGTCCGCTCCGGCTGCAGGCGACGATGGACAAAGAGACAGGCCAGGGACGGCTCCGTCTCGGCCGCGACGCCTGGTCCCGGCCTATGGGGGCTGCATGAGCGAAGGGGTCGACAGTCTCTGGATGGCGTCGAGCCGGACAGCTCCGTTTGCCGGCGAACCGTTATCCGGGACAGTGAAGGCAGATGTGGCGGTGGTGGGCGGGGGCTTTACCGGTCTCTCCACGGCGCTGCACCTGGCGGAAGGCGGCCGAGACGTGGTTGTGCTCGAGGCCGAGGAGATCGGCTTCGGAGCCAGTGGTCGCAATGGCGGGCAGGTCAATCCCGGTCTGAAGCATGACGAAGCCGCGCTGACGGCGCGATTTGGTCCGGAGGGAGCCAAATTCTACCGGCTTGGCCAGGAGGCGCCGGATTTCCTCGCCGCCCTGGTTGACCGGCTCAAGCTGAATTGCGGGTTCGAACGGCCTGGGCTGATCCGGCTTGCCCATAACGCCCGCGCCTTGACGGTGATGAACGCCGCCGGGGACAGCATGGAGAAGGCAGGGATCGCCGTGGAGCGGCTCCAAACTCCGTCAGCGGTGGCGCGTCGGACCGGCACTGAGCGCTATCTCGGCGGCCTCGTCGACCCGCGCGGCGGCAGCGTTCATCCCCTGGATCTCGCACGGGAAATGGCGCGGGCCTGCATGTCGGCCGGCGTGCGCATCTTCACCAGAACCCGTGTGTCGGCGCTGAGCCCGCAGAACGGGGGCTGGATGCTCGCGGCGGCCGGTGGCAGCGTGGCTGCGCGCGAGGTGGTGGTTGCCACCAATGGCTATACCGACGGGCTGATCCCCGGGCTTGCCGCATCGCTGCTGCCGGTCAACAGCTTCCAGGTCGCAACAGCGCCGCTCAGCGGTAACCTGGCAGAGACGATCCTCCCAGGACGCAACACGGTCTATGACAGCCGGAGACTGGTTCTCTATTTCCGGAAGACGCAAGACAACCGGGTGATCCTGGGCGGACGGGCATCTTTCAGCTCGGCCATGGGGATCGGCGGCGGGCGCGAGGACTATTCCGTGCTCGAGCGTGTCTTGAACGGCATTTTCCCACAGCTCGATGGGCAGAAGATCACCCATCGCTGGACTGGGCTCGTATGCATCACCGCTGACCATCTTCCGCATTATCATCAGCCGGCCCCCGGGCTGCATGTGGTGCTCGGCTTCAATGGCCGCGGCGTGGCGCTGAGCCATCGGGTAGGGGCCTGGATGGCGCATAAGCTGGTCGGTGAGGACGACAGCGGGGCCCTCCCGCCCAGCCCGATCCGACCCATCCCGTTTCATCGGTTCCGCGAGCCATTGCTCAATGTCGCCATGCACTGGAATCGCGTACTTGACATCTTCGGTCGCTAAATCGAGTTCAGGAAAACTGAAACAAACGTCAGAATTACGTGATTGATTTAAGTGGCGGCCTGACCACACCATTGGGCCTCACCACAGGGAGACTGAGATGCTGTTTGTTGACGGCTTGAATTGCAGCCGGTTTGACCGTGAGGTTTTCGAAGAGCTCCGCGATGGCGGCATGAGCTGCATCACGACGTGCCTCGGTTTCTGGGAAGACACGCTCGAGTCGATGGATGCGCTGGGCCGGTTCCGCGACATCGTTCAGGCCAATGCCGATCTCGTGGCCATTGCGCGTTCCGGTGCGGAGGCGGAGAGCATCATCGCGTCGGGTCGCTGCGCATTGATCGTGGGCTATCAGAACACGAACGCGCTGGCCGGGCGCCTACGCTTTGCAGAGATGTTCGCCGAGATGGGCGTACGCGTCATGCAGCTCACCTACAACAATCAGAACGAATATGGCGGCAGCTGCTACGAGCCCAATGACAGCGGGATCAGCCGGGCGGGTCGCGAATTGGTGCTCGAGATGAACCGCGTGGGGATCCTCATCGACCTGTCGCATGTGGGCGAGCGCACCAGCCGCGACGTCATCGCCGTCTCGGAGAAGCCGGTAGCGGTCACCCATGCCAATCCGTCCGCCCTCATCCCGCATGTGCGCAACAAGTCGAATGCGCTGATGACGGAACTGGCGGCGAAGGGCGGGGTCATCGGCCTTGCGACTTATGCGAATATCTGCGGCGACTACACGGCTACGGCCGAGAAATGGTCGGAGATCGTGGCATTCGCCGCCGATGTGATCAGCGTCGAGCACATTGCCATCGGGACGGATCATGGCCGCAATATCGGCATGCCAGAGCTCGAATGGATGCGCATGGGCCGGTGGTCACGGGTGACCAATTTCGGTGCCGGCAATGCCGCCCGGCCCGGCAAAGTGCCCGAGCCGGCCTGGCTGCAGTCGATGCGCGGCTTCGGCAACATCGCAGACGCGCTTCAGCGTCGTGGCTTCAGCACCGCCGATGTCGAGGCCATCATGGGAGGTAACTGGATCCGGCTCTACAAGCAGGTCTTCGACCAGTCGGCGCTCGCTGCACCGGCGTCGGCGAAAGCTGCTTGAGGGCCATAAAAAGAAGAAGCGCGGGACCGAGCGTCTCACAGGGGAAGTGATCTTAGATCGACAATTGGAGGGAGACATCATGAGCGACACGTTGAAGCCTGCGACCGGCCTTTCGCGCCGGACCTTTCTGACGACAAGTGCGGTTGCAGGTCTGGGGCTCAGCCTGGGCTTTCCCGCGGTTCACGGCGCAAAGGCACAGAACGCCGGCAAGGTGATCTATGCGACATGGGGCGGCTCCTGGGAAGCTGCCATCAAGAAGGCCTGGTTCGAGCCCTTCACGAAGGCGACGGGCATCGAGGTCGTGACCGCGCAAGACAATAACTACGGCAAGTTCCAGTCAATGGTCGAAAGCGGCTCCGTCGAATGGGACGTCGTGGAGACCAATCCGGACTTCCAATATATCGGAGCCGAAAAAGGCCTGCTCGAGCCGCTCGACTTCAGTGTGATCGACAAGTCCAAGATCATGAAAGGCGAGGGCTTCGTCACCGAATATTCGGTGCCCCAGGTGCTGTGGTCGAGGCTCATGGCTTATAATACCAAGGCGCTGGGCGACAAGGTGCCGATGGATTATACGGCGATCTTCAACGACGTGGCGGGCTTCCCAGGCAAGCGTGCGTTCCAGAGCGAGCCGAATTCCGGGGCCTTCGAGGCCGCACTCCTGGCCGCCGGCGTTGCACCGGACAAGCTCTATCCGCTCGATATCGACAAGGCGCTGGAGAAATGGACCGAAATCAAGGACCACATCTCCTTCTATGAGACCAACGCCCAGGCCCAGCAATATATCTCCGATGGCCAGGCCTCGCTGTCGATCATGCCCGACGGTCGCGCCATGGCGGCGATCAAGGACGGATCTCCGGTCGGCATCCAGTATAATCAGAGCATCATGACCTGGTCATCCATGGTCGTGCCGAAGGGTGCGCCCAACAAGGCCAATGCCATGAAGTTCCTGGCCTATACCATGACCCCGGAAGCCCAGGCAGCGATCGCCAATGAGTACACTTACGGCCCCGTGGTTCCGGACGCCTTCAAGTTTATTTCGCCTGAACGCGCGAAAATCCTTTCTGGCGGCCCACAGCAGCAGGGCAAGTTCATCATGGCGAACGAGGAATGGTGGGCTAAGAACCTGGAAGAGGCGACCGAGCGCCTCACCGAGTGGCGCTTGAGCTGAGGCTTACCCGTCGGGAGGGGGCTTCGGCTGCCTCCCGACAGCAAAGATCGTGATCCATGTCCGTGCTGATCCGACGCCACGCATCGTTTCTGCTGCTGTTGCCGGCGATTTTGCTGCTCGCGGCCTTCTTCATCCTGCCGACGTTGCAGCTGGTGGGGCTGAGCTTCGAGGGCGATGCCGGCGCAATGACCCATTACAGCCGCATCTTCGACCGGCCCGTCTATGTCCAGGTGTTGCAGCGGACGTTCCTCACCAGTGCGGCGACTGCCGTGCTGTGCGTGCTGATCGGCTACCCCGTCGCCTATCGGCTGGTCACCGGCTCCAACCGCACCCGGCTCGTCCTGCTCGCGCTCATCCTGGTGCCGTTCTGGACCAATTTGCTGGTGCTCTGTTATGGCTGGCTCATCGTGTTGAATCCGCAAGGTGCGGTGAACACGTTGCTGCTCGACATCGGTCTCATCAATACTCCGCTGCCACTGAGCGGCGGCATTGTCGCGGTGCTGATCGGCATGGTGCAGACGATGATGCCTTATCTCATTCTGCCGGTCGCCGCGAACATGGCGCGCATCGACAATCGGGTTCTGCAGGCGGCCAGAAGCCTTGGAGCTCCTCCGCTGCAGGTGTTCTTGCGGGCCTATCTCCCGATGACCCTGCCTGGTGTGATGGCGGGCGCTCTGCTCGTCTTCATCATGAGCATCGGCTTCTTCATCATCCCCGCCATTCTGGGAGGTACGCGGGATATCTTCATCGCGCAGTTGATCGAGATGAATATCAACAAGGTGCTGAACTGGGGGTTCGCCGCGGCACTGTCGACCATCGTCTTGGTGACAACCTTGGCCCTCTATGCCATCGGCGTCCGGTGGTTTCGGCTCGGCTCGATCTGGGGGCAGGCATGACCTCGTCGCGAAAGCTGGATCACGCCGTCACGCTCGTCGTCATCCTGGCGATGGTGATGATGATCCTGCCGAACGTGATCATCCTGCCCGCATCGTTCGGGGGGGAAGACTACATCATCTTTCCGCCACGCTCGTTCTCGACAAAGTGGTATCACACGTTCTTCGAGACCCCTGCCTGGCAAAGCGCAACGGTGAACAGCCTCATCGTGGCGGTCTGCTCGATGATCGCCGCGACCATCGTGGGGACGCTGGCCGCGCTCGGCATGGTGCGGCTGTCGCAGCGGTCGCGCGGGTTGATGATGAGCTTCTTCCTGCTGCCCACCATCGTGCCCACCATCATCACCGGCGTCGCTCTCTACGGCCTCCTCGCGCGTACCGGCCTGCGGGGCGGCGTCTTCGGCATCGTTCTCGGCCATACGATCATCGCCACCCCCTTCGTCATTATCAATGTAGTCGCGGCGCTGCAGCGGATGGACATGCGCCTGGAGCACGGCGCACGCAGCCTTGGTGCATCGCCGCTGAAAGCGTTCTATTACGTGACTCTGCCGATCATCTGGCCGGGCATTGCCGCCGGAGCGGCCTTCGCCTTCCTGACCTCGTTCAGCGAACTGGTGCTGGCGCTGTTTCTGACAAGCGGGGCCACGACGACCCTGCCTGTGCAAATGTGGAGCGGCATCCGCTTCGAAATCAATCCGACGGTGGCTGCGGCATCGACCCTGTTCGTGGTCGTCTCCTGCGTGATGCTGCTGGTCGTCGGACTGTTGCGGCGCAAAGGAGAGAGGACGGCATGAGCAGCGACATCTCCACAGTTGCGCCGTCATGGGATGCAGTCGGGGCAAGGCACGTCGTCGAGGAGGGGCATTCACGGATGGCAGCTGCGACAACAATCGACAATGCGCATATCGGCTCGAGCATCCAGGTCAAGGGCCTGAGCAAAATCTATAATGAGACTTATGCCGTCGATGATGTGTCCTTCACCGTCCGGGAAGGCGAGTTCCTCACGCTGCTGGGTGCGAGTGGCTCGGGCAAATCCACGACGCTGATGATGATCGCGGGATTCGTGGAGCCGACTTCCGGCACCATCCAGATCGCGGGTCAGGACATCGCCTCGCTGCCGCCGGAGAAACGCAATCTCGGCGTCGTCTTCCAGAATTATGCACTGTTCCCGCATATGAACGTCTTCGACAATGTCGCCTTTCCGCTGAAGATGCGCGGGTGGGACCGAAAGAAGATCGAGGCGAAGGTCAAGTCGGTCCTCGAACTGGTCGAACTGGACAGCCGTCGAGACTTTCGCATCTCCCAGCTTTCCGGTGGCCAGCAGCAGCGGGTGGCCTTGGCGCGGGCCCTCGTCTTCGAGCCTCCGGTGCTGCTCATGGACGAGCCCATGGGCGCTCTTGACCGCCGTCTGCGCGAGCAGTTGCAGCGCGAAGTCAAGCGCATCCAGCTCCGGCTTGGTCTCACCGTGATTTCGGTCACCCATGACCAGGAGGAGGCGCTGTTGATGTCGGATCGCATCGCCATCATGTCCGAAGGCCGCATCCAGCAGATCGATACGCCGACGAGGATTTATCGTGCGCCGAAGAACAGGTTCGTGGCTTCCTTCCTGGGCGATTCCAACTTCATCATGGTGAGCCCCGTTGACGGCAGGATGACACCGGTGGAGGAGGGGGCCGCAGCTCACGGCGCGCGCCACGCCATGGTGCGGCCGGAAGACATGCGGGTCGTGAAACCGGGTGAGGCCGCCGAGGTGATGGTCCAGGGAACGGTCACGTCGATCGAGTTTCCTGGCTCAGCCATGCGCGTCGCCGTGCAGACGCATGCCGGATCGGTTGAGGCGAGGCTGCATCGGGAGGATACGGAAGGGCTCTCCGAAGGCGCGCCGGTCACGCTCGGTTGGAAAGCCGACGACATGGTCCTGTTCGAGGAATGAGCGTCACCCCATGAGCCTGGCCGAGATCGAGAACACAACAGAAATCGCCCTGCGTCCGCCGGAGCACGTCATGCGCCTGCGCCGGCTGGGCTCCATGCATCTCTCGCGGTTGAGCTTCACGCGCAACCTGATCCGCACCGCGCGGCGGGAGCGCTGGAACGTGCGGCGCCACTTGTTCGATCTCGATGAAAACGGCTTTGGCCGCGCCGTCTACACCGTCTCGATCCGCGGTCGAGACTACAGTCTCGTCGCCTTCTCGCAGTATCTGGCGCCGGAAGACCGCATCGACCGGGTGATCGCCGTCGCTTGGGACACTTGTTATGTCCTCTATGATGGTATCCCAGACCAAGCGGAGCTCGACCGGCTGGCCGCCGCCGTGCCCTATCAGGAGGCGCGGCGCTATAGCGAACGAGAACTGGTGCTGGCGAGAGCCAACAAGAGCGAGCGATTGTTCGACCTGGTGAAGTCGGCGCTCGCGGCCGGGCAACAGCCAGAAGAGTCCGCGATCCAAGAGATCGGCTACCTGCTGCGCACCAGTGCCGTTTACGGAAACGGGAAATTCGGGATCGCCGACTACTCCGTGCTGGCGCAGCGCCCGGAGTTCAGCGGCTCCTTCGTCGCCGAGATGCTGACTGTCTGGCTGATCCGCAATTTCACCGTGGATCTGGTCGAGCATTGCGCGAAAATGGCGGCCCCCGACACGGCGGTGCGCCTCGATCCCCATCTGCGTCGGCAAGTCGGCGTCGGCAATTCGACCGGGCTCGGGATGGCGCCCTTCCTGGTCCGTCATCCGGCCTTGATCCACCGCTGGATCCATGCGCGCGAGGTTGCATTGGCGCGGGTTCGCGCGGTCCAGAGCCTCGATCCCGCGGTCCAGCGGGTGATCGTCGACCTGCTGGATGGCGCCCAGGACAAGCTCCGCCAATGGGTGACGGTCGATTTCCTGCAGGGCGAACGGATCGAGACGCTGAAGGGAGATCTCGTCCAGGTCCGGGAATGGGCCGCCGACCTTACGGCACAGGTGTTCCAGCCCTGGGACCTCCTTTATCGCCGAGCTGAGGCGACCCTCAGTCTCGAGGCTCAGGAATATCTCGTCTCCATCCTGCTTGAGCCGCATGGTGCGCTCGTCGATGAGCTGTGCAGCGCAATGGCCGTCCCCGGCGAGGAGATGCAGCGGTTGGTCGGCTCGATGAGCTGCGGCAAGCTGATGGGGCATATCAAGGCGCATTATGAGTGGGCGCTGGCGCTCGACTTCACCGACAGCGATGCCATGGCGCGCTTCTGGTATACCTCCCAGGAGAAACTCGAGCCCCGACTGGGGTGGCGCGGGGATGACGAGGGGGATGCCCTGGAACTGCCGCTCGGCTTCGCCCGGGATGTCTCGCGACTCGCAGCCATTCTGAGAGACTGGCCGGAGGATGCGCCGGTGAGCCGGGTGGCCATCGCACATCCTGAGCTGCGCCATGCAATCCGCCGGGTGCAGGTGGTGGCGGACCATCCCTATGGCGAGATCCACGACAACCTGCTGGGATCGACGATGCGGCCCATCGACCTGATGCGCTGCAAACTCGCCTTTTTCGGAGCCGAAGCCTTCGATCCCCGATCCGATCTGAGCCTCAGGATCCGGTTGTTTCAAGGGGCGCCCTTTGCTGACGAATTGCAGGAGGAGGGCGATGACGGCATCGGCTGGTGAGATGATCGACCTCTCGATGAATGAAATCGAGATGATTGCCTACAAGGCCGCACGCGGGGCAGGACTGTCCTGGGGCATTGCCGAGGATGTCGGGCGGTCGGCCCGCTGGCTGGCGGCGCGCGGCGGAGACTGGGCTCCATGGCTGTTGCGGGCGTTGGAGCCGGAGATCGCGCTGGACCGCGTTCATTCGCCGTTTTTTGTGGGGGCTGAACTCTGCGATCAGCTCGATGATCTTGCTGCTTTGCGGACCCTGGATCCTGTCCAGATCGAGAGCCCGATCTGGTCCACTGCCATGCTGGCGGTCAATACACCGGACGGCATGGCGTTCGACCTGGCTTTGGCCGCGGAGCGGGTCGCCTTCCGCGGCGATACCGTCTCAGCAACCACGGCGCTTTCGCAGCTAGGGGCACTCCCGACGGCGCAGTTGAAGATCTTGCCGCAAGCAGACGTCCGTGCCGGGCCGCTCATCGGCCTCTTAGCCAGCCGCTCGAGCATTGCAGTCGACGACCATGCTGCGCTCGACCTGCTGGTCTACAAGACCTATGTGCCGAACAGCGAGAAATCGCGCCTGCGCGGCGCAGGCGCCCGGCCCAGCCTTTAGCTTCTTCCAGAGGTGTTTTCGTGAAGCATGCAACGAAGTTCTATATCGATGGCGCGTGGGTCGAGCCCCTCAGCGCCGACCGGATTCCCGTCATCGATCCGTCGACCGAGGAGGCGTTCGGGGAGATTGCCGCCGGCACGGCTGCGGATGTTGAGTCTGCAGTCGCGGCCGCCAGTCGCGCCTTCCCCAGCTTTGCCGCCACGAGCAAGGCGGAGCGTATCCGCCTGCTGGGCCGCATCTTGGAATGCTACGAGGATCGCCGCAGGGAGGTCGCGGCTGCCTTAAGCCAGGAGATGGGCGCGCCAATCCGTTTTGCCCTCGAAGGCCAGGCGCAGACCGGTATCAACCATCTGAAGCACATGATCACCACGCTGGAGGCCTACGAGTTTCAGCATGCGAAGGGCACGACCCTCATTGTCCGCGAGCCCATCGGCGTCGTCGGGCTGATCACGCCTTGGAACTGGCCTATCAACCAACTGGTGCTCAAAGTCGCGCCGGCGCTGGCGGCGGGCTGCAGCATGGTGTTGAAGCCGAGCGAGATCGCGCCGTTCGGAGCCATGATCTTTGCCGACGTCATGCATGAGGCCGGCGTTCCGCAGGGTGTGTTCAACCTGGTGAATGGCGATGGGCCGACGGTGGGTCATGCCATTGCCTCGCATCCCGATGTGGCCATGGTTTCCATCACGGGCTCGACACGAGCCGGCAGAGCGGTTGCCAAAGCCGCAGCCGATACCGTGAAGCGGGTGGCGCAGGAACTGGGTGGAAAAAGCGCCAATATCCTGCTGGAAGGCGTCGACCCCACCTCCGCGGTGCCGCGGGGCGTCATGAATTGCTTCCGCAACACCGGACAATCCTGTACCGCGCCGGGGCGGATGCTCGTCCCGGCGAGCATGCTGGCTGAGGTGGAAGCCATCGCCCGGGACACGGCTCTGCAAATGAAGGTGGGAGACCCCGCCCAGGAGGAGACCGATCTCGGACCGGCGGTGAGCAAGGCGCAGTTCGACACGATCCAGCACTATATCTCCGTGGGGATCGAGGAGGGCGCGACCCTGATCGCCGGCGGGCCCGGTCGCCCCGAGGGCTTCAATCGCGGGTATTACGTGCGGCCGACGGTGTTCTCCAACGTCACACCGGACATGGTCATCGCCCGAGACGAGATCTTCGGACCGGTGCTGACAATCATGCCCTATCGGGATCTGGACGAGGCGGTCGCGATCGCCAACGACACCGTCTATGGGCTGTCCGGCAATATCCAAGGCGACCGTGAAACGGCGGTGAAGGTCGCCGCACGCCTGAGGACCGGTCAGGTTCTCATCAATTATCCCGCCTATGACGGAACAGCGCCCTTCGGCGGCTATGGCCAATCCGGCAATGGGCGTGAGCAGGGGATCTTTGGGCTTGAGGAGTTTCTGGAGATGAAGGCGGTGGTCGGCGCTCTCGCCGGCTGATCACTGGGCTGGAGCCTCAGGCCGGCCGCTTCGAGCCGGTGGAGCGCGTGCCGAGATATTCATAGCGCAGGTCGGCGGCGCGCTCCTCGATCACCTCCTGCACTGCGGCGGCAAAGATTGCGGTGCCCGGAAGCTGCCGACGGTCGCGCTTCGACAACATGCCCACAACCCGGTGGGCGCTGCCATCGGCTAAGGGAAGAAACGTCACGCCCTCTGCACCATGGACGCTGCAGAGGCGGGGGAGAACGCTGACTCCCAGACCTTCACGCACGGCTGCCAAGACGGCCGAAATACTGCGGACCCGAAGCGTCGAGCGGCGGATGATGTCGAGGAATTCAGGCGCCTCGATGGAATTGAAGCTGTCGTTCAGAATGAAGACCCGCTTGGCGATCATGGACCACGTGACCGGCTCCTGCTCCTGCACCAGGGGATCCGCATTGGCGCAGACGAGGTCGAGGCCATCCTTGAAGAGAGGATCGAATTGAAGCTCGTCGGAGAGCGAGAGGCGGGCGACGAAGGCGATGTCGACGACGCCATCCAGCACCGCGTTCGGGGCGCGGGGGGATTCGAGCTGATGGACCTCGACACCGAATTCCGGCATCCGCTGCTGCACCAGGCGAATGGCTCGCGGCAGGAAAGCCATGGATACGGACGTCACGCTGCCGACATCGCAGCGGCCGATCTGGTTGCGGGCATAGGTGTCGATGGTCGCACAGGCGCTGAGAAAATGTTGCAGGACTTCACGCGCCTGATCGAACACTACCCGGCCAAAGGGGGTGAGATGAGCCTTGCGCTCCTGTTCGAAGAGCGGCGCTCCGAGCGTCGTCTCGAAGTTCTTCAGCGCCATCGAGATCGCGGAGGGAGAACGGCCAAGCCGCTCGGCGGCAGGCTTTATGCCTCCCATTTCGGCGACCGTCACGAAGACGCGGAAGGCCCGCAGATCCGGAAGGTTGGTGTCCATGGCGACCATGATTCTACCCGCCCGCGAATGCTGAGGAGACGGCGGGCTCGGCGGTGCGCTCCCCTGATAGGGGACAGGCTTTGAAGCGGGCGGTTTTGGCAGGAGCCATCATGCGGTTCATGTCGCGCCGGTCTTTCCGGTATCCTGCAGCATGGCAGATCTCCTTGATGCACAGGATAGCATACGCTCCTCGTCGTCCCGCGAACCACCTCCTTCTGCGCCGCACTTCGGGCCGGCCCGCTTGGCCGGTCCGGAGATCAACTCTTCTGGAGCGAGAGGGTTACGCCGCCAAGGGTGAGCGCCAGGGCTCCGACCTGAACCCAACCAAAGGGCTCGCCGAGAAAGAAGGCCGCTGCGACCACTCCGGTCACCGGAACCATCAGAATGCCGGTCGAGGCCATGGCGGGCGGCAAATACCGCAGGGCGGCGAACCAGGCGAGATAACACACGCCCATCGGCACCAATGACATGTAGACCATGATCCACCAACTCCGCGCCGTGAGGGATGCCAAAGAGGGGTTCTCATAGAGCAATCCCGCAAGGACGAGAGCGAGGGAGCCAAGACCAACCTGCCAGGCTACGGACACAAGCGGCGTTAACGGAATGGGCTTCCGGTTCAGCACAGAACCGAGAGCAAAACAGATCGCCGCCGCGAGAGCGAGGAGAATTCCCCAGATCATGTCGGGCTCCGGAACGACGTTCTCGGCACCGAGGAGCAGGGTAATGCCGCCGACGCCCATCACCAGAGCAAGCGTGCTGCGCACTGTCGGCCGCATGCCGAGGACCGGCCAGGCCAACAGAGTCGTCCAGATCGGCATCGTGTAAACCAGCAGCGCACATTCGGCGACGGTGAGCCACCGCATGGCAATGGTGGAGAAACCCATCCAGGCAAAGACATTGGTGAAGGCCGACGCGCCGATCGCCGGCAGGGCCCGTGAAGGGGCGACGACTCGCTCGCCGCGGAACAGGGCAATGGCGAGCAGGATGAAGGCGGCCGCGATCCCCGTGATCCCGCGGCTCAATAGTGGGGGCGCTTCCAGCAGCAACACCTTGATCGCCGGCCAGTTCATGCCCCATCCAAGGCCCGTGACGGCGAGACACACAACGCCCTTCCAACGCGGGCTCAGATGGGACCAGAACATGACAGCCGGGAACTTCACGCAGAATGGCAGGGAGAAGGCATCGGCGTGTTTAGGACATTCCCAGCACTGTGACCAGCCCAGAGGCTGCCGCGGCGTGCGTGTGCGTGTGAACTCGAAAAGAGAAGCCGCCGTCGTATCTTCCCAGGTCCACCGCCGACAGGCTGGTGCAGCGATGAGGGAAACAGCAAGGTCTGGTTTGAACTCCGTTTGCATGTCGCAGGGGTCGGTTCTGCCGGGATGTGAGATGTTTATTCGCGATGCCGGGAACCGTGATGCGCTGGCATCATTACTCTTGAGACGAGCTTTGGCCGCACTATGGGCCACTTTCAGCACCGGAGGGATCAGAATGAGCCAAGAGGACACTCCGAAAGGAGCGGCGCCACAGGGTGGGCAGGACCAGATCCTGACCAACAGGCAAGGGCACGAAATCACCAACAACCAGTCGCAACGAACTGTTGGCAGTCGAGGACCCGCCACGTTGGAGAACTATCAGTTCCTCGAGAAGATTACTCATTTCGATCGTGAGCGGATCCCGGAGCGGGTCGTTCATGCGCGCGGATTCGTCTGTTACGGAGAGTTCGAAGCGACAGGGAAGATCGGCGACGAGCCAGCCTCAAAGTATACGCGAGCGAAGCTCTTCCAGCAGGCGGGAAAGAAGACGCCGCTGGCCATCCGCTTTTCCACCGTCATCGGTGGACGCGACTCCTCAGAGGTCGCCCGGGATCCGCGTGGCTTTGCCGTCAAGTTCTATACAGAAGACGGAAATTGGGATCTCGTCGGCAACAATCTTGCGGTGTTCTTCATCCGCGACGCCATCAAGTTTCCAGACGTGATCCATTCACTCAAGCCCGACCCGATCACCTTTCGTCAGGAGCCCAATCGGATCTTCGATTTCATGGGCCAGACTCCTGAATCGATGCACATGCTGACGCATCTGTTCAGTCCGCGCGGAATTCCAGCCAGTTATCGGCATATGGAAGGCTTTGGCGTCAACACCTACAAGATGGTCAATGCCTCGGGCGAGACCGTGCTGGTGAAGTACCACTTCCATCCACATTGCGGCGTCGCCAGCCTCACCGCGGCGGAGGCGGCAAAGGTGCAGGGGCAGGACCTCGGCTCCGCCTCCAAAGATCTGTTCGAGGCGATCGAGCGCGGCGATCATCCGAAATGGGATATGTTCGTGCAAATCATGGATGACAACGAACATCCGGAGCTCGACTGGGATCCTTTGGACGACACGAAGATCTGGCCGGAGAAAGACTTCCCGCTGCGCAAAATCGGCGTGATGACGCTCAACCGGAACGTCGGGGACCATTTCAACGAGAACGAGCAGATCGCCATGGGCACCGGTGTCCTGGTCGACGGCCTGGACTTCTCGGACGACAAGATGCTCGTCGGCCGCACTTTCTCGTACTCGGATACACAGCGGCACCGGGTCGGCACCAACTATCTGCAGCTGCCGGTAAACCAAGCCAACAATGCCAAGGTCGCCACCAATCTCAGCGGCGGTCAGATGTCTTTCCAGCGGGATTTAGCGCCCGGGCAGAATCCGCATGTCAATTATGAGCCGTCCATCCACCACGGCTTGAAGGAGAGTGAGCGCGAGGCGCCAAACAATCCGCCAGAGATCCATGGGCGGCTGACGCGAAGCGTCCTCGAGAGGCGCAATGACTATGTTCAGGCGCGAGCACGCTTCTGCACCATGATGGATTGGGAGCGCGATGATCTCATCCACAACATGATCGACCTGTTGGGCCAGTGCGAGCGGGACGTGCAGGAACGGATGCTCTGGCACTTCTTCCTCATTCACGACGAGTACGGCAGTCGAGTGGGTGAGAAGCTGGGGATTCGCGCCGAAGACGTGAGCCGTCTTTCACCCCTGCCGAAACAGGTGCTCACCGAGGAAGACCAGAAGCGGTTGCGCACTCTCGGCCGCAACGGTGACACGATCGATCCGTCCGTCTGGGGGCAGTGGACAGGATCGGTCAAGAACCGGCAAACCAAGGCCGAAGAGATCCTCGGCGGGCAGCTCGACGGTCAGTCGATGCGGAGCCACCAGGCCGCGGAATAACGACGCTCGACTGCCGGATGGCATAGCCGTCCGGCAGTTGATCAATCTCGGCCGCCTCAGGCGGTGCCGAGGTTCAGCTTCGCTTCGAACCGGGTTCCGTGGTCGAAGTCATATTCCCATGTGCCGTGAAGCTGGGCGACCATCGCGCGCATCAGTCTGGTTCCCAGACCCTGCCTATCCGCGGCAGGGTCGAAGCCCACGCCGTCGTCAGAGATGGACAATATGAACTCACGCGACCCGGTTTGCTTGAGCGCTATGACAATGCGGCCGGCACCGGATCCGGGAAATGCATATTTCAAGGCGTTGGTCACGGCTTCGTTGACCAGCAAGGCAAGCGGCGTCGCATGATCGCGATCCAGGATGAAGGGATCGACGTCATAGGCGATGGTGACTTGATTGTCGAAACCCTGCTTCAAAGGCTCGACAATTGCGGGGATCAGCGTCTTGGCCTCTACTTCCGCGAATTGATCGAGCCGATAAAGATGCTCATGCACAGCCGCCATGGCGAAGATACGTGTCTGAAGATCGGCCTTTAGACGTTCGGGGAGGGCGTGCATCCGGATCAGCGACACGACCGACTGAAGATTGTTCTTCACGCGATGATGGGTGTCCATGACCAGCATCCGGTTCAGCTCCAAGGCTTCCGCCAATTGCAGACGCCGGCGTTGATCGTCGCGCAATAGACGCAGGATCCACACAATCGCACCCAGCAGAGCGAGTGCGGTCGGCAAGGCGAACGCAAGAGTGAGCAGCGTATTGCGGCGGAAGGAGGCGAAGGCAGCGTCCTTATTGACCGACGCCAGTGCCACGAAATCCGTAGCGGGAACCCGGCGGTAACCGACGATGCGCCTGTAGCCGTCAACGGGTGATCGCGCAGCCTCATACGTCCCGGTCTCGGCGCGCTTGAGGTGCTCGGTGAACAGGACATAATTGCTGAGGTCGACAGGACCCTTGGCGAAGGGATATCGGGCCACGAGTTGCCCATCGCTGCGAACTAGACTGACGGTGGATATTTCGTCGAGCTCGACTGCTTCCCAGATCTCTTTGAACAGGCCGACGTCGAAAGACAGCACCGCCACGCCGACGAATTCTCCATTGCGCTCCAGGCGTTTGCTGAAGGAGAAGATCTGCGTCGCGCCGTCATTTTCGAGCATCAAAGATGAGGCGTACCAAGTCGTTCCGCTGGCGAGGGAGGCGAAATATTCACCCTGGCTTGGATCCAGTAACGTACCGCCCGGATCCGTCGAGAACACGGTGCGGCCTTCAGCGGAGACGACAGTGGCCTTCGCATCACCGGGAAGACTCGCGATGGCCTCCCGGATCAAGGCCCCGGTCTCCGCGGCTCGACTATTGATGTCGGGACCAAGAGCCTCGTCAACACGGCCAAGGGCCTGACGCGACAGCTCGACGATCCAGCGTGCATTGGTTGCCACGACCTGGGAGGCCGCAAGCGCTCGATCTTCAGTACGTTTCTGCGTTTCCGCCTGTTCTCTCAAGATGGAGAAAGTAAGAACGATCAGAAAGAGACCGAAGAGGAAGAAGATGAGACCCGTCGCGGCCTTCAGCGAGAATGTGCTGCTGTCGTCCCTCGACGGAGAAGTTTTCGTCACATCGCGCTCACTGAATAACGACGATGGACATTATCGCCGTCCAGAAGGCGTTGCTAGTAGAGCCATCAGCCCTACGCGCAAGATTAGATTATGGGGAGTTCGTACGCACTAGAGCGCGCCGAAGCGCGCCCTAGTGTCAGTTTTGGAATCACGAGCCAGTGGATGCTCGGAGCCGCTCAAGATCAGTATGGGCTATAGCAGCGATGCCGCTGACCGTCATAGCCCATGTAGCTGTCAGTCGCGGGATTGTAGGAGCGGTAGCGCTGATTACACCAGGCGACATGATTGCCGCTGTTGGCGGCCGCGTTGGCTGCCGCACCAGCGGTGGCAAGGCCACCAATGATCGCCGCCCCTGCGGCTGCGCCCACCCACCATGGCGTCGAATAGTAGTAGCCGCCGTGATAATAGTTGTAACCGCGCCGCTTATGGCGATAGCGAGGTCCATGGTGGCCGCGATTATAGCTGCGGCTATAACGATGCTTGCGGCTCTGAACCTCGTGGATCATGGAATTGGTGCCGGTCACCTGACCGACCGCGCTGCCGGTGAGGCCAGACATGCTGGCGGAGGCGGGGCTCGTCATGCCACCTGCCAAAAGGCCAAAGCCCAGGGCCGCTGCGCCCAATGGAATTTTGAAGTTCATGGCGATATCTCCGTTGCGAACTAACTGAAGGGCCAACGACTTCGCGCCCCAGTCGTTCCCTGCTGCGGGGATTCTCGCAGGATCGTGAGCGCGGATTGGCAATTGTGCAGGCTCCGCACTTTTTCCCAATGGAACCGCGGCTCTTTTGCGTCATTTATGTGGCAAAGGCGGTGCGGGATGACGATGGAAGAGAGCGCAGAAATCGGCCCTATCCTCGAGCCCGGCCGCGGCCGAGACGCCCGCTCGCCCCAAGACATGCCGCTCAAGGGGTGGAAAGACGTCCTTATCCGGGTCTTCTGGGAGATCGATAATGACCGGATCCTGGCTGTGGCGGCGGGCGTCACATTCTACGCGTTGCTGGCCCTGTTCCCAGCCCTGACGGCGCTGATCTCGCTCTATGGTCTGATCGCCGATCCGGCCTCCGTGCAGCAGCAGATCAATCTCATGCAGATGATCCTGCCCGACGGGGCCATCACCATCATCTCCGACCAGCTGGCGGCGATCACCTCGCGCGAACAGACCACCTTAGGGCTGAGCTTCTTCTTCGGTTTGGCGATCGCACTGTGGAGTGCGAATGCGGGCATGAAGGCGCTGTTCGACGCGCTGAACGTCGTCTATGGCGAAAAGGAAAAGCGCAGCATCCTGATGTTGAATGGCGTTTCACTCCTGTTCACAGTTGGAGCGCTGGTGCTGGGCATCGTCACGATCACGGGCGTCGTGGCCATTCCGATCGTCCTGCAATTCGTGGGGTTGGGATCTCGATCGGAGATCATTTTGTCTCTCATCCGATGGCCGATCCTGGCTGTGATCTTCATCGGTGCGATTTCCGTCATCTATCGCTATGGACCCAGCCGCAGTCGCGCCAAATGGCGGTGGGTCACTGGCGGCGCCGTCTTGGCCGCCGGTCTCTGGCTCGGGGTGTCGGCCTTGTTTTCCTGGTATGTGGCGAGCTTCGGGTCCTATAACGAGACCTATGGATCACTCGGCGCGGCCATTGGCTTCCTGACCTGGATCTGGATCTCGACGATCATCGTCCTCGTCTGCGCCGAACTCAATTCCGAACTGGAACATCAAACCGCCGTGGACAGCACCACGGGTGCGCCATTACCCATGGGTGAGAGAGGGGCACGGATGGCCGACACCATAGGGCCGTCGCAATAACGTAACCGCGGGCTGCGAGACAGTCCTCAGGCTGCCGTTGCTTCGTTTGGCCATTCCACGTGACTGCGGATCATGACAGGACTGCCGTCACGGACCCAGCCGTGCTTTGCGGCGTAGCTCAACATCCCCTCGAAGCCGCTGGCCCATTCGGAGTTGTCGGCCAGTCCACTCTCTGACTTCAGCCAGTCGGCGGAGATCCACACCGCATCCTTGGATTCCACCTCGCCCGCTGTCTTCAGCGCGGTCTTGAGATCTTCGAGCCTGTCAGAACCAAACTCCACCACCGTCTTGAAGCGCTTGAGATCATCGGGTGCCACGAGGGTGACGGCGAGCGCGGGAGAGACGCGAATTTCCATTGACTGTACTTTCTGTCGGAAGATTTGCACTAGAGCGGTGCAAAAGGATTATACTTGTCGACACTCGTCGAGGCTAGTCTCAGCGGATCACCCTGCCGTCATCCTCGCACATTCGGGCCGAAGCGCCTGTCACCACTTGTTAATCATCGCACTAAGCCAACATAAAGCGCGCTTCGGAAATTGGTGTAACTGTTTCATCGGAATCCCGTTCATTATGCAAGTAGTAACGGGCTCCGCATGGTGGAGATGCAGATGAGAGTGCAATATCTTTTAGGGGGCTGCGCGATGGCTCTCGTCGCAGCCGGCATGACGCCTGCTGTGGCGCAGACCACGCCGCCCGGCGTTACCTATGACGATGGACAAGTCATGCCGGCGCCAGGTTCGGGAATCACGCAGCAAGAAAACGCCAATGAAAATGCCGCCAGCGAGCTCAACGCCCCGTCCGGCCTCGTCAAGGACGTAGAAGACGGACCGGGTTCTGTGATCAAGCGCCAGAACATCGAAGCCGACGATACGGGGACCGAGGGCGAGGCGCCGAACTGATCAACACGGTCGGACTGTCTCCGAATGATGGATGATCCTTACGACTTGTCGCTGTTTCGCGAGGCGCAGGAACCCGTCATCCGACGCGTCCTCGATGAACTCGCTGAGGGTCGCAAACAGAGCCATTGGATGTGGTTCGTGTTTCCGCAGATCGCCGGCCTGGGCAGGAGCGCGATGGCGGAAAAATATGCATTGCACTCTGCCGCAGAGGCCTGCGCCTATCTCGCCGATCCGATCCTCGGGCCGCGGCTGCACCGATGCACGGAGCTCGTCTGCGCCGTCGAAGGGCGAACGGCGCGGGAGATCCTCGGTGTTCCCGACGATATGAAATTTCGCTCCTGCATGACGCTCTTTACCGAAGCCGCCCCGCAAGAGCCTTTGTTTCGAGCCGCGCTCGCGAAGTTCTTCAAGGGCGAACCCTGCCCCCTAACCCTCGAAAAGCTCGCCTGATCGGGCAAGCGCCTCAAACTTCGCCGCCGCGACGGTGGGAGCCGAGAAAGTGCTCCAAAACATCGCAAGGATGAAGCCGGACTTCCACCCCGTATCCGGAGAGTAGGCAGCCGTCAGAGCCAGCCGGCCATCGGGGCGACGTCGATGCCGGCGGCCTCCAGGCGCTCGCGGACGCGGCGGGCCATGGCCACGGCGCCTGGCGTGTCGCCATGGACGCAGATCGTATCGACGCGCAAGGGGAGGCGCTTGCCCCCTGCGGTCACCACCTCCTGGGTTTCCACCATGCGCAAAACGCGATCGGCGGCGGCCTCGGCATCGTGGATCACCGCCCCCTCCAGTTTGCGCGACAGTAGGTTGCCATTCTCGGCATAGGCGCGATCGGCATAGATCTCTCGCGCCATGCGCAGACCCTGCTCTTCGCCGGCCCTTTCCGTCGGCAGGCCCGGCATAACGATGAAAATATAGTTCGGATTCACCGCCTTGATCGCCCGGGCAACCGCGCGGGCAAGCTCGATATCCTCATTCGCCATGTTGCCCAGCGATCCATGGGTCTTCACATGGGTGAGCTCGTGACCCCCTGCATGAGCGAGGGCCTGCAAAGCGCCAATCTGATAGATGATCGTCTTCTCGACATCAGCGGGGCGCTCCCCCTGGATCGGTCGCCGACCGAAGCCCCAGAGATCGAGAAAACTCGGATGAGCGCCGACGCCCACATTGCGCGTCTTTGCAGCGGCGAGGGTGCGCGCCATCACCAGGGGATCGCCGGCGTGGAAGCCGCAGGCGATGTTGGCGGATGTCACAACATCGAGCATGGCTTCGTCATCGCCCAGCTCATAGACGCCGAAGCCTTCTCCCATGTCGCAATTCAGGTCGATCTTGGTCATGAGGACTGGCCCTCCGGATGTGTCAGCTGCGTAGCGTGGTGAACACCGCTGATGAGATTGCTGGAAAGAAGCCTCTCGGTGGTCAGGCCGTGGCTCCCCTCGACGACCGGGGCCAGGCGCTGCGGAAGGGCGGCCAGGCTGGACCGATAGCGGGCTGCGATCGCCACGGCCTCTTCCGGCGTCACTCGCTCGAAACGCAGAGTTTCACCGGGACGGCACTGGGCGAGCCGAGACAGATCGGGCTCGATGACGGTGGCGATCTTCGGATAGCCGCCCGTGGTCTGGCGATCCGCCAGGAGGATGACCGGTCGCCCATGGCCGGGGACCTGAATGCTGCCATTCATGATGCCATCGGAGATGATGTTGTAGCCGTCGCGGTGCTCGATGGCCGGTCCGTCAAGCACACAGCCCATACGATCGGTCTTCTGAGTCATCCGGTAGTCGCTCGACAAGAGTGTGTCGATTCCCGCTGGCGCGAACATGTCGTCCTGTGGACCCAGAATGATGCGGATGGTGCTCTTGGTCAGAGGCAGGGACGGGGATGGCTGGGTGAGACGCGGACCAGAGGGGAGGGGCGCGCGCAAGGGCAGGCGATCGCCCGCCGCCAGGGCCCGGCCTTCGAAACCGCCGATGCCGGAACGGGTGTGGGTCGACAGGCTGCCAAGGGTCGCAGCAATATCGAAGCCGCCGAAGACGGCCAGATAGGCTCGCATCCCCGTCGTGAGTGGGCCAATGTCGAGCTTGTCGCCGGGCTCCAGATCCAGCGCTGTGAGGCCGGGCTGAACCCGGCCGTTTACCGTCACCTGAACCTCGCCGCCGGCCACTGCCAGACGGCATCGGCCCGCTTCAAGTGTGGCAGCCAGGCCAATGAGGGTCATCTCGATGGCCGCCATCTCAGGAGGGTTGCCGACCAGGGCATTGGCAAGGGCGAGGGAGGCCATGTCCATGGCTCCGGAGGCAGAGATGCCATAGCGCTGGAAGCCGAAGCGGCCGCGATCCTGAAGCGTCGACAACAGACCCGAGCGGGTGAGCAGGAGATGGCTAGGCATCCGCCGGCTCGCTCAGGGCTATCTCGCGTCCCGCTTCCGCTGCGGCGCTCATGGCATCATACTCCGCCTCGGAAATGGGGACAAAATGAACGAGATCGCCAGGTTCGAAGAGAAAGGGGCGATCTGTGCGACGCGGATCGTAAGAGCGAACCGGTGTCTGCCCGAGCAACTGCCAGCCGCTGGGTGCTTCCATAGGCGGGGCGACGGCCGCCTGCTTGCCGCCGATCGAAATGCTGCTCGGCGGCGTCACCTGGCGCGGTTCATGACGGCGGCTGGTGTGGATGGCGTCGGGCAGTCCGCCCAGGTAAGCAAAACCCGGGCTGAAGCCGAGCATGTAGACCCGGTACTCGGCCTGCGAATGCACTTCGATGAGGCGCTCGACGGAGATCCGATGCTGCTCAGCAACCGCTTTGAGGTCGACGCCGTGCGCACCGCCATAGCAGACGGGGATGCGCCAACGGGTCGCCCGTCGAACCACTCCAGCGGCCGGTGGCCAGAGATCGAGCACGGATGCCTTCAGCCGCTGCCGGTCAAGGACCAATGGATCGAAGCTCACCAGCAAGGAACGATAGGTCGGAATGATATCGCGAATCGAGGGAAGGTCGAGCGCGGCCAGGGCCTCGGCCAGGCTGATGACATCCCCATTCGTGATCTCGCAGATCTCGTTGCCCAGTTCGACCACCAAACCTGTGTCGCCGGCATCAAGGAAGCGAGGCTGATGATAAGCGGCGTCGGACATGCGCTCCTGACAGTGATGGTGCAGAGCCCCCACTTTCCTAATGGTCTAGCGCGGGCGGGCGACAGTGGACAAGGGATTCCGATTGCGCGAAAATCGAATTTCAATTCTAAAACGTTGACGAGGGCTGGTAATCAACTTAGCCGAAACGCAGAACAGTGTCGTCGAGGCGGCCATAGAGGAGCGAAAATCCATGGATGCGGCTGCCAAGATCATGATTGCAGATCCCCGGCTCCCGCAGTTCCGACTTCAAGTCCCGGACACTTGGATCGACGGCAACAACCACATGAATGCCTGCTTCTATCTCGCCGCCGTCAAGGACGCGGCGATCGCCGTCCATGAAAGCTGGGACTATGCCGACGCCTTTCGAGCGCGCACTGGTGAAACAAATTTCGTTCTCGAATCGCAAGTGGTGCATCTGCGCGAGCTGATGCTGGGTGACCACCTGCTGGTGAGCGCGCGCATTGCCGAGATGGATGATCGGCGCATGCGGCTGGTGTTCGAGATCTTCAATGAAACAGAGGCCTATCTGGCTGCGCTGGCGCAGTTTATCGTCGTCCATATCCGATTTGGTCCGCCGCCCAAGACCGCAGCCATGCCAGAAGATTTGCGGCGCAGTCTCGAAGGGGTCCATGCCATGCATAGACAGGTGGCCGAGCCGGAGGGGTGGAGGCAGCTCAAGACGCTGGACTTGGCGCGAAGCATGCGGGGAGCACGGGCATGACCTATGAGATGATTGCGGTCGAAGACCTGGGCCCGGTGCGCCGGATCAGCCATGACCGGCCGGAATTCCGCAACGCCGAAAGTCGCCAGTTGCTCGATGAGCTTGACGATGCGGTCACCGCCGCCATTGCAGAGGAGGCGGTGCGGGTGCTCGTGTTGGCCGGCACCGGCGATCATTTCTCAGCCGGCCACGACCTCAAGGAGGCGCAGCGGGAACGGGCCCAGTTCACTGTCGAAGAGCGGTGGGCGTATGAGGAACAGCGCTATTTCGACTATTGCCTAAAGCTTTTCAATGCGCCCAAGCCCGTCATCGCACAGGTCCAGGGCGCTTGCATCTCCGGCGGCTTCATGCTTGCCAATATGTGCGACATCATCATTGCAGCGGATGATGCCTTCTTTGCCGATCCCGTGGCGCACTCCCTGGGGGCCGCCGCCGTCGAAGTCCTTGTGCACCCTTGGGTTCTCGGACACCGCAAAGCGCGGGAACTGCTCTATACGGGGGGTCGTTTGTCCGCCGCCGAGGCAGAACGAGCCGGCATGGTCAATCACGTGGTCCCGCGCAGCGAGCTGGAGGCCAAAACCCTGGAGATCGCCAACCGTATCGCCGCAGCACCGCCCTTCACCCTTAAGCTGCTGAAGCGTTCGCTCAATCGTTCATTGGAAGCGCAGGGGTTCGGAGTTGCGCTCGCCGCGCATTTCGACACTCATCAACTCAGCCATGTGAGCGAGGCGTTCAAGTCCATCCGAGACAAAGGTCTCGCCGGAGCCATCGACAAGGGCAGGGAGCTGAAATGAATTCGGTTGCTGTCGAGAAACCGTCTCGGCCACCCAAGCGCACCGCTCCGGCGCGGCGCCAGCCCAAGAAGTCAGAGGTTACGCGGGCAAGGATCCTGGATGCAGCGGCCCACATCTTCTACCATAAGGGCTATGCCCTCACCCGGCTAAGCGACATCGCCAAGCGGGCACGTACGCAGACGAGCAGCATCTATTACTATTTCGAGTCGCGCGAAGCGATCGTGGCGGAAGTGCTGCGCATCGCCAATGAGAAGACGTCCGCCTTCGTTCTCGGGGCCATCGCGGAGATGCCGCCCGATACCAAGGTGCGCGACAAGATCAAGGCGGCAATCCGGGGGCATTTCGAGATCGTGCTCTCGGGGGATCAATACACTTCTGCCCACATGCGCATCTTCGATCAGATTCCGCCCAAATTGCGCGAGCATTTCCTGAGGGTCCTGGATGAAAATGCCGGGGTCTGGCGCCAGCTCTTTGCGGAGGCGAAGGCCACCGGGGAGATCCGCGAAGATCTCGATCTCTCGGTGGTCCGGCTGCTGCTGCTAGGCATGATGAACTGGTCGATCGAGTGGTACAAGCCAGGGCGGATGACGCCCGAGCAGATCGCCGACCAGGCGGCCATATTGCTGTTTGAGGGAATTGGAAAGCCCTGGGATGAGACTCGGTGAACGATGGACGCCACAGAGCCGATTTGGATCATGACGAGACTTGAGGGTCTTTTTCTGCGAAGGAGAAATTGAGACAACATACTGAAATACAGAAGAAATTTTTTAGAACTCGAATATGATTTCGAAAATTATTGACGGGTCTTTCGGACTGTGATGAAGTCCTCTCAACGGCTGATTGATGTCGGCCGTAATGAGCTGGACCGCGGGAATACCCGCGGCCTTCGTCTTCGGGAGGAGACCCATGACCCTAGACATTTCACGTCGTGCCGTTCTCGGTGGTGGGGCTGCAGCCCTAGGAGCGCTGGCGACGGGGTTGCCGCGCCGCGTGCACGCGCAAAGCAGCGAGCCGATCCGCATCGGGATCCTGCTGCCGCTCACCGGAACGCAGGCGAGCTATGCACCAGACTGCAAGCTTTCCGCAGAAATCGCCGCAGATCAAATCAATGCCGCCGGCGGCATTCTCGGCCGCAAGCTCGAAATCGTGTTCAAGGACGACAAAGCCAATCCCAATGCCGCCATCGCTGCGGCTAAGGAATTGATGGGTGAGGGGATCAACCTCTTCATCGGCGGCCTCAACACCCCGTCGGCGCTGGCGATCGTCGGCATCATGCCCGACTCCAAGAGCACCCTCATCACCATCGGATCGGTTGCGGATTCGCTCACGCATGAGAGCTTCAACCGCAATTTCTTCCGCATTACCGACAGCGCCTACAGCCGTGCCCAGGCCCAGGCCCATCTGGCAGCTGAAAAATATGGCAACGTCACCCAGTGGAGCGGCATCCTTCCGGATGTGGAGTTCGGGCACGCGCTGTGGCGTTCCTACAGCTCGGGGCTCAAAACCTTCTATCCCGAGCTTGCCAAGACGCAGGCCGAGATCAGCGATCCGGTCCTGTTCAAGTGGGGCTCCATCGATTTCAAGAACCAGATCTCGAGCCTGATGCGGCAGCCGGTCGAGGCGGTCTACCAATCGCTCACCGGGGAAGACTTCCTCACCATGATCAATCAGGCGCGGCCCTTCGGGCTCACCAAGAAGATCAAGGTGTTCATGGATCTCTCGGGCGAGTTGATCTTTGCCAAGATCCTGAAGAAGAACCTGCCGGAGAATTTCTGGTCGGGCAGCCACTGGTATTACGGCTCCTATCAGGACATCCCGACCGGCAAGGCACTTTACGATGAATATGTGAAGCGCACTGGGGACAAATACCCGACGGGCTATATCGGGCCCGCCCATATGGCCCTGTACGCCTATGCCAATGCCATCAAGGCTGCCGGCAGCACTGAAACGGATGCCGTGATCAGCGCCCTTGAAGGTGTGAAGTTCGAGAGCGCCAAAGGTGAGCTGTCCTTCCGCAAGGAAGACCACCAGGTCATCTCGGACATCAACATCAAGCTCGGTCCCGCAGATGACGAGTTGGGCTGGAAGGTCTCGGATGCCGTGAAGGTGCCCGGCGAGAAGCTCCTCGGGCCTGCCACGCCGGGCAAGGCCCTGGTGATCGGGGGATAGTCTCCCGCCCCTCCGGTCGCAAAAGAGACGGTCGCATAGTCGAGTGAGACCCCATGAGTTTCCGAGGGCTTGAAGGCAAAGTCGCGATCGTCACCGGCGGGGGAGGGGCGATCGGGAGCGCGATCGTCAAGGAACTGATCGACCATGGCTGCCGGGTTCTGGCCGTCGATCTCGACCCGGCGGCGCTGGAGCGGCTGGATGGGGCGCAGGCAAGCCCGCATCTGGCGACGCTCGCAGCGGATTTGTCGGCCGAAGCGGGCGCAGCGCAGATGGTGGCCGGTGCCCTAGAGCGTTTCGGGCGGATCGACAGGCTCGCCAACGCAGTGGGAATTCTGGGGAGGTCCGGGCCGATCACCGCGTTGTCGGCCGAGGACTTCGATCTGGTCTATGCCGTCAATGTGCGCGGCATCTTCCTCGCCATGCGGGACTGCCTGCGCCAGATGATCGCTCAGGGAGAGGGCGGGGCGATCGTGAATTTCGCCTCGGTCGCGGCGCTGCGCGCCCGGGCCGACCGGGCACTGTACGGTGCATCAAAACGGGCCGTGGTGGCGCTGTCCGCGTCAGCAGCGGTCGAAAACGGCCAGTATGGGATCCGGGTCAATGCCGTGGCACCGGGGGCCATCGACAGCCCCATGGTGCGATCGCTTGCCCAAACGGCGGGCATGGGCGCCTGGGGGGCTGCGGCGCGGCCCATCGAGCGAGAGGGGCGGCCATCGGAGGTCGCGGCCATGGTGGCGTTCCTCCTATCGGATGATGCGAGCTACTGCACCGGCGGCGTCTACGCTGTGGATGGCGGCCTGGTGGTCTAAAGGGAAGAGGGATCGATGCAGGCACCAGCGGCGACAGTAACGGATCTTTCTGGCAAGCTCGCCGTGGTGACGGGGGCTGCCAACGGCATCGGCAGAGCGTCCGCCATCCATCTCGCCCGCAACGGCGCGGATGTCGTGCTCATCGACATCCAGGAAGAGGCCCTGGCCGCGGTCGCCGAAGAGGTCGGACAGCAGGGGCGCAGGGCGCATCCCATGGTGGTGGACTGCAATGAGCGGGTCGCCATCGAGGAGGCCTTCGCACGGATCGAGGCGGATGTCGCGCCGGTCGAAATCCTGCTCAACAATGTCGGCCAAAGTGCGCGCGAACGCGCCTCCGAATTCTGGTGCTCGGAGCCTGAGACCTGGGACTTCATCCTCAAGCTCAATCTTTATTCGACGCTTTACTGCTCCCGCCAAGTCGTCCCCGGCATGCGCGAACGCGGTCGCGGCAAAATCGTGTCGATCGCCTCCGAAGCGGCCTATATGGGATCGCAGGGGGTTGCAGATTATGCCGCGGCGAAAGCAGGGGTCATCGGGCTCACCCGGTCGCTTGCCCGCGAGCTTGCCCCCTTCCATGTGAACGTCAATGCCATCTGCCCAGGTCCGATCCGGACCGCGGCGGCAGACCGGCTGCCGATCTGGTCGCAGTATCTCAAGGAAACGCCCATGGCCTTCGCTGGCGAGCCACAGGACATCGCCAATGTGGTGGTGTTCTTCGCCAGCGATCAGAGCCGCTACATCACCGGCCAGTCGCTGATCGTCAATGGTGGGCGGTGGTGGAGCTGAGCAAGAGAAATCAGGGGAGAAAATTCATGAAGAAGTCGATGACGCGACGCGGTTTGCTGACAGGGGCAGCGGGTTTCAGCCTTGCGGCCGGACTGGGCGTGTGGCCGGCACTCGGCCAGGCTGCTGATCCGATCAAGCTTGGCTTTCTCGGCCCGATGAGCGGCGCGCAGGAGATCTTTGGTGCACCGATGCTCGCCGGTGCCCAGATCGCCGCCGCCCAGATCAATGCCCAAGGGGGGGTACTTGGGCGCCAGATCGAAATCGTCGCCCGGGACGACAAGGCGACAGGCGCCGAGGCCGTCACGCAGGCGCAAGGATTGTTCGGCGAAGGCGTGAAGCTGATCTTCGGGGCGATCCAATCCTCCGTGGCACTTGCGGTGGGGCCCTTGCTGCAGCCCTCGGATGCGGTTCTCATTTCCTGCGCCGCGATTGCCGACAGCTTGACCCATGAGAGCTTCAATCCGAATTACTTTCGGATCAGCGACAATTCCTATATGCGCTACCGGGCGCTGGCACGGGTGATGGCCGAGAAATATCCGGACATCACCAGTTGGACCGGCATCTTTCCCGATGCCGCCTACGGGCATCAGTCCTGGGCTGCCTTTGTCGACGGTCTCAAGGAATATTACCCCTCCATCGCCAAGAAGCAGGTCGAGATCGTCGAGCCGGTGCTGACCAAGTTCGGCGCCACCGACTTCAAGCCGCAGCTCACGACACTCATGCGTTCGCCGGCCCAGGGGCTTTTCAACAACACCAATGGCGCCGATGCCGTCACCCTGATCGCCCAGGGCGCGAATTTCGGTGTCGCGCGAAAATTCAAGGCGATCGCCGACGGGGCCAACGAGTTCAACGTTCCGAAAGCGCTGGGCAAGCGCATGATCCCCAACTTCTGGACCGCCATGCACTGGTATTATGGCGGCTACCAGGAGAGCGCCATGGGCAAGGCGCTTTATGACGACTATGTCGCCAAGACGGGCGAGAAATTCCCGATTGGCTATGTGGAGCAGGGTCATGCAGCGGTTTACGCCTATGCGGCGGCGATCGGCAAAGCCGGCTCGACGGACGGTGCCGCGGTGGTCAAGGCGCTGGAGGGCATGACCTTCGATACGGCGAAGGGCACGCGCACCTTCCGCAAAGAGGATCACCAGGCGATCCTCGATCTCAACTTCATCACCTTCAAGCCGGAGGAGACCGAACAGGGCTGGACGGTCTCTGAATTCGTGAAGTATCCGGGCGCCGAGATGATCGAGCCCCCCTCTCCGGGTCAGCCGATCCAGCTCAAGTTCAAATAAGCGGACGGGCTCGAAAGATGCGTCAGGATGTGAGCGGTTGGCATCTGCGCTGGGATGACGATCGCGCGCGCAGACTGAAGGCGGAAGGCGCCTGGGCGGACAAGACCATCGCCGATTATTGTGCCGAGATGCTGGCGGCCACTCCCGACCGGGTGCTGGTCGTCGACCGCGATCGTCCGTTCACGGTGCGGGAGCTCCACGCGCAGGCCGAAAGGCTTGCGCGTGCTCTCGTGCAGCGTGGCTACAGGCCCGGCGACACGCTCTCCTTTCAGCTGCCCAATTGGTCCGAAGCGGTGGTCATCAATCTGGCTGCCGCCATGGCCGGTCTGGTCGTTCATCCGCTGGTGCCGATCTATCGCGATATGGAGGTGAGCTTCATGCTGCGCGACAGCCGCAGCAAGCTGATCTTCATCCCTGGCACGTTCCGCAATTTCGACTATCGCGAGATGATGCGCCGGGTGATGCCCAGTCTCGACACCCCCGTTGATGTGGTCGTAGTGCGCTCGGAGGCGGCCGAATTTGCCGATTATGAGAGCCTGCTCGGCGAAGCGGAGGCGACCACCATCCTGCCGGGGGCGGACCCGGATGCGGTGAAGATGATCATGTATACGTCCGGCACAACCGGACGGGCCAAGGGCGTGCTTCACAGCCACAACAGCCTGCAGGCGGAGAACCGCGCCCGCCTCACCCACCTGAAGCTCACTCCGCAAGATGTGATGTTCAACCCGTCTCCGGTCACTCATGTCACCGGCGCGCTCTATTCCCTCTGCCTGCCATTCACGGTCGGGGTCACGACGGTCATGCTGGACGTGTGGGAACCCGCCCTCGGCCTCGGGATGATGGCCAAGTGGAAGGTCAATGGCATCGTCGCTGCGACCATATTCCTTCAGGGCTTCGTGGATGAGGCCAAGAAGACGGGCGAGCGGCTGCCGGATCTGCGTTTCTTCCTCTGTGGCGGTGCCCAGGTTCCGCCGGACCTCATCCGCGAGGCGTCGCGCGTCTTCCCAAATTGCGTGGCCTCGCGCATCTACGGCTCGACGGAAGTCCCCTGCATCACCGCCGGTGTGAATTCCAAGGCGCTGCAGGAGATGGGGGCCGTGACTGACGGACAGATCTGGCTCGCGGATGCAAGGATCGTCGATGCGGCTACGGGCGCGCCCATTCCCGAGGGTGACGAGGGCGAGATCATCGCGACGGCGCCGCAAATGTTCCTGGGCTATGCCCATTCCGCCGATAACAAAGACGCCTTCGATGAGAATGGCTTCTTCCGCATGGGTGATTTGGGCCGCATCGTCGATGGTGAGTTCATCGTCGTCACCGGACGCAAGAAAGATCTCATCATTCGGGCGGGGGAGAATATCAGCCCGAAAGAGATCGAGGACATCCTGTTCAATCATCCCGCCATCGCCGACATCGCCATTGTCGCGATGCCTCACAAGCGCACGGGCGAAGCGGCCTGCGCCTTCGTCATCTGTCGCGAGGGACAGACCATCGACCTCCCCGAGATCAAGCGCTACCTCATGAGCATGGGTACGGCGATGCAGAAGATCCCCGAGCGGCTGGAGATCGTGAGCGAGTTGCCGCGCACCAGCGTCGGCAAGGTGCGAAAGGACGTTTTGCGGCAGACGGCGCGCGCGATCGCCGAGGCGGAGGGCTTATGAGCGGCCGGCTGAAAGGGCGGCGGATCCTCATCACCGGGGCCGCCTCGGGGATCGGACGGGCCACGGCTGAGTTGTTCGCCGCGGAAGGTGCTGGTCTGGCGCTCCTCGACCGGGACCAAACAGGCCTCGCCGGACTGTCGGGGACCGCCGTCGCGGTGGATGTGGCGGATGAGGTCTCCGTGCGCCAAGCAGTGGCTGCTGCCGCGGATGCCCTGGGCGGCATCGACGGATTGGTGAATGCGGCCGGCATCTTTCCCGTTGCCAAGCTGCAAGACACCGATCTGGCGCTTTGGCAGCAGACGATGGCCGTGAACCTCACCGGGCCCTTCCTGATGACCAAGGCGGTGCTCCCGCATCTGCGGGCAGCTGAGGCTGCAACCATCGTCAATCTCGGCTCCGGTTCTGCCCTCCTGCCTTATGCCGAACTCTCCGCCTATGGTGCCACAAAAGGCGGAGTTGCCGTGTTGTCAAAGGTTTGGGCGGCAGAGCTCGCTCCAAAGATCAGGGTGAACCTCGTCTGTCCCGGGATGACCCGCACGCGTATGGTCTCGGACTGGCATCCTGATCCGGAGAAGCTCGCAGACCGGGCGAAGCAGACCTATGCCCTGCAACGGATCGCCGAGCCGGAGGAAATCGCACACGCCATCCTGTTCCTGACCTCGGCCGAATCGAGCTTCGTCACAGGAACGACACTGGTCGTAGACGGCGGCAGGACGTTTCACTAATGCAAAAAACAAAATCGAATTAGAATTCGAAAATTATTGACCCGCTGACGGTGCTTGGTTAGCGTTCTCGGCAAGGGCAGGGCAGCAGACGATGGATCTCACATTCTCCTCCGAAGACGAAGCGTTCAGGGCTGAAGTCCGGGCCTTTGTGCGGTCAGCGGTGCCGGCCGACATGGCGCGGCGCACGCGCCAGGGTTATCATCCGACCAAGGCCGATCTGAAGCTCTGGAACGAAATCCTCTACGAGAAGGGCTGGGTCGCACCGCATTGGCCGAAAGAGTATGGCGGGACCGGCTGGAGCCCTTTGCAGATCTTCATCTTCGAAGAAGAGTGCGCCGCGGCTGATGCGCCGTTCCTCAGCTATTTCGGCCTGAGACTCATCGGCCCACTGCTCTATACATTCGGCTCGGAAGCGCACAAAAAGCGGTTCCTCGACGACATCCTTGCGGGCCGGACCTTCTGGTGCCAGGGCTTCTCCGAACCGTCATCGGGGTCGGATCTCGCCTCCGTCAAGACGACGGCCATCCTGGAGGACGACCATTATGTGGTCAGCGGCCAGAAGATCTGGACCACGGAAGCGCATTTCGCCGACAAGATGTTCTGCCTTGCGCGCACGGACGCAAGCGTCAAACCGCAGAAGGGCGGATTGTCGATCCTCATGTTCGACATGGATGCGCCCGGTGTGACGGTCAGGCCGATCATCACCATCGATGAAGGCCACACCGTCAACGAGGTCTTCCTCGATGCCGTGCGGGTGCCGGTGGAGGATGTGCTGGGTCGGGTGGGCCAGGGATGGGACCAGGCGAAATTCCTGCTCGGCAACGAGCGGGTCTCCAACGCCCAGGTGCCGCGTTCAAAGCGCGACCTAGCGCTGCTGAAGCGGATCGCCTTGGCCGAGACTGCAGGGGATGCTCCGGTTGTCGACCTGCCGGATATTCGCCAGAAAATCGCCCAGCTCGAGATCGATCTCTACGGTCTCGAATGGTCGGTCTTGCGAGAATTGTTCAGCGGCGGGGGCGCAAAGAGCCAGTCGGTCGCGTCGGGTCTCAAGATCCTCGGCAGCGAAATTCAACAAAGGCTGTCGGCGCTTGCGGCTGATCTGATCGGCGCCAAAGGCCTTGCAATGATCGAGGAGGGCACGGCGCAAGCCAACGACTTGCCCGGGGATTCGCCCGATTACGTGGCGGGACTCGCAGCGCGCCAGCTGTTCCTCAAGGCGGCGTCAATCTATGCCGGCGCCAACGAGATCCAGCGCAGCATCATCGCCAAGCAGGTCTATGGCCTCTAAGAGCCGGCGCTGCAGGCGGCGCCCACGAAAAGATGAATCAGGGACGGAACTTTGGAATTCGCACTGACAGACGAGCAGATCCTGCTGCGCGACAGCGTCCGCCGCTTCGTAAGCGAAGAGCATGAGTTCTCCGTTGCGCTGGCGGCCGCACGAAGCGAAGATGGTTTCTCCCGCGCCCATTGGCAGATCTTTGCGGAGCTCGGGTGGCTCGCGCTGCTGATCTCGGAGGAGGGCGGGGGGCTCGGTGGACGTCTCGAGGACGCAGCGATCATCGCCGAAGCGTTGGGACGGGGGCTGGTCTCTGCGCCTTTCCTTTCGACCGCAGTTCTGTGTGCGGGCATCGTCGATGCGGCCCATGACTTTGCAGCACGGTCTTCAGTGCTGGAGAAGATCGTCGCCGGCGAGCTTTTGGTCGCCCTCGCCAGCGAAGAGCAGCAGTCGCGGTACGAGCTGGCCTCCGTGACGGCGAGGGCCAAGGCACATAGCGACGGCTTTGTGCTGTCTGGGCGCAAGATCATGGTCATTGATGGCGCATCGGCGGATGCGTTCATCGTCTCGGTGCAGATGGATGAGGGCATCGGTCTGTTCTTCGTCACGGCGGACGCACCGGATCTGGATATTCGACGGTATCGAACGATCGACGGCCGCAAGGCGGCCGATCTCGGGCTCGACGGCGTCAGACTCGCAGCCGACGCTCTGATCGCTTCTCCAGAGCATGGACTCGATCTGCTGGAACGGATGCGCGACCGCGCCAGCCTGGTGATGGCGGCCGAGGCGCTGGGCGTCATGGAGGGCGCGCTCGACCTGACGGCTGAGCATCTGCGCACGCGACACCAGTTCGGACGGGCGCTGGGCACGTTCCAAAGCCTCTCGCATCGCTTGGCCGATATGTTCGTCGCCCATGAGAATGCACGCTCCATGGTCTTTCGCGGACTCGCCTTCAGCGACGCCAGCGCCACGGCGCGGGCCGGCGCCGTTTCTGCGACCATGCTGGCAGTGGAGCAGGCGGGCGAATTCGTCGGCGGCAATGCCATCCAGCTTCATGGCGGCATCGGCATGGCGAATGAAAATGCGGTCGGGCACCATTACAAGAGGCTCAGAGCCATCTCAAAAACCCATGGCGACAGAAGCTGGCATCTCGCCCGCTACATGCGCCTCAACGACAAGATCGAGGGAGCAGCATGAACCTCCAGGACTTCAAGGAACTCACCGTCACCACCAAAGACCGGATCGCAACCATCACGCTGAACCGGCCAGACACGCTGAATGCCGTCAATGCCGGGCTGCACACGGAGCTGAAGCATGTGTTCCGGCTGATCGCCGATGACAAGGACAGCGACATCGTGATCCTCACAGGCGCTGGTCGTGCCTTCTGCGCCGGCGGCGACCTCGCCTGGCTGCAGGGCATGATCGACGTGCCGGCGCGCTTCAATGACATCATCGAAGAGGCGAAGGCCATCGTCTTCTCGATGCTGGAGCTGCCCAAGCCGATGATCTGCCGCATGAATGGCGACGCGATCGGGCTCGGGGCGACGCTGGCGCTGGGCTGCGACATCATCGTTGCAACCGATACGGCCCGGTTCGGGGATCCGCATGTCCGGGTGGGGCTGGTCGCGGGCGACGGAGCCGCCGCGATCCTGCCCTATGTAGTGGGATTCATGCGCGCCAAGGAGCTGTTGCTGACGGGTGATCTGCTGACCGCCGACGAGGCAAAGCAGATGGGGCTCATCAATCACGTGGTTCCGGCAGCCGAACTCGACGCGAAAGTCGACCAGATCGCCGGTCGGCTGGTGCGCGGCGCCACCCAGGCGATCCGCTACACCAAGATCGGCATCAATCGCGGCTTGCGCAAGTTCGCGCAGGAGAACATGGACGCTCTCCTGGCCTATGAGTCCCTGTCGAACCAGACCGAGGATCATGCCGAAGCGATCGCTGCGCTGCGCGAGAAGCGCAAGCCCATCTTCACCGGGCGCTGACATGGCCGATCGGATCCGCCTGCGCCAGATCTGCCTCATGACGGCCGCGCTCGAACCTGCGATCGATACGCTGATGGAGGTCTTCGGGCTCACTGTCTGCTACGGCAAGGCCGATCTCAGCCGCTACGGGATCGCCTATGTGCCGCCACCGCCCTTCCAGGCCGAATTCTTCGCCAAACACGGACTTGTCAGCGCGCAGCTGCCGATCGGCGAGACGTTCCTTGAACTCGTCGCCCCGACGCGCGCCGACACACCCGCCGGCCGGTTTCTGGAACGGCGCGGGCCGGGGGGCTACATGGTCATTACCGAGGTGGAGGATACGCGTCTCTATGCGGCCCGGATCGAGGCTGAAGGGGTGAGGCTCGCCGGTACGGTCGATTATCCCACTTATCACGAACTGCAACTCGACCCCCGGGACATGGGTGCGGCGATCCTCTCCTTTTCCATGCAGCGCGAGGGCAGGCCCTTCGACGGCGGCTGGTATCCGGGCGGGCCGGATTGGCAGAGGCGGGCTGCCCCCGGCTTCACTGCGATCCGTGTTGCAGAACTGGCCGTCAAGGCTCCGGCGGACGTCGCCGCCAAATGGGGCGCCGTGATCGGACGTCCCGTGGTCGAGCAGGACGGCATTGCGCGGATTGGGCTCGAAGGCTCCGAAATCCGCTTCGTCCCAGATGTGTCGGGTCGGCCCGACCGGCTGGACAGTCTTCATATCGAAATGGATGATTTCCGGGCGGCGCAAGAGCGGGCGCGCGCCAAGGGGCTCTGCGTCGAGCATGGCGGCATCGGCTGCAACGGCGTCACCTTCAAGCAGGTCTCCGCGCCATGGCAATGATCGACATCGTCTTCACCCTCGTCAACGGTCTTGCTACGGGCATGGCCGTGTTCCTGGTGGCGGCCGGCCTCACCTTGATCTTCGGCATCCTCAAGATCCTGAACTTCGCCCATGGGGCGTTCTTCATGATCGGTGCTTATGTTTCGTATTCGATCATCGGCAGCAATCCGTCCTCACTCTGGCTCTTCGTCGCTGCCGCATTCGCCGGCGGGATCGTGGTGGGCGCCCTCGGCTATGTCGCAGACAAGATTGTGCTTCGGCGCCTGCGCGATGTGGACGAAGCCTATATGCTGATCGCAACCTTCGCGGTGCTGCTCGTCTGTTCCGGTGTAGTCAAGCTGATCTGGGGCGTCGACTACGCCTCGGTCAATCCGCCGCCGCTGCTGGACGGGGCCGTGGAAATCGGCCAGTTGTTTATTCCAACCTATTCAATTTTCGTCATTATTTCCGGCCTCATCGTCTTCATCCTGCTGGATTTCGCGATCCATCGCACCTGGCTCGGCAAGCTCCTGCAATCGGTCGCCAATGACAGTTGGATGTCGGGGCTCCTCGGCATCAACGTGCCGATCGCCCTGACCGCCACGGTGATCGTGAGCTTCATGCTGGCGGGGCTCGCGGGAGGCCTCTTGCTGGCCAACCAGACCCTGTCGCCGATCCTGGGCGAGAGCTATCTGCTGCTCGCCTTCATGGCGGTGATCATCGGAGGACTCGGCAATGTGCGAGGCGCCTTCATCGCCGCCGCATTGCTCGGCATCATCGAGAGCGGCAGCTCGCTGATCCTGCCCAACATGCCGGGCATGGCCACCTATATCTTCGTCATCGCCTTCCTGCTGGCCAAGCCGCAAGGGCTGCTCGGAGCGCATCGGATATGAAAGCGGCCAAGATACTCGCCCTGGTCGCTGCCGCCCTGGCGTTTGCGACCCTGCCGCTGTGGGCGGATCAGGGCATCATGTTCCTCGCCGGCCTCGTGCTGATCGAGGCTGTGTTTGCGCTGTCCTGGAACCTGCTGTTCGGGTTCACCGGACTTGCCAGCTTCGGCCATGCCGCCTTCTTCGCCATCGGCGCCTATCTCACGGGCTATGCCCTGCGCACCGCCCTGGGCGTGCCCTTCCTGCTGCTGATCATGGGCTCCGGGATCCTGGGCGCAGCGGTCGCGGTGCTCACCGGCCTCGTTCTGCTGCGCCGGACGACCGGCATCCATCTCGCGATCTTTACTCTGGCCTTAGCGGAAGTGCTGCGCATCATCATCGGCTACAGCACGGTGCTGGGCCGAGAGGACGGGCTCGCCTCGATCCCCAGACCCGCTCTGGACTTCGGTTTCGCCACCATCAATCTGGCTTCGGGGACTGCGTATTACTGGTTTCTGTGCGTTGCGGCGAGCCTCCTTGCGGGCCTGCTCTGGCTCGTCTGCCACGGGCCCTTCGGCCGCGTCCTGGTCAGCATCAGGCAGGATCCGGAGCGCGCGGCGTTCATGGGCGTCAACGTTCCGGCGTACCGGCTGCTGGCCTTCACCATCTCCGGCGGCGTGGCCGCCATGTCGGGCGCGCTTTATGCGCCCTGGGCGCAGATCGTGACGCCGGAATCGGCCCATTGGATCCACTCGACACAGCCGATGTTGGCCTCGCTCCTCGGTGGCGCACATTCCTTTTACGGTCCGATCATCGGCACGGTCCTGTTCTCGGTCATCAACTATCTGACACGCGACCTCGTCGGGCTTGCCGAGCTCGTGATCGGCCTGATCCTGCTCGTCATCGTTCTGGCCGCTCCCAATGGGGTCGTCGGTCTCCTGCAGGCCGCCTGGCGCCGGGCGACGCGGTCGTCCCGCACTCCAGAGGCGATGCCCCAGTCGGTGGGGGACGCCACATGAGCACGCTTCTCAAGGTCGCGGACATTCACAAGCATTATGGATCCCATCACGTCCTGAAGGGCATCAGCCTCGAAGTGGAGGAGCGCGAGACTTTCGCCATCATCGGCCCCAATGGGGCGGGCAAGACAACGCTGTTCCGGGTGATGACGGGGGAAGTGCGCTGCGAACGCGGCCGGATCGAATATGCCGGCCACGACATCACGGCAACGCTTGCCCATAGGCGGGTCCAACTCGGCATCGGCCGCACCTTCCAGGTGGCTCGGGTCTTTCCGGACGTGACAGTCGCAGAGAACATCGTGGTGACCATCGAGGCGCGCCGCCGCAACCGCGGGGAAAACGCTCCGGCCTGGTACCAAGTCGCCCCTTCGCGGCAGACGATGGAGGAGGTCGAGCGTCAGCTGCTTGATCTGGAACTGTGGGGCAAGCGGGACATTCAGGCGAAATTCCTCTCGCATGGGGACAAGAAGCGCCTGGAACTGGGGATCGCGCTCGCCGGCAATCCGCGCATCCTCATGTTGGACGAGCCCACCGCAGGCATGTCGCCCTCGGACCGGATCGCCACCACCGAGCTGATCATGCGGCTTCGGGCCCAAAACGGCATGACGGTGGTCATGACAGAGCACGACATGGACGTGATCTTCGGTCTGGCAACGCGCATTCTGGTGATGAACCAGGGAGAGACCATCGCGGTCGGGACCATCGAGGAGGTGCGCGCCAATCCCACCGTTCGCGATGTCTATCTGGGTAAGGAAATGTACGGTGCTGACAGTTGAGAACCTGAACGCCTTCTACGGCGACAGCCAGATCCTGCACGGCATCACGATCAATGTCGAGGATGGGGGACGGGTCGCGGTGGTGGGCCGCAACGGCGCAGGCAAAAGCACCCTGTTCAAGTCGATCATGAATGCCGGTCCCCGGGTGCAGGGTCGCGTCTCCTGGAACGGAGAGGATCTCGGCCGCTCGCCGAGCTTCACCCGCGTGAGGAAGGGCCTCGCCCTGGTCCCGGAAGATCGCCGGATCTTCGGTCATGTGACAGTGCTGGAAAACATCGCCATGTCCCGCTACGGCGTCGCCAACGGTGAGACCGCGCTGGATCCGGAGGCGGTGGTCAACCGCTTTCCCATGCTGGTCCCCATCAAGGATCGGCTCGGCGGCCAGCTCAGCGGCGGACAGCAGCAGATGGTGGCCGTCGCGCGGGCGATCGCAGCACGGCCCAAGCTGATGATGCTGGATGAGCCGACCGAGGGGCTCGCCCCGGTGATCATCGAGCAATTGGCGCGCGACGTGGTTGCCGTGTGTAACGAGAACAAGGCGGGCCTGCTTCTGTCGGAGCAGAATCTATGGTTTGCCAAGCAGTGCACCGACAGGCTGTATGTGATCGACACGGGAAGAGTGGTATTCGAAGGCGACTGGGCGACGCTGGATGCCAATGCGGATGTCAAGCAGCGTTACCTCGCCCTTTAGGATCCCCTCATGGCCAACGCGATGCGTGACCTCGGCTCATTCGACTACATCGTGGCCGGCGCCGGCTCGGCCGGCTGCGTCGTGGCCAATCGCCTCTCCGCAAACCCCCGCAACAAGGTCCTGGTGCTGGAGGCGGGCGGCCATGACCGCTGGATCTGGTTCCACATCCCTGTGGGCTATCTCTTCGCCATCGGCAACCCTCGCGCCGACTGGATGTTCGTGACCGGCGAGGAGGCGGGCCTCGGCGGCCGGTCGCTTGCCTATCCCCGCGGCAAGGTGATCGGCGGATCCTCCGCGATCAACGCCATGATCTATATGCGCGGCCAGGCTGCCGATTATGACGGCTGGCGACAGCTCGGATTGAGGGGCTGGGGCTGGGACGATGTGCTTCCCTATTTCCTCAAACACGAGGACCACGCCGCTCCGCCCAATTCCCTGCATCGGTCGGGAGGCGAGTGGCGGGTGGAGAACCCGCGCATCAGCTGGGAGATCCTGGATGCCGTGCGGGATGCTGCCGAGGCGGCCGGCATCGCCAAGATCTCCGACTTCAACACCGGGGACAATGAGGGCTCGTCCTATTTCCAGGTGAACCAGAAACTCGGTCGACGCTGGAGTGCTGCCCGGGGCTTCCTCAAGCCTGTTCTCAACCGTCCCAATCTGCGTCTCGAAACCGGTGTCCATGTAGACCGCGTGACTTTGGAAAATGGACGCGCGACCGGCGTCGTGTTCTCGCGGGACGGTGAAGTTTTCCATGCCAAGGCCGCCGCAAGCGTGGTGCTGTCGGCCGGCGCGGTCGCTTCGCCAGTGATCCTCGAGCGCAGCGGAATCGGGGATGGCGAGCGGCTCTCCACCCTGGGCATTGAAGTGATGCATCATGCGCCGGGGGTGGGAGAAAACCTGCAGGACCATCTCCAGATCCGGCCGGTGTTCAAGGTGTCCGGCGTGCGAACCCTGAACACCGATTATGCGAACCTGCTGCGGCGCGCGGGAATGGGTCTAGAATATCTGTTCCGGCGCCGCGGCGCCTTGACCATGGCACCTTCGCAGGTCGGCATCTTTGCCAAATCGTCGGGTGACTACGCGACTGCCAATCTGGAATTCCATATCCAGCCCCTGTCGCTGGACAAATGGGGCGACGGCCTGCATTCGTTCGGTGCGTTCACGGCGAGTGTCTGCAATCTGCGTCCCTCAAGCCGCGGCAGTGTGCATGCGATGAGCCGCGACGCGGCGGCTCCGCCCTCCATCCGCCCGAATTATCTGGCCACGGAGGAAGACCGGCAGGTGGCGGTCGACAGCATGCGTCTCACACGCCGGATCATGGCACAGCCACCGCTGGCCCGATACCAACCCGAGGAGTACAAGCCGGGGGCTCAGTTCCAGAGCGATGAGGAGCTGACCAAAGCCGTGGGCGAGATCGCGACCACCATCTTCCATCCGGTTGGAAGCGCGAAGATGGGGATCGAGAGCGATCCCATGGCGGTCGTCGATGAGCGCCTAAGGGTGAGGGGCATCGAGGGGCTGCGTGTTGTCGATGCCTCGATCATGCCGCGGATCACTTCGGGAAATACGAACTCGCCGTCGGTCATGATCGGGGAAAAGGGTGCAGCGATGATCCTCGAAGATGGTCGAGGTTAGCCGTATCCGCGTTCACGAAGACCACGAACGGGGGCAAATTGCCACTGAACCGAGACGCCTCAGTCGCCGGTAAAGGTCGGCTTGCGCTTGCTGAGCATGGCTGAGATCGCTTCCTTGTGATCAGCCGTGGCATGGCTCAGAGCCTGCATCGCGGCGGACATCTCAAGGATCGTGGCCAGCGAGTTGCGGGACGCCTCGCGCAGAAGCCGCTTCGTCATGCGCATGGCGTGCGGCGGGTTCGCCGCGATTTTTGCGGCTATCACATGCGCCTCCTCGAGCAGTTTGTCATCGGGGACAATCTTGGAGATCAGGCCACAGGCCAGCGCCTCGGGTGCCTTGATCAGATCCCCGGTGAGCGCCATTTCACAGGCCTTCGAGAAGCCGACAATGCGGGGCAGGAGCCAGGCTCCGCCATCGCCGGGAACGATCCCGATTTTCACGAAGCTCTCGGCAAAGGCTGCGCTCTCACCGCCGATGCGGATATCGCACATGCAGGTCAGATCACAGCCCGCACCGATGGCTGGACCGTTCACTGCAGCGATGACCGGGACCTCCAAGGCCTCGAACAGGAGCGGCAGGCGCTGGATGCCGTAGCGGTAATTGCGGCGTGTCTCAGCAGGCAACTCCGCATTGAGGCCGCCGGCCTCTCCCATCTTCTTCAAGTTGCCGCCCGAGGAGAACGCGCTACCGGCACCGGTGAGGATCACGGCGCGGATTTCAAGATCCGCATCGCATCGGCACATGGCCGATTCCAGCGCATCGATCATGTCGGGATCGGAGATCGGATTGCGGACCTCCGGCAAATTGAGAGTGAGCGTGATGATCGCGCCGTCGCGGTGCTCAAGGATGAGATCGGACATAAGACTTTCCTGGTTCATGGGTCTTGCTGCCTCTTAGCCTAAAGCCAGAGGCAGGGCGACCTTTCAGGTTGCTGCTGTCCGATCTTTCAGGAACGGTCGATTCCTGTCACATCATGGTTTCGGCCTCGTCGAGGGCCTTCGTGCAACCCGCGCTGTCGCCCGCCGCGTCGGCGGCCTTCGCCTCTGCAACCTTGTCACTGAGCAGCTTGGGATCATTCATGGTCGCCGCCTGGCTGGCCGTGGCGCCGCCTTGCGTCTGCTGGCGCACGTCCGCCGCCGACGTTGCCGTATTGCCGACGGTCGCGTTCATCGCCGCGGTTGCCTCCGTCCCGGGTGCCGGTGCGGTGCTCGCGGAGCCCGTGCTGGTCGGACCGGAGCCCGCATCCCTCGAACTCAACGTCTTCTCGATCGCGGCGATGCGATCGGTGCAGGGGCCCGCCAATGCCGCGCCAGGGATGGCGACCAAGCAGGTCAGTACGGATAAAGTGAAAAGCCCGCGCATTGCTTCCTCCATCGGTATTCTTCATTGTCCCTGCAACAGCTGACTGCCAAGACGGTTCCACTTCGCGCGTCACGGGATGATCGAACGGGTGCGAAACAAGGGCTCGACAATCCATGCTTCCATCGCTTATCGGATGGTCGTCCGCTGCTGGCGGGCGGGCAATTGCGCAGGAGCTCGACGCCATGAACGGTCCATCCGACAGCCCCACTTACGTGTTCGAGCCGCTGCCGCTTCCTGCCGTTCCGGTGGCCGGTTCCGGAAAACTATTTCCGGTCCACAGGATCTATTGCGTCGGGCGCAATTACGCCGAGCACGCCCTGGAGATGGGCGGGGATCCGACGCGGGAGCCGCCGTTCTTCTTCCAGAAGAACCCGGATTGTCTCGTCGTGAACGATGGAAACTTCCCATATCCGACCCGAACCAAGGACGTGCATCACGAGATCGAACTGGTCATCGCGATCGGAGCCGGAGGCGACGACATTCCCGTCGATGCGGCCTTGGAACATGTCTACGGCTATGCGGTGGGCATCGACATGACGCGGCGCGATCTGCAAGGGGAGGCGAAGAAGCAGGGCCGGCCATGGGAAACCGGCAAGGCTTTCGAGGCCTCAGCGCCCTGCTCTGACATCATGCCGGCTTCGATCATCGGCCATCCGACCTCGGGTCCCGTCTGGCTCAAGGTCAATGGCACGCTCCGGCAAAAGGGCAATCTCAACCAGATGATCTGGAAGGTGCCGGAGACGGTGTCTTATCTGTCCGGTCTGTTCACGCTGCAGCCGGGAGACCTGATCTTCACCGGCACACCCGCAGGCGTGGCGGCCGTCTCGCGCGGCGACGAACTGCATGGTGGCGTCGAAGGCATCGGTGAACTGAGGACGCGAGTGATCTAAGCCGGCAGCTTTGCCGCTGCCGATTCTCTAAGAGAGATTGATTTCCTCAGCTGCGGTCGGCTACAGCTTCCCGTCCATCCGGAGGGCGCTGTGCATGTCCGATTTCGTCTCGAGCGACTGGGGCAGCCTGCTGCAGCGGCGCAATGCAACGGCACTGACGACACTCTGCCTCGGCGTCGGGCTCTATGCATTCAATACCTTCATCGTGGCGACCTCGCTGCCCAGTGCCGTGCGGGAAATCGGCGGCGTGGTGCTGATCTCCTGGGCGTTCACCTGCTATCTGGTGCCGGCGATCATCGGCGGGGCGGCGGGCGCATTGCTCAAGCAGAAATTCGGCGCACGGCATGCGCTCATCGCCTCGGCAGTGGTGTTCCTGGCCGGCATTGTCATCTCCAGCGTTGCCGGGTCCATGGTCGAAGTCCTCATCGGACGGGGACTGCAGGGATTGGGAGAAGGGGTGATCGCGGCCGTCTGCTACGCGCTCGTTCCCGAGCTGTTTCCAAGCCGGCTGATCCCCAAGGTCCTCGGCGTCGAGGCCATGGTGTGGGCGGTTGCCGCTTTTGGTGGGCCGTTCCTCGCCGGCCTTGCCACCGAGTTCATCTCGTGGCGCGCCGCCTTCCTCATCAACGTGCCCTTGGGGCTTGCCTTCATCGGGCTGGTTGTGCTGATCGTACCTTCGCAACCGAGCGGTGCGGGAGGCGGTTTTCCGCTGTTCCGACTGCTGGCGCTGGGTCTCGGCATCATGATGATCGCGGCGGCGGGCATCGTACCCGCACTCGGTGCTGTGGCGCTGGTGGGTTTGGGCGCCGCCATATTGGTCGCAGTGGGCTTGGCGGACCGGCGCTATGCCAACCGAATGATCCCGACGGGGGCCCTCAACTGGCGCAATCCGGTCGGGGCGGGCTTCTGGACCACGCTGCTGATGTTCCTGTCAGAGGCCGCAGCCGGGGTCTATGTGGTGATGTTCGTGCAGATGCTGTGGGAGCTTGGGCCCAGCATCGCAGGCGCCATCGGCGCAATCATCGCGATCGCCTGGAGCAGCTCGGCTCTTCTGGCGGCCCAGTGGCTGAGACCGAAACAGCGACGCGCCGCCATTGTGGCCGGGGTGACGCTGAATGCGGTGGGTGTGGGCGGACTGGCCTTGGCCATGATCAGTGGCGAGCTTGGGGCCGTCATCGCCTGCCTCATCATCATCGGGGTGGGGTTCGGTATGAGTTATGCCTATATCGCGCAGGCGATCATGGACGCCGCCCTCCCGGAGGAGCGTGACCAGGCTTCCGGGTTGGTGCCGACGCTGCAGTCGGTGGGCTATGCCATCGGCGCCGCACTGGCCGGCCTCGTGGCCAATAAATCCGGCTTGACCCAGGAGCTTCTGCGCGCAGACATGCTGCAGGCAGCCGTCTGGGTGTTCGGCATCGCAGGAGCCTTCGGACTGGTGGCCGCCGGCGTCAGCCTCAAAGTAAGGCCAGCCAGAGACATAGCCCATTAACGGCCAGCAGATCTCAAACCTTGCGGAACAGGGTATCGTGGACTCTTCGGAGCTCCGCCTTCTGGACTTTGCCCATGGTGTTGCGGGGAAGTTCATCCATGGTGAAGATGCGCTTGGGGACCTTGAACTTCGCAAGGCGCTCCGACAGGCTGGTGATCAGTTCGCTCTCGGATACGGCCTCACCGGTCTTGGGCGTCACGACCGCGATGACCGCTTCACCGAAATCAGGATGGGGCACGCCGATGACTGCGGATTCGCCAATCCCCGGCAACTCGTCGAGAAGACTTTCAATCTCCTTGGGATAGACGTTGAAGCCGCCGGAGATGATCAGGTCCTTTCCGCGTCCGACGATCGTCACGCGGCCAGCTTCGTCCATGACAGCCAGGTCGCCGGTGATGAAGAAGCCGTCTGGGCGGATCTCCTCGGCCGTCTTTTCGGGCATGCGCCAATAGCCTTTGAAGCGATTGGGGCCGTTCGTTTCCAGCATGCCGACTTCGCCCGCCGCCAGGGCATGGCCCTCCTTGTCGGCAATGCGCACCTCGACCCCCGGCAGGGCAAAACCCACCGTGCCGGCAAGCCGGTCGCCGAGGTAGGGGTTCGACGTGATCATGCCGCATTCGGTCATGCCGTAGCGCTCGAGGATGCGGTGGCCGACCCGCTGCTCGAACTCGCGGTGGGTCTCGGCCAGAAGCGGGGCGGACCCCGAGATGAAGAGGCGCATGTGGCGGGCGGCCTCGGCCGTGAAGCGGGGCTCGTTCAACAAGCGGGTATAAAAGGTCGGCACCCCCATCATGACCGTTGCCCGTGGTAACTCGGCAACGACCTGGGCGGCGTCGAATTTCGGCAGCCAGATGATCTCGGAGGTGTTCAGAAAGGCCGTGTTCAGCGCCACGTAAAGGCCGTGCACGTGGAAGATCGGCAAAGCATGCAGCAGGACGTCTCCGGGCTCGAACCCCCAAAGATCCTTCAGAGTGACGGCATTGGAGGACAGGTTGCGATGCGTGAGCATGGCACCCTTGGAGCGGCCCGTGGTGCCTGACGTGTAGAGCAGACCGGCGAGATCGTCAGGGTCACGGAAGGCGGTGTCCGCCGTGCTCGGCTGATCGGCGGCGAATTCGGCAAGGGAGCCTCCGCCCTCCGCATCCAGCGTCTCGACGGCCCCGACGCCGCGGCGATCGGCAAGATCTTCCATGGCAGCGCGGCGGGAGGGGTCGGTTACGATCAGCCGAGGCTCGGCATCGCCGACGAAATAATCGACCTCGGCCGCCGTGTACGCCGTGTTCAAGGGCTGGTAGACGGCACCCACCTTCATGACCGCGAGATAGAGCGCGACGTTGGCGATCGATTTCTCGACCTGCACCGTGACCCGATCACCGGTTTCAACGCTCAGCTCGCGCAGGGCATTGGCATAACGCCCAACCAGGGTCAGGAGTGCGCCATAGGTGACGGGTGCCCGCCCCGGCTGGGAGAAAGCGGGGCTGTCTGAAGCCTGCCGGAAGCGTTCCTCAAACAGCGCAAAGAGATTGGCGTTGCCGCTCATTGTGCTCCGTTTCGCATTTCGACACTGAGTTCGGGCTTGTGCGACAGGGTCTGGAAAATGACGCAATAGCGCTCAGTGAGTTTCAGAAGTGTATCGATCTTATCCTGGGGCGCGTCCGTGTCGACGTCGAAGCGCAGCCGGATCGTTTCGAAACCGACGGGCGCCCCCTTATCGACCCCCAAAGTGCCGCGGAAATCGAGATCACCCTCGGCGGTGACGGTGCCGGAGCGCAGGGGGATGTCCAGAGCGGTCGCAACAGCCTTCAAAGTGACGCCAGCACAGGCGACGAGGGCTTCCAGCAGCATATCGCCGGAGCACAGTTCAGCCCCGGTGCCGCCGGTTGCAGGATGCAGGCCCGCCATGGCGATGGCGCGCCCGGTCTCAACCTTGCAAGCGATGGACTGGTCATCGAGCTGACCGCGCGCCGTGAGAGTGATGCGGGCCGCGTCGGGAGCATCCTTGTAGCGGGATTTCAGCGGCGCCTGCAGGGCGCGAAGTTGATCGGCGTCCATGTGTTCTCCTGAGCCTTGTTGTCAGCGGATGATGTTCACCACCAGCCGCCCGCACCGATCGGTGCCTCCAGTGATTGCCCGGCGCCCTGATCCAAGGGCTTAAGGGAGCCGTCAAGCGCGCGCAATACCTGACGTTCGATGACGACGAATTCGTCACTCAGTCGATCCCGCGGCCTGGATAGAGGGACCGCAATCTCGGTGAAGATCCGGCCGGGATGCGGCTGCATGATGACGATGCGGTCGGCAAGAGCCACTGCCTCCTGAACATCATGACTGACCATCACCAAAGTCGGACGCTGAGCTTCCCAAAGGGCGAGCAGAGCATCCTGCAGACTTGCTCTGGTAAAGGCGTCGAGGGCCGAGAATGGCTCGTCCAGAAGCAGCACCTGGGGCCCTGCGACCAGAGCCCGAGCGATCGCCACGCGCTGCGCCTGGCCGCCGGACAGCTCGCGCGGCCAACGATCGCCATATCCGGTCAGGCCGAGACGGCCCAAGGCACGCTCGATCCGGGTGTCGCGCTCGCGCGCCGGAAGATCGTCGAGGCCGAAGCCGATATTTCCCGAGATGGTCAGCCAGGGCAGAAGCCGCGGCTCCTGAAACACCATGCCCACCGCCGGATGAGGGCGGTCGATAAGGAGGTCGTCGACTTTCACGACCCCGGCCGTGGGCTGGTCGAGGCCGGCAATGAGGCGCAGAAGCGTCGACTTCCCGCAGCCTGAGCCGCCGACCACGAGCACGATCTCTCCTGAGTCCACACACAGGGACACTCCGCCCAAGGCATGGGTGCCGTTCGGGTAGGTCTTCTCCAATCGATCGAGAATCAGCATGACAGCTCCTCAGCGGGCGGCAAAGGCGTCCTGCCACGCGAGCATGGGCCGGGTCAGGAAAACGATGAGACTGTCGGTCAGCTTTCCAAGGACGGCAAAAACCAGAATGGCGGCCACGATCTGATCCGGCTTGCCGAGCTGCTGGCCGTCATAGAGGAGGTAGCCCAAACCTTCGGAGGCGCCCATCAGCTCAGCGGCGACCACGAACATCCATCCCAGGCCGAGGCCTGAGCGCACGGCGACGACATAGGAGGGCAGGATCGCCGGCAGCAGAATGCGACGGACCATAGCCGGGCCACTCAGACGAAAGATCCGGCCGACCTCGACCACTTTTCGGTCGACCGAGGCGATTGCCGCCATGACCCCGAGATAGACGGGAAAGAACACCCCAACCGCGATCAGTACGACCTTGCTCGTCTCGAAGATGCCAAACCAGAGGATGAAGAGCGGCACCCAAGCAATGGAGGGCACCGCCCGCAAGGCCTGGAGGGTCGGATCCAGCATGCGGCGGGCGAGGGTGGAATAGCCCGCAATCGCGCCGAGGATCGTGCCGGCCAAGACACCGAAAGCAAACCCTGCGGCGATCCTTGCCAAAGTCACCGTGACATGCAGCCAGAGCTGGTCATGGACGGCCAGGTCATAGAGCGTCGTGAAGATGCGGCTCGGGGGCGGCATCAGCCGTCCCTGGGCCCATCCCGAGGCGACCGCAATTTCCCAGCTCGCCCCCACAAGGACAGGGATGATCAGGCTCAGTGCCATTCCCCGCCAGGGGGCACGCGAAGGCGCCGTGCCGGAGGCCGGCGCGGTCTGCAGGGCTAGGTCCGTCCGACGGCCGGCATCCGTTGTCAGAGACATCGTCCTCAGTTCGTCAGATCGCGGCTGAAGGTGTCGTCAATCAGAGCGTCGACCTGGGCTGTCACATCGACATCGGCAGCAATGACCCCGGCCTGCTGCAAGGCTTTGCCTGCCGCCAGGATCGAGTCACGTTGCTCCGCGCCGATCTTGTTATAGGTGAGCTTGGTGCGCTCCTGAAGCTGCTTTTGCGCCACGGGGAGCGGAATGCGCGCCGCCTTCGACAGGAGCTCCGCCACCTTATCGGGATTGGCAAGTGCCCATTTGCGCCCTTCCTCATAGACCTTCAGCACGCGGGCCACTGCTTCAGGGTGTTGGGCCGCAAACTCCTCGCGGACATCTAGGACACCCCAAGTATTGGCCTCGGCTTTGCGGTAGAAGAGACGTGCGCCGTCCTGGAGCTCGGCGGAGGCCATCATCGGATCGAGGCCCGCCCAGGCGTCCACGTCACCACGGATGAGGGCGGCGCGGCCATCGGCATGCTGCAGCAGCACGAAACGGACATCCTTATCGGTAAGGCCGGCATCAGCGAGCGCCCGCACCAAGAAGATATGCGGGTCGGTCCCGCGGGTGACGGCGACGGACTTGCCCTTGAGGTCAGCCACGGACTTGATCGAGCTATCCTTGCTGGTGACCAGCGCCGTCCATTCAGGTTGTGAATAGACATAGATGGCCTTCACGGGATTGCCATTGATCCGGGCGATGAGCGCGGCCGCACCAGCAGAGGATCCAAAATCAAGAGATCCCGCATTGAGAAACTCGAGTGCCTTGTTCGATCCGGCGGACTGCACCCAATTGATGGTCGTCCCGTCAGCGGCGAACTCTTTTTCAAGCAGCCCCTGATCCTTGAGAACAATGCTGACCGGATTATATGTCGCCCAGTCGATGTTCAAATCCGACAGCTTTTCCTCCGCCATCGCCAACGATGTGGGCAGAAGGCTTAAAGCGAGGGCCGAGGCCAAGACCCAGCGACGAACAAGACCGATCATGATGGTGCTCCCTCAGGATCCGACGATGCCCGGATCACAAGTTGTTTTTAATGCAGGACAGTATTTGTTCGTTATAAAGAACGGGCCCGAATGCGCCGTCAAGGAAAATGTGGCGCCATTGCGTCAGGGATCTCCTGCGGTCTGCTGGATCAGCCGTCCCATGGCCTCGAAGTCCGGTGCGCGGGGCGAGGTGCTTCGCCAGACCAGACCCAGTCTGCGCTGTGGCGCAGGCTGCCGAAATGACTTCACCACAATGCTGCAGGGATCCCGCATTTCAGACTGCACCGCCAGCCTCGGCAGCAACGTCACTCCATAGCCATTGGCGACCATCTGCACCAAGGTCGAGAGGCTGGTCGCCCCGAGACCATCAAGCTCGACGATGCCAAGGCCACGGCAGAAGGAGACCGCCTGGTCCCGCAGACAGTGGCCCTGTTCGAGCAGAAGCACCCTCTCACCCTCCAAATCCTGAGGGGAAACAGTCTCCAGGCTTGCCAGGGGATGATCAGCCGGAAGCGCCAGAAGAAAGGGATCGTCAAAAAGAACCATTTCGACCAACCCTTCCATCTCTGAAGGCAGAGCGAGAAGGGCTGCATCGATTCGGCCCTGCTGCAGCTCAAGCAGCAGGGAGGTTGTCTGAGTCTCATAAAGCGTCAGGCCCAGACCGGGATAGTCGCGCTTCAGCAAGGGCAGCAGCCGATGAAGCAAATAGGGTGCGACCGAAGGGATCACGCCCAGGCGCAAGGTGCCGGCAAGAGGCCCCTCGCTCTGGCGCGCGAAATCCACGAGATCGTTTACGGCGGTCAGAATGTCGCGCCCCCGAGTGGCGATCTCCGCACCACGCGCGGTGAAGACCAGTTCGCGTCTGAGACGCTCTAGCACAATCACACCGAGCTCCGCCTCCAGATCGGCGATTTGCATGGACAGAGCGGGTTGCGAGACCCGGCAACTCTGCGCGGCACGGCCGAAATGGCGATGTGTGGCCAGAGCGTCCAGGTAGCGAAGTTGTTTCAAGGTAGGCATGATCAGTATTTCTTATCACACATTCAAGATTTTGCAATTTGACCTGATGGAACTCGCTTTGTAGAACCGCTCTAGATTTCACAGAGAGCAGGAGCGAGCAGATGGCGGAGCGTCCGACATTGACGACGACGGCGGGTGCGCCGATCGCGGATAACCAGAATGCATTGAGTGCAGGCGAGCGTGGACCGCTGCTGATGCAGGACTATCAGCTGATCGAGAAGCTCGCTCACCAGAACCGGGAACGCATTCCGGAGCGTCCCGTGCATGCCAAGGGTTGGGGCGCCTTTGGGACGCTTACGGTCACCCATGACATTACCCAGTACAGTTCAGCGTCAGTCTTCCAGGTGGGTAAGAAGACGCCGATGCTGGCGCGTTTTTCAACCGTCGCCGGTGAACTGGGCGCCGCGGATCACGAGCGCGACGTGCGCGGCTTTGCGCTGAAATTCTACACCGACCAGGGCAATTGGGACCTCGTCGGCAACAACACGCCTGTGTTCTTCGTGCGCGACCCTTACAAGTTCCCCGACTTCATTCACACACAGAAGAGGCATCCCAAGACCAATCTGCGCTCGACAACGGCCATGTGGGATTTCTGGTCCCTCTCGCCCGAGAGCCTGCACCAGGTCACGATCCTGTTCTCCGATCGCGGCATTCCGCAGAGCCCGCGCCATATGCATGGCTTCGGCTCGCACACCTTCTCCTTCATCAATGCGGCGAAGGAGAGGTTCTGGGTCAAATTCCATTTCCGCACCGAACAGGGCATCAAGAACCATTCCAATGCCCAGGCGGAGGAAATTATTGGCCGTAGCCGGGAGTCCTATCAGGAGGACCTGTTCGCAGCCATCGATAGCGGCGATTTCCCACGCTGGAAGATGTATGTGCAGGTGATGCCGGAGCTCGATGCCGAGAAGACCTGGTACAATCCCTTCGATCTCACGAAGGTTTGGCCCCACGGGGATTATCCGCTGATCGAGGTCGGCGTGATGGAACTCAATCGTAATCCTGAGAACTACTTCGCCGAAATCGAACAAGCGGCGTTCTCGCCCTCCAACGTCGTGCCGGGGATCGGCTTCTCGCCGGACAAGATGCTGCAGGCCCGCGTGTTCTCCTATGCGGACGCCCATCGCTACCGCCTGGGAACACATTACGAGCATCTGCCCGTCAACCGCGCCCAGTGCCCAGTTCATCATTATCACAAGGATGGACCGATGCGCTTCTTCACGGACACCAATCCAAATCCGAACGCCTATTACGAGCCGAACTCGTTCGGGGGACCCGTGGAGGATCAGAGCTTCGCCGAGCCGCCGCTGAAGATTTCGGGCGATGCGGATCGCTACAATCATCGTCTCGGAAATGACGATTACACCCAGCCGGGCAATCTCTTCCGGTTGTTCACGGCCGAGGAGAAGGAGCGCCTGTTCGACAATTTGGCGGCCGCCATGCAGGGCGTGCCGTTGGAGATCCTGAAGCGTCAGGTGGTGCATTTCTATCGCTGCGACCCAGCCTATGGCGAAGGCGTAGCGCGCCGCGTCGGCATCGAGATGAGCGAATTGCTGCCGTCCCAGGCGGCAGAGTGATCACAGGCGGCGGGGGCGCGCGCCCCCGCCGCCCCCTTTCCGCTGACGAAGCGTGGATCGTTCTCTCCCTCTCACGGGATCTTCCGGCGAAAGAGGATCTTTGATCCTGCAGGCTTGCGAACACGTCCGGTCGCTGGCAATGTCCGGCGCAACGAGAGACATTCCCGGATTTGGAGCCCATCTATGAAGACACGCGCCGCTGTCGCGCTTGCCCCCGGTCAGCCCCTGGAAATCGTGACAGTCGATCTTGAAGGACCAAAAGCGGGCGAGGTCCTTGTCGAGATCAAGGCCACCGGCGTTTGCCATACGGATGCTTTCACATTGTCAGGCGACGATCCCGAAGGCCTGTTTCCGGCTATTCTCGGGCATGAGGGCGCGGGCGTCGTGCTGGAGGTTGGTCCCGGTGTAACATCGTTGAGACCGGGTGATCACGTCATTCCGCTCTACACGCCGGAATGTCGGGAATGTGAATATTGCCTCAACCCGAAAACCAACCTCTGCCAGAAGATCCGCTCGACCCAGGGTCAAGGATTGATGCCCGACGGCACCAGCCGATTTTCGCTGGATGGCCGGAAGCTCCACCATTACATGGGCACGTCAACCTTTGCCCAGCATACGGTGCTTCCCGAAATTGCGGTCGCCAAGATCCGGGAGGACGCCCCGTTCGACAAGGTTTGCTACATCGGTTGCGGCGTGACGACGGGGATTGGCGCCGTCATCCATACCGCCAAGGTCGAGCCAGGGGCCAATGCCATCGTCTTCGGACTGGGCGGCATCGGGCTCAACGTGGTGCAAGGGCTGAAACTCGTCGGCGCCAACATGATCGTGGGCGTCGACATGAACAACGACAAGAAAGACTGGGGGACACGCTTCGGGATGACCCACTTTGTCAATCCCAGCGAAGTCGACGGCGATCTGGTCGCGCATCTGGTCAACCTGACTGGAGGCGGCGCGGATTACACGTTCGAGTGTATCGGTAACGTGAAGGTGATGCGTATGGCGCTCGAGGCCTGCCACAAAGGCTGGGGCCAATCGATCATCATCGGCGTAGCGCCGGCAGGGGCAGAAATCTCGACGCGACCCTTCCAACTCGTCACCGGTCGTTCATGGCGCGGAAGTGCCTTTGGCGGCGCCAGGGGCCGCACCGACGTGCCTAAGATCGTGGATTGGTACATGGACGGGAAAATTCAGATTGATCCAATGATCACCCACACGATGCCGCTGGAAGAGATCAACAACGCCTTCGATCTGATGCATGACGGAAGGTCCATTCGCTCGGTGGTCGTGTATTAGGCGGGCCGGCGCGGAAACTCACAGGGAATCTATGGTTCCGGGACCTCGCTCGGCATGGACTTGGAACCCCCGTTCCCCTATATCACCCACGCATGCTTGCGCCGTCAGTCGGCGCTTGCCTCACAGCAGAGAAGGGTAAGACAATAATGCCTTGGAGCAATCAAGGCGGTGGCTGGCAGGGCGGTGGCCGCGGACCATGGGGGCAAGGTCCTCAAGGTGGCGGCGGAGGAAACCGCAATACGCCACCGGATCTGGAAGAGATCCTGAAGCGAGGCCAGGATCGCCTTAAGACCATCATCCCAAGCAGCGGCGGATCGAACAAGCTGTTCGGCATCGCGATCATCGTGGCTTTGGTTGCGATCTATTTCTGGAATGCAGCCTATCGCGTGCAGCCAGACCAGGTCGGCGTCGAACTGCTGTTCGGTAAGGCTGAGCCCGGCCAGACCTCGCCGGGGCTCCATTTCATCTTCTGGCCCTTCGAAACCGTCGAGACGGTTCCGGCTCTGCGTACCCAACAGTTGAGCGTCGGCTCGCTGACCGCGGGCCGGAGCGATGATGCCGGACTGATGCTCACGGGCGACCAGAACATCGTCGACATCGGCTTCACCGTCTTGTGGCGGATCAATGATCCGAGGGAATATCTCTTCGACATCTCCAATCAGCAGGCGCTCGTGCGCGTGGTGGCGGAGAGCGTGATGCGCGACGTGGTGGGGCAGACAACTGCAGAGGTGGTTCGCACCACAGGTCGCGGCGAGGTTCAGGAAGCGGTTCAGCGGCAGATGCAAGCGACGCTTGACAGCTACAATGCCGGCATCCAGCTCAGCAGCGTGAATATCCAGCGCGCCGATCCGCCAGCTGCTGTGTCGGACGCATTCGAAGAGGTGCAGCGGGCGAAGCAGGATCAAGAGCGCTTCATCGAAGATTCTCAAAAGTACGCCAACCGGCGGCTCGGCGAGGCGCGCGGTGAGGCGGCTCGGATCCACGAAGAGGCCGAGGCCTATAAGGGCCGCGTCGTCGCCGAATCGGAAGGCTCCTCAAAGCGGTTTCTCGAGGTGCTGCAGGAATATCGGAAGGCCGAGGACGTGACCCGTAAGCGGCTCTACCTCGAAACCATGGAAACGGTTCTGGGAGACTCAAACAAGGTGATCATGGAGGAGGGCGCCGGTTCCGGCGTGGTGCCCTACCTGCCGTTGCCTGAGATCCAGAATCGACGGAGCGCACCCGCCACCGGCACATCGAGCACGGGAGCGGCCCAATGAACACAACCTTCCGAAACATTGCGGTCATCGTCCTGGCAGTGATCGTGCTCGTCGTCTACGCTTCGACATTCGTCGTCGATGAACGGCAACGCGCCCTCGTCGTCCAGTTCGGTGAGATCAAGCGAGAGATCAACGAACCAGGGCTGTACTTCAAGCTCCCGGTGATCGAGAGCGTGGTCTATATTCCGCGGCCGCTGCAGTTCTTCGAAAGCAACGACAAGCGGGTGCAGGTTGTCGACGGCCGCCGTTATCTCGTCGACACGATCACCATGTACCGGATCGACAATGCCCGTCGCTACCGCGAGGCGGTGGAGGCAAACCAGCAGGATGCGCAGGATCGTCTCGAGACATCACTCGATGCCGCGTTGCGCGCGACATACGGCAAGCGTTCCTTCGATGCAGCGCTCAGCCAGGAGCGTGAGCAGATGATGGTCGAGATCCGGGACGCCATGATCCCTGCAGCCCGTGAAATCGGTGTCCAGGTGGTTGATGTGCGAATCCGGCGGACCGATCTCCTGCCCGAGGTGCTGCAGAGCACCTATGATCGCATGAGTGCTGAGCGACTGGCCGAGGCCGAGCAGATCCGGGCCGTCGGTACCGAGCGCAGCCTGCAGATCCGCGCCCAGGCAGACCGAACCGCGGTCATCCTCGTGTCAGAAGCCCAGCGTGACGGCGAAATCCTTCGCGGTCAGGGCGATGCCGAGCGGACGCAGATCTATGCGGATGCCTATAATCAGGCGCCGCAGTTCTTCGCCTTCACCCGCTCGCTCGAGGCGTATCGAAAGAGCCTACAAGGCAATAACACCACGCTGGTGTTGCGGCCGGATACGGAGTTCTTCGAATATTTCAAGAGCGAGAACGGCGCCACTCCGGGTGCCACCCGCTCGCCCGTGGCGACAGAAGGTGGCGCGGCAACGATGGCCCCGCCGGCGTCCGGTGCTACAATGGGCGTGCCCAACAGCAGCGCGGCGCCGCAGTAAAGAGCATGAGGGGGCCCGTGACCGGTACAGGTCACGGGTCCTTGACTTACGGTTCCCGCGCCTGACAGCGTAATGTGGACGAGTGCCGGAGTGGCACGGAGAGCAATAAGGATGTGGAACAGGATGCCGACGGGAGGTCAGTTCGTCTCTGAACGCTTGGGTCACCAAGGTTGGGGTGCCCGGCTTGCGGCCTTCGCCCTTTGCGGTCTTCTTGCCACCGGGGTCGTGTCGACGCCGGCACAGGCGGTGGGGCCGCAGTCGGTCGCCGATCTTGCGGAAGGCCTTTCAGGCGCTGTCGTCAATGTCTCCACGACGCAGAAGGTGGAGGGACGCGAGGCGGTGCCGATGCCGGATCTACCGCCGAATTCGCCGTTCCGCGAGTTTTTCGAAGAGTTCTTCAACAAGCAGCAGCAGGGCCGCGACAATAACGAGAACGATCAGGAAGACCGACAGGCCAGTTCGCTTGGATCGGGATTCGTGATCGACCCCGAAGGACTGATCGTCACCAACAATCACGTCGTCTCGGGCGCCGAGAAGATTCAAGTCAATTTCGTCGATGGCAGCAATCTCGATGCCGAGGTCGTCGGACGGGACACAAAGACAGATCTCGCCTTGCTGAGAGTGAAGCCCACGAGCCCGCTCAAGGCGGTGGAACTGGGTGATTCCGATAAGCTCCGCGTCGGTGACTGGGTCATGGCCATCGGTAATCCCTTCGGTCTTGGCGGATCGGTGACCCTGGGTATCGTCTCGGCGCGCAATCGCGACATCAATGCCGGGCCCTATGATGATTTCATCCAGACGGATGCGGCCATCAACCGGGGTAATTCGGGTGGTCCGCTGTTCGACATGAACGGCAAGGTCATCGGTATCAACAGCGCCATCATCTCTCCCAGCGGCGGCTCCATCGGGATCGGGTTCGCTATCCCGTCGACCACCGCCATGGCGGTCCTGTCCCAGCTCAGGCAATATGGCGAAGTGCGCCGAGGCTGGCTTGGGGTGCGTATCCAGACCGTTACCGACGAGATCGCCGAGAGCCTCGGTCTCAGCAATAGCCAGGGCGCGCTGGTGGCGGAAGTCACTGCGGACGGGCCGGCGGAGAAGGCAGGCATCGCCGCTGGCGACGTCATTGTCGAGTTTGACGGCAAGCCGGTTGCGGCGATGCGCGACCTGCCGAGGATCGTGGCGAACACGCCGATCAATAAGCCGGTCAAGGTCATCGTCGCGAGCAACGGGCAGCGCAAGACGCTGGACGTCACGGTGGGCGATCTCGACAGGGGCGAAAAGGCTGTGGCCGCCGCCACGCCCGAGGAACCCAAAACCACCGCGCCGGCGGCGGAGAGCGTCACGTCGCTCGGACTTCAGCTCAGGTCCCTGTCTGACGAGTTGCGCGAGCAGTATCAAATCAAAGAGGGCGTCAACGGCGTCGTCGTGACGGAAGTTACGCCTGGAAGTTCTGCAGCCGAAAAGAGAATCGAAGCTGGCGATGTCATCGTCGAGGTGGGGCAGAAGGCCGTCAGCAGTCCCGACGAAGTGGTGAATCGCGTCAAGGAGATCGAGAAGAATGGACGAAAGTCAGTTCTGATGCTCGTGGCCAATAGCCAAGGTGAGCCTCGGTTTCTCGCCCTTCGGCTGGATGACGCCGCCGGAGACGAAAAGAAGCCATAAGCCGCGGGATCCGGGGCCTTCCCACGGATCCACCCCGAGACGGAGGGCCGCCGAGACCGGATGTCCTGCCGTCGTCCATCTTTGATCTTCACGCTCCCGGGGGGCAGCATTGAAGCTCTATGACAGTATCATCAGTTCAGCCGCGTATCGCCTGCGGATCGGCCTTGCCCTTAAGGGGCTTCATCCGGACAGGTTCGCCGTCGAACTGATCAAAGATGGTGGGGAACATCGCGACGCGGCCTTCCTTGCCATCAATCCTCAAGGGCTCGTGCCCGCCCTCGCGCTCGAAGACGGCCGTATCCTTACCCAATCTCTTGCCGTCCTGGAATATCTTGAGGAACGCTATCCCGAGCCTCCACTCCTGCCACGGGGTTCGCGGGAACGGGCGCAGGTACGGGCTATCGCCCAGATGATCTGCAGCGATATTCACCCCCTGACCAGTCTTCGCCTGGTCAAACGCCTGGAGACACAGTTCGGCGCGGATTCCTCAGCCATATTGGCTTGGCGTCAGCACTGGATCAGCATCGGCTTCGAAGCGGTCGAGCAGATGGCCGGGTTCGATGGTCACTGTTTTGGCGGCCACACCACACTCGCGGATGTGTGCCTGGTTCCACAAGTCGTCAGCGCACGCCGATACAATATCGATCTGTCGGCTTTTCCACGCATCAACAAAATTGCGGATGTCTGCGGCAGCCTTCCAGTTTTTGCCATGACACATCCGGACCGCGCAGAAACGTAGCGGTCAGTTCGCCCAAAAGATGCAGTATTCCTTCTGGGTGCTGGTCTCTGCCCAGGAGCCCCCGAACATTGTGCAGCCGAGTTCGCTTCTCGGGTTACCAAGGAGCTGCGGCGAGGAAAATATCAGGGCGCCATAAAGCGTGCCCATGACCAAAACAAAGCCACCGAGCAGAAACAGAAGCATCTCACGACGGCGCAGATCCAGGCGCAGTCGCCGCAGTTCAGACGCAGTCAGTGCGGTGCTCTCGAAGCGTCTGGCGAACTCGCGCCACTCGGTCCGCACCTTGTCGAGCCGGCGGGTTCCCAAAATCGCTCCACGTTCTGCCGCCTGAGCGATCGCCCGCGGATCGATCTCGGTTCCGTAATATCCGCGAGCAGCATGCTGATCCTGCCAACCCGCCTCCTGTGCCGGGTCATGCTCGGCCTCATAATGATAGGGTTGGCCCGCAGGCGGTTCCTGCCAAGCATAGTCATGGTCCATAGGGGGAGACCCGATCGAGGCTTCGGGTCCGAATTCGCTGCTCCGATCACTTCGCTCCACTCGTTCCCGGGGAGCTCCATGATCCGGCTCCCTCTGGCCGGCAGCCGCTCGTACCCTCGTCGTCGTTGTCGCCGCCATCTGTACCCCCAAAATGATCGCCGCTGACGTGATCCGGCAGGAGCAGGAAAAGAATCAGGGCTCATCGGTACAGATTAGAAGGTGATCGGCGTTTTTCAATTTAAAAGTGTTAACGTGTAGATATGCACAGAAAAGTTGTAAACATCTACTGTAGATAGTCCGTGAGGGCCTCGAGCTTCACTTTCCAGACGGCCCCAACTTGCCAATCATCGGTGGCCCCAGAATTCGCAGATCGGGCCAGATGCGCACCGCTCAGAGTGATGGATGACTGATCCCAGTTATATCCGTAGTCCAGCGACGTCTGCTGGGTCTCGCCCTCGGCGCTCAGGATCTGCTGACGGACCATACGCTGGGTGACTTCCACCTTCTGGGGGCCACTGGCGAGGGAGAGCCGCATCCGGACAGCCATGGTCACCGGATCCTCTTCTCCCGTGGAATGCGTGATGTCCAACCCAGGCGACAGCTTTCCCTTCCACTCGCCAAGCATGAAGCCATAATTGACGGTGCCAGCAATGATCGCGTTCACGCGTTTGCCACCGTCACGAACGTATTCCACCTTGCCGGACAGTTCTGCTTCGGTCGCCTCGCTGAGCCGAGCGGAGGTGGTCACGTCGATGCCACGACCGATGCTGGTGGCCGCTACGCCGGCCGTCGTGTCGCGGGCCACGTAAGTGTCCAATCCCGTACGCATGCGCACGGGACCGAAGGTCAGAGGCGCCTCCACCCGGAGACCGGATTTGCGCGTCGTCCCGGATTGCATCGGTTGCGATGTCTCCTCCAGGGTCGCTTGGACCTGATAGCCATCGACGCCGACATTGGCGCGGGCATTGACCTGATCGCGCAAATAGCGGTCGTCCTGTCCCTTCTGCTCAAGGTTAAAGCTATAGGTGAGAGGCAAATCGCCGTTGGCGCCAAGAAGCGGTGGTTTTGCACCGCGGGCTGCGCGGGCCTTGCGACGCGCCTCCTCGATTTCGCGCTGGCGGATCTGGAGGGCATTGGCCTCACGAATCGTGGGCAGGAGATCGAGACGGAATTTCAGCCCCGGAGGCCCTGCCTCGACGGGACAAGCTTCTCCGGTCCCGGCCTCTGATCCTTCCGCTTCTCCAGAAGCCAAAGCCGCTTCAGAAAAACAGTCTTCCTGCATGTCGTAAGTCGGATCGCTCTGGATGATGACCCAGCTTCCGGGATTGCGCTCGGCGACGACCTCCTGGGCAGAGATCGGCTGCTGGCCTAAGACCAGCGCCAGCATCACCACGCAGCCTCCTGCCCATCGTTGAGACGCCTGCATCACTCGATCCTATGACTGCTGCCGGCACCCTTCTTACCCACATTGTATGGAAAGAATGCGGCAACGCACAAAACCCTCTCCCAATGAGGACTTAAACGGTTTCTCTGATTCAAAAAATAAACTTGGCGGCTAGGGTTCCGCCGACAATCCCGGCCACCGAGAGCCAGAAGACCGTGCTGAGATTTCGCTCCATGATCGGCTGTGCCCGCGGGCCGAAGTAGAAGAAAAGCGCACAGGGTGCAAAGAAGCGCACGCCACGTCCAATGGCGCTCATGACAAGAAAGGTCATGAAGTCCAGATGGGTCAGGCCGCTGGCGATCGTCACCACCTTGTAGGGCACTGGGGTGACGGCGCCGATCAGGACCATAAGCCAACCCAGATCATTGTACTGCTGGGCAATGTGTTCAAATTCGCCGGAAAGGCCGTAGAAGCGAAGCAGCGGCGCGCCGACGGCATCAAAGAGAAAAATGCCGATGAAGTACCCCAACACGCCCCCCAGGACGGAGGTGATGGTGCACAGCAGCGCCAGACGCCAAGCCTTGGTCCGGTCCGCCAGAATCATGGGCAGCAGCATGACTTCCGGCAGCATGGGCAAAAACGAACTTTCGGCGAAGCACATGGCGCCTAGCCAGCGTTCCGCGTGGCGATGGCCGGCGAGCGCCAGGGTTCGGTCGTATAGTGACTGGAACATGCAGACCTATCGGAGAGGGAGGGCGGGACCCCTCCCGCTAGAGAAGACGGGTGGCGCTCTCAAGGCCGTTCGCGACCGCTGACGCATTTGTGATCGGTCCTGCTCAGGTAAAAGATTCCCGCCCGAGGCAACACCGCGGAGTTGACCAAAATGTGAAGTTAAAAGAATGGTGGGCGGTACTGGACTCGAACCAGTGACCCCTGCGATGTGAAGGCTGGGTTCGAGGATATAAGCCACTGATTTTCAACGATGGAGCGCTGTTTTTTTCACTTCTTTACCCTCGATGCTCATGCCTGGTTGCCGTTATCCTGTCAGCTCCTGACAAAGGAGCACTGTGTTACAATCAAAGCTCTAAAAAAGAAGACGCCCTGCGGAGGAAGCTCGGGGAATAGCGGGCATAGATGCGTCGCGTCGTCTCGATGTTGGTATGGCCCAGGTACTGACTGATCTCCTCAAGTGGAATCCCACCCTCGATCATCCAGACCGCTGCCGTGTGGCGCAGCACATGTGGCGAACATTTGATGCCTGCCCGCGCCGCCGCTGCCCTTACACCTTTCTTGATCGACACTATACGCCGATCGGCCCATTCGATGACATATTCTGTCAGGGCGCCCTGGCGCTGCTTCGAGAGCGCTGCAAAGGCAAATTCATTGATCGGCACAGTTGCCCGGCCCTTAGGCGTGACATGCTTCACGGGGTCGCGCAAAGTGATCTTGCGCCTGTCCATATCAACCCTATCCCAGGTCAGGTCCAGGATAGCTTCGGACCGCCCAGCCGTCGTGAGCGCCAACGTAATGAACAGCTTCACGTGCTCAGCCGACGCGCAGGCTATGAGCGTCCTGGCCTCGTCCTTCGTGAGGAAGTGATCCTTTGGCGCTGGCTTCGGCGGAATCGGCACGTAGGGAACATGGATGAGCCAGTTCTTTTTATTCGTGGCATAGGTCAGGGCTGCGCGAAGGTAGCCCAGCTCGACGTGGATGGTGCCGTTCGAGACGCCATCATGTTTGCGCCGGCGCTCAGCGTATTGATGACACAGGGACTCGGTGATCATGGTCGGCAGGAGACTGTCGAAAGTTGGCTTCAGCCTTTTCCAGGCAAAGTCAATCCTCTCGGCTGCGCGCTTGCCCGCTTCCCTCCGGCTTTCAACATATGAGCTGTAGATGGCGCCCATTGTCAGAGCTCCGTCGCCCTGGCTAATAGCGACAAGACGTTGCTTCCTCCATTCGACAAACCTGGCTTTTGCGGTGACGGGATCATCCGTACCTAGTGAGCTGCGCTTCGGACCGACGCCGTTAGGAACTCGGTAGTAGGCGTAGAACCTTTTTCCAACCCTGCCGAGCCACTCGTCTTCTGATCGTCGCTGTCTGGACATTCCTCTCCCTCGATCCGCCACTTCGGATGCGGCTAATCTGATCAGTTTTCCGCCAAGGGAAAAGGCTGAGATGCTGTTGTCCGCAATCATCTTGCGGATTTGCAAGTCCGAGCACTCCCATCGCTAAGCAAGCGGTTTGACAGTGAATGGGAGTTCCATCGTCTTTTCTCCTGGTGCCGGACTGGGGAAAGGGAGCGAGCAGCCATTTGCATTCTCACGGCCGAGGTCGCGGCCAATCGCCCAACGACGAATGCCATAAGGCGGGCCGGATTGATGTGGATTTGGATCGCCACAGCAGTAATTCTGCTCGGCTACGCTCGACTTGGTATTTTGAAGGATTCGGCATTGCTCAAGAACTGCTGAGCCCATTCAATGTCATAAACTGGCACTGAGGGCCGCAGCGCTAGCTAGCACCTGGTTTGCTATTACTTTCGTGGGCATCACGATGCATGGCAGTTAGGAAATATGCTATTCGCATAATGTTGGATTCGATCTGCCATCCCAGTCAGTGTAACAACGGCCGTCGCGCAATTCCTTCATGCGCCAACTCACGCCTTCGATGTTGTCAGTCACACTGCTTAGTCCAGCAAAAACACCAAGTGCAGCAATGATTCCTCCGATCCAATGCAGCCACTTGGTTTTGAAGCGGCCCGCAATCACGAGCCCAACACATATACCACAACCGACGGCGACCAGCGGAAGTCCGTAGTGAAGTACGGATGCCACAAGAGCCTCCGCCACGCCGGCTACAAAATGGCGCTCACCCCATGCTGCGCGAATAGCATCGAATAGAAACAAGATGCTTATGACAGTTACAGCCTTGATGCAGCTCGGATTTTCAATCCAAGTGATTAGCCGCAACATAGCCTTGTCTCGCCAAGCCATCGTCGGTCCCCGCTGAAATCGGTCATCGTGTGATCAGGTGAGGATGACCTTTAGCATCGCATTTCCGCAAGCCGGCCTTTTCACGGCTTGTTTTTAGCAAAAAGCAGGGCCGCACATTGCCTGACATCAACGTTCTTACCGGCCGCACAAAGCATGGCGCGTCAAACCTGTCGGGAGCGCAGTCAATCGCCCATGAGAACAGCATCGTCGCCATCAAGAGCGACGGCCGCATAGGGTATCCTTAGCCAAGCTCATTGAGCTTGTGAACGAGAAGGTCGCCGAGAAGGTGAGGACTGCTGGGTTGAAGCCCGAAACATCGGCACCCGTAACTGCCGCCAAGCCTCTTGATGAGTAGTTGCGAAACATGATGCGCCGTCGCCAATGTCTATCCCCGCGCTGACCGAGCCAGAGATGGCCGACACAGGCCCCCCCCCGCCAAGGTTCCGCGAAAAACCCGCGCTGCCAAGAGCGACAGCTAACACTCTGCGTCGGCGCGGGGGGCGGGGGGATGAGCTTGAGTTTCCCACACTGTCCGTGCTTTCCCCAATGTTTTATTCGCTCGCTCTCACGCTCAGATAACCTGTCAAGCCATCCGGGCTGCGATGGCTTCGCTGCCCCGCGCTTGCGAGGGGGTTGAGGAGAGCGCGGCGCGAGAGCTGCTTCTAGCCTCCAAAGGCGTCCGGGTCTTTGGCATGAATCTCTTCACCCCACCTTGGGCAATCCACCAACCCGAGTTGTGGAAAAATCAGCGCTTCCCTTACGCCATGTCTACCCACCACAACCAGCAGCGCTACGTTTATCGCGGTGTACTTCGTGGCCACCTTGCGTCAGTTAAAGCTGTGTAGGTCGGGCTTCAAGTTGCTAAGCAGGATCTTCTTGGTCGCCTTCACCCGCTCACCCGCTCACCCGCTCACCCGCTCACCCGTCACCGGAGTGGCGTTTAGGTAAGCTATGAGAATTTCCCTAGAAGATTTTGTGCGACCACCCCTGGAGCGCATCCTGTCTATGATCAAGTTCACAGTCGCCTCTAACTCGGCTCGTCCTGCTCACGGTTCATTGGAGGGGGTTCTTCATGGCAAGCTCCAAAACAGCAAATGTTGAGCTCCCAGAACACCTGTCTCAGTCTGGACTTCACCTGCGTTGAAGCCCTCTCGCCACCCCGAACCTGCTCCTATATGCTTAGCGAAAAGCATAGGAGGGCTTCGTGTCAATCAACGACTATATAGACGGCCTTGAAGATGCCGCGCGGTACGCAGTCGCCAGGGCAGGCGCCGTAGAGGTTTGCCGTCTCCATCCCGAAGTGACCATCCGTGTTGGTAATGGTGACGCGGAGCGACATGCTTATGCTCTGGCTACGACGATCCTCAAGAGCGACGGGACGATGTGGATGCGTGAAGACCTTGTGCCGGCAATTAAAGATGAGTTGGACATGGCCGCTGATGGGGAATGTCCGCAGTGCGTTTATTTGAGAGATAACTAATGCCAACCGGACTAAGGCCAGAAGCGTCCCGCTGACGTGATCCGCAATGCTTGCTTAATGCGCACTGCGGCGAGTGAGGAGGACGATACTGTGATTGATCGTCGCAATAATCGCGCCGCTTGCTCTAGGAGTTAAGAGCGGCAGGACGCGCCGAGAACTGGCGCCGATAGGCGCGCCGAGATCGCGGGAAAGGCGGCGGAGCAGAGATTGCGCGGGCCTTACAGTAAGCGGGAGGCAGGATGAAGATCGTTGCCGCATCAGTGATTATGGCGCTTGGAATCGGGGTTGCTGGCTTCTTTGCTGGCGGTCGCTATGAGATTATTGGAAGCACGTCGAACACGATAATTCGCTTGGACCGTTACACCGGCGAAGTGTCCATGTGCGTGCCTGGAATGAAAGGCGACAGTTGCGGTTTCATCCTTGACCCGCCCGCGAGAAATTCAAACTGAGACAGCACTGAACACCAGCGGGTACTGTCTTAGTTTGAAATCAGGATCAGCCCTTGGCGCGATGTTCAGCAACGATCACCGCCCGCACCGCTGCCAGCGGCGAGGCGATTGGCGGAAAATGCAGGACAGCAAACATGCGGCGCTTATCACTGTCGTCAATGGGCGAGGACCAAGCATAGGCGCACGTGGCCGTCGGGTTGCCAGCCAGGTCGAAGACATGGACAACGCCTTCCCATAAGGGCGCGCCCCCTGAAAGCCCTCCCGCACAGGAACAGATTGCACCCCTGGCGGTGCCACCGGGCATGTTTTCGACGGCAGCCTGCAACTGGTAGGCCGTTACTTCCATTTCAGCGGCCACACCAGCGGCGCCTCTAGAGCCAGTTTCTTCTGGCGCTCGGTAATCTGGTCAGGCCCCCATTTCGACAGAGTCAAGACTTCACGAGTAATAGAGAACATGCTTTTTTCAATGAACGGCTTCTTGGCATCAAAGGATTTGTTACCGGCTTCCACGTTCACTTTGGATGGAAGCAAAACCATGTTCCCCAATCGCTTATAAAACACCGCAGCGGTCTCTGCCGGCACATCCCAATCGTTGTCCGGTTTTATCGGCAATATGTGCTCCAAGTTGACTGCAAGCGGGTCTTCATTGATCAGAAATTGTGGCGAAGGGTCCTTGCCGCGATGCAATTCCACCGCTCTGAGATAATAGCGAGCGAGGTTTGCTTTGCTCACTGAAGCAGTAGCAAAGGCTTCCTGAAACCGCGCGTCTGATGGCACCACCTCGCTCATCGCTGCGGCCAACTCGGTGGCGGTCTTGATTTGGCGGTTAGTCACAGCTTTAGCCTGCTCGCCATAATAGCGATCTAACTTCCCGCCGCCGCCGCCGCCCGAAATCAAAAACCGAACCGACCACGACAGGAACAGCTGGAATGCACGATCCATTTCCAGCGGATCAAAATGTCGCGCCACGGCTAGGACAAGCGGTCTGATCTGCTCCACGCCGATCCCATTGCTCAATAGGTCGAGGGCTTGCCGGCCAAACTTCAGGCCTTCCCATCGGGCGCTTTGAAGGGGATTCAAAATGGCGACGTATTCGCCAGCCGCCGTGTCGAGCGTCGATACTAGACTTAGGGCATCGCCTTCGTTCTTGACCTGTCCCTCGATTGCTGACCCCAAGTCATCCTTTGTGGTGGGGCCGCGCAGGGAAACCCAAAGGTGTCTTATGTAACTGAGCAGGAGGGTATCATCGCCTTGAAGCTCTATGATGCTGAGCATCGAAATCCAGTGAGAGTGCACTTGCTGTGCATGCTTTGGCGCTCGCTCGAACAAGAAGTTCTTCAAAATGTCCACCTGCGATGCCGTCGCACCACGGGCATTCAACGTCTCGAACATTTTAAAAGAGTTACCGATATGAGCTGGAACAGTAACGACAATGATAAGGGCCTGTTCCTTTAAATAAGAAACCCAACGATGTAGCTTGGCTGTCTTGGCAGAATTGTCCAACCCCGCTGTGATATCGCGCACGTGGGCCCTGGCCTTCTCCGCTGCTGCCAGCAGAAGGCTGTGCGATGTAAAAGGCCCCGCAGTGGCTGGTTTCCGTTCGTCGGGCGGTAGTAACATTTGTTCGTTGAAGAACTGATTATCCTGAGCATTCAGCGCAAGTTTCTGCCTGTATAGCCCAGTCGGAGGATCATACTTAACTAGATAGTCCGATTGATATTCCTTCGCGCCTTTCTCATCTCCAAGCTCTATAAGGTAGTCGCGCATTGCAGCGATTAAGATGCTCGTTGTGGCAAGGCGCTGCTGCCCATCAGCCACTTCGGTATCATTAGACTCACCTTTGGTGAACATAATGGTGCCGAGAAAGTATATCGGTTGAGTATCTACCGCCTTGGTGAGGTCATGAAACAGCTTCTCAACCTCGTCATCCTCCCAAGCGTATGGACGCTGATTAAGGGGAACCACGAGTTGCCACCTGTACAGGACGTCCGCAATGCCGCAGTGCTCAAACGAGAGGCCGATATCTGCCGTTTTCACGCCTGGGCCTCGTAATTTTGAAAGGGCACGGGGCGGCCCGTGTCGGTTAGCTCTGCTCGCGCCGTGCGCCTTAAGCACTCCCTAACCCACGCTGAAAGTGGGATACCAGCGAGATCGGCTGCTTCCTGGAAAGCTGACTTTTCTTGGGGCTGGAGGCGAAGCTGCAATAGTCCGGTTTTCATGCTCGTCCCGTGATGCATTTGTAATGACAAAGCAAGCGAATTTGCTGTTGTTATTACAAATGCATCACAAGGCGGCGCATCGCACCAGGTATGATCGCCTCGCCCAGAATTACCTCTCGACAATCGCGCTAGTTTCGATCGTTGCTGCATGGATTTTAATGAGTCCCCAACCTATCCAATAGTCGCCGCACGCCAAGCCTGTGACTGGCTAGCCACTTGGGGCCAGCCAGTCACAGGCTTGGAGCGAGGCATTCGGCTGCGGTAAAATGAGCCCTGAAACTTAGACAGGCGATAGGATTCTGCACTTCTGCTGACGGCACGCGAATCGCCATTGCCTCACGCGGTGTCGGGAGGAACAGGAGTCGCGCCCGACCTCCTCGATGGCCTCGCGCGCAGGCTGATCTTGTAAACCGGAAGGCTGTCCATGATCAAAACGTCGGGGGGCGTAGCTCTGGCACGAGAACCTGCTCGGCATAGGCAGGAAGGCTGGCCCGTTCATGGGATCGTCGAGCGGCGTCGGCGCCGCCATGCCGGGTAGCCGCAGGCAGTGAAGGTGGTTGTCTTCCAATGGCCATGGCGAACGGCCGCCGGCTACGCTCGCCGCAACGCGCTCGCCCTCGATGAACAACCAGACAGTCAACGGGGCTGCCTGAACCCCACGCCCGGCGGCCAGCCTGTCCTCGATCTTAGAAAGCTTGATGTCGGGCGCGCCTTCGACGAGGCGCAGAATGAACGCGTCATGCGGGTCGAGCTTCGAACGCAACGGCTTGCCTGCTTGCTCGCTTGCGTCTCACCGGTCTCGGGATAGCGGCAATCCCAGGCCCCCGGCCATCGAGATCCCGAAGCGGGAATGCTGCGCCGACGCCCGTGTCGAAATTCCATCCTCGATCGCTGCAACCACCCGCTCGCACGGTCCGCGCTCAAACTCCTCGTCAATCACCACCTCCTCACAACTCACGAGGAGCAGTGAATCAGAAAAGGTCGACCGCTTGAATCCCTGAGCGACCCCGCGTTCATCGAAGATGCTCTAGCAGAAATCTTCGACAGCCCTTAATTTAGCTCATCATGAAACTTGGTGCTCTTTGGCGGGGCGAATTACCACTTAATGAAGCTTTCTGGACGTGGACGGTCATCATCGGCCTGATCGTCAACGCATCCTCCACCATTTTGTTTCTCGCGCTGATCACGGTCGACCGGCCATGGGCGGCGCTGCTCATTGGTTACGGGTTTTCGGTGCCCTATAACATCGTCGCTGTCGTTGGAGTTTGGCGCTCGGCTACACGTTATCAGGGTCCAAGCGTCCACGTTTACCTTGCGCGCGCGGCGAGCTTGCTCGTCGGTGCTATATTGAGTTTGACGTGATCGCACCGGCGGTCCAAGGGTGTCTCGAATGCATGTTCAGATTTGGAGGGCGGCAACTTCAGGTTCGCGGTGCGCCAGCTCGCCAGCGGTTGTGATGGCGGCCGGCGCGCATCTCCTGGGAAAACACCTTCGAGCAGCTCAACGTGCAGCACTTTCTACCAGGGCGTTTGCGCACCACCGCCTTATCAAGGCCCTCTTGTATTCTGCAGATGCGGCGCAGTTTGAGGACATCATAGCTGTTGTCCCCAATCACATATCGGCTGTGGGTCGGCAACTTTGAGGAGCGCAGGGGTACTGCGCGAAGCAAGAGCCGTTCCGGTCATATGCGGCCGCCGCAAGCGCGCCATCCCATATGATGAACAGCGCTAGGGGGACCAGGGCCTGGATTTCCAACGCTGCATGTATTGCACTTTCAGCATCGAGGAAATACGCCCGCACATTGTTCAGATTGAGACCCGTGGGACGGTCCGTGAATGACCCAACTCCTGTCGTCCCCTGTGTCACAAGGTGCGTGAACGACAAAGTCTCCATAGAGCCACGGGGAACGTTTTCTAACGAAGGCCCTAACTCTATGGGTGCCGGTTCCGATCTTAGCCTTGCCGAGCCGCCAATGATCGAAGGCGTCGCTCATGCTGCACCCCAGCAGAAAGAGGTCCGAGAGCGCATTTTAGTCCAACAGAATAAGTAACCCCTGTGTTTTTGTAGAGGCCACGCTTGCTAAGTAACTGTTTTCTTAGGGTTTTTTGATGGTGGGCGGTACTGGACTCGAACCAGTGACCCCTGCGATGTGAACACAGTGCTCTACCAGCTGAGCTAACCGCCCTCGGGGACACGGCGGCGCAAGGCCACCGGGAAGGTCTGCGATATAGCCGGCATGGCGGCGGAAGGCAACTGCCTTCGATGGCTGCTCAATCGGTGGCGAGCAAAGGATGACGGGAGAGGAGTTGATCGAGAGCTGAACCCAGCTTGTCGAAATGGTCGATGACGATATCAGGGTGGAAGGTCTCGATGGGTTCGGGCGTATATCCGAAGGTGACACCGATCACGGGAGCGCCTGCGGCTCGCGCGGTCAGGACATCCGTCTCGCTGTCGCCGACCATTACGGAGGGTCCCTCACCACCGCCCAGCCGGCGCACGCTCTCCCGGAAACATTCCGGATCCGGCTTCTTCATCTTCAAGCTGTCGCCGCCGATCACGGCCTCGAAGTAGCGGCTCAGGTCGAGGGCCTCGAGCAGCTTTCTGGCGGCCGCCTCAGGTTTGTTGGTGCAGATTCCGAGGCGAGCACCCCTTGCCGCCAAGGTCTGGATCGCTGCAATTGCGCCGGGGAAGGGTGCGCTCGCATCGGCGATATGGTCGAGGTAATGGTCCAGAAACTGGTCGTAGAGCCGGTCCAGCAGGGCATCGTCGGCCGGTGTCCCGGTTTCGGCGAAGCCGCGAGCCATCATCACCCGTGCCCCGTGACCCACGAGGTTGCGGATTTGCGATGTCGGGATCGACGCGCGGTCGTGGCGGGCGAGAACCTCGTTCATGGCGGCGACCAGATCGGGTGCGGTGTCGACCACGGTGCCGTCCAGATCGAAAATCACGGATACCTTCGATAGATCGCTCATGCGCCTGCTCCCCTCGCCCTGCATCCTGCGCAAGACGCATAGCGCGCATGCCGTTGTTGCGCAAAGGGGGCTTGAGCGATTAAGTCATGGCGAGCCAAGAGATCGAGGCGGGCAGGGGCCCGGGACAAGGAGCATTTTCCATGGAATTCCTGAAGGACAAGTCGCTGCTGCGGGAGCGCTGCTACATCAATGGCGAATGGGTCGCCGGCGCGACCTCCATCAATGTGACCAACCCCGCCACGGGGGAGGTCCTGGCCACAGTCCCCAGTCTGGGGGCCGAGGAGACGCGAAAGGCTGTCGAGACCGCCCATGATGCCTTCAAGACATGGTCGAAGACGCTGCCCAAGGAACGCGCCAAGATCATGCGCAAATGGTTCGATCTCATGATGGACAATCAGGAGGATCTGGCGCGCATCATGACGGCCGAGATGGGCAAGCCGCTCGCAGAGGCCAGGGGCGAGGTGGCCTATGCCGCCGGTTTCACCGAATTCTACGGTGAGGAGGCCAAGCGCATTTCGGGCGAAACGCTGCCCACTCACAAAGCGGATGCGCGAATCATGGTCATCCGCCAGCCGATCGGCGTCGTTGGCGCGATCACGCCGTGGAATTTTCCCATGGCGATGATCACGCGCAAAGTCTCACCGGCCCTGGCAGCGGGCTGCACCGTCGTCTGCAAGCCGGCCGGCGACACACCGCTTACGGCGCTGGCCCTGGCCGAACTTGGCGAGCGCGCCGGCATTCCCAAGGGCGTGTTCAGCGTCGTCACGGGCAAGGCGTCCGCGATCGGCGGCGAGCTCACCTCAAACCCGCTGGTGAGGGCGATCACCTTCACGGGCTCGACTGAGATCGGCAAGGTGCTGATGGAGCAGTCGGCCAAGACGGTGAAGCGGGTATCGCTGGAACTCGGCGGAAACGCGCCGTTCATCGTGTTCGACGATGCTGATCTCGATGCGGCTGTTGCCGGGGCCATGGCCTCCAAGTTCCGCAACGCCGGCCAGACTTGCGTCTGCGCCAACCGGATCCTGGTGCAGGACGGCGTGTACGACAGTTTCGCCGAAAAGCTGGCTGCCGCCGTGCTGAAGCTGAAGGTCGGCAATGGCATGGAAGTCGGCGTCACGACCGGCCCCCTCATCAACAAGGCCGCGGTCGAGAAGGTCGAGGAGCACGTGCAGAATGCAGTTGCCAATGGCGCGGAGATCGTCATCGGAGGCAAGCCACATTCGCTCGGCGGCAGTTTCTACGAACCCACCATTCTCAAGAATGTCACCACACGCATGCTGGTGACGAGGGAAGAGACCTTCGGTCCGGTCGCTCCGCTGTTCCGGTTCAAGACCGAGGACGAGGCCATACAGATGGCAAATGACACCGAATTCGGTCTCGCCGCCTATTTCTATTCACGCGACGTGGGCCGGTGCTTCCGTGTGGGCGAAGCGCTGGAATATGGGATCGTCGGTGTGAATGAGGGGATCATCTCGACCGAGCTTGCGCCCTTTGGTGGCGTGAAGGAGTCCGGCCTCGGCCGCGAGGGGTCGCATCATGGCATCGACGAATATGTCGAGATCAAATACATGCTGATGGGTGGCCTTGGCACGTGACGGCAGATGCGCTCAAGCGGGAGGCGGCCTTGGCCGCCCTCGCATACGTCACTCCAGGGATGAAGCTCGGCCTGGGCACCGGAACGACGGCGCGGTTGATGGTGGAGGCCTTAGGCGAGAAAGTCGCAGGCGGCCTGAAGGTCATCTGCGTGCCCACGTCAGAGGCGACACGGGCGCAAGCCGAGGGTCTGGGAATCCCGTTGACGACACTGGATGACGAACCCAAGCTCGATCTGACGATCGACGGGGCCGATGAGGTGGATAGCAGTCTGCGCCTCATCAAGGGGGGTGGCGGCGCGTTGTTGCGGGAAAAGATCGTCGCCTTCGCTTCACAGCGCATGATCGTGATCGTCGACCAGTCGAAGAAGGTCAAGGATCTCGGACGGTTTCCGCTGCCGGTGGAGGTCACGCCCTTCGCCCATGGTGCAACTGCGTTGCGCATCCGGGAAGCCGCCGGAGCCTGCGGTCTCAACGGCGACGTCGTCCTGCGGCAAAGGGAGGGACGGACCTTCGTCACGGATGGCGGCAACTACATCTATGACTGCAGCTTCGGCGTGATCACCGATCCTGCCGCTCTTGCCGACAGACTGGCCACACTACCGGGCGTCGTGGAGCACGGGCTGTTCATCGGCTTCGCCAATCTGGTGCTCGTTGCGGGCGAAGGTGGCGTCGTCAGCCTGGGCAGCCTCTAGACATGGCGGACACTCCGACATTCAGCGGCGGCTCCAATGTGGCGATGAAGCTGGCACCAGAGGAATTTGGCGAGGCTGTCGTGTTCTATCGCGACACGCTGGGGCTCGAGGTCGAGTTCCGTAGCCCGGGTACAGCGATTGTCGCGTTCGGACCGATCCGGTTGTGGCTGGACCGGGTGGAGGGTCAGCGCCATGCGGAGATTTGGCTGGAGGTCGTGACGAGCGACGCGGAAGGAGCCGCCACGGTGCTAAAGGCGGCCGGCGTCAAGAGATGCGATTCGGTGGAGCCACTGCCCAGTGGCTTCCGCGGCTTCTGGATCCAGAATCCAGCCGGGCTCGTGCATCTGGTAGCCGAGCCGGACCAGAATGATTGAAAGGTGAATTTCTGATGGCCCATGATTACGACCTCTTCGTCATCGGCGCCGGGTCGGGCGGCGTAAGGGCGGCGCGGATGTCGGCGCTCTACGGTGCCAAAGTGGCGATCGCAGAAGAGTCGCGGATCGGCGGCACCTGTGTCGTCCGCGGTTGCGTTCCAAAGAAGCTGTATGTCTATGCAAGCCAGTTCGCCAAGAGCTTCGAGGATGCGGTGGGCTTCGGCTGGGATAAGGTCGAACCTCGTTTCGATTGGCCAACGCTGGTCGCCAACAAGGAGCGGGAGATCTCGCGGCTCTCGGCGATCTATCAGCAAAATTTGGGCATCTCCGGCGTCGAGGTCATCGAGGACCGGGCCGTCATCACCGGGCCGCACAGCGTCAGGCTGGAGAAGAGCAGGCGCGAAATTAGCGCCCGCGTGATCCTCATCGCCACCGGGGGGAGGCCCAATCGGCACAAGGACCTGCCTGGGCACGAGCTTGCCATCACTTCCGAGGAAGCGTTCGACCTGCCGAAGCTGCCAGCGCGGATCATCGTCGCTGGGGCAGGTTACATCGGCGTGGAATTCGCAGGCATCTTCAATGGTCTGGGCGCAGACACGACGATCCTCTACCGGGGCCAGGAAATTCTCTCCGGATTCGACGACGACCTCCGCACGTCACTGCATACGGAATATGAGCGGCAGGGGATCAAGATCCGATGCTGCGAGGTGTTCAAGAAGCTTGAGCGGCGCGGCGACTGCATCGTGGCGACCACCAGCGGCGGGGACGAGATCCAGGCGGATCAGGTGATGCTTGCTCTCGGCCGCATCCCGAACACCGACGGGCTGGGGCTCGACAGCGTCGGCATTCCGCTGGGTAAGAAAGGCGAGATCGAGGTCGACTCACACTCCAAGACTTCCGTCGACAGCATCTACGCCATTGGCGACGTGACCGACCGAATGGCGCTGACGCCGGTCGCCATCCGAGAGGGGGTGGCTTTCGCAGAGACCCTGTTCAACAACAATCCGACTGTCGTCGATTACGACACTGTCCCAACAGCTGTGTTCTCCCAGCCGGAAATCGGCACTGTCGGGATGTCGGAAGAGGCGGCCTGCCGGCGCTTCAGCGATGTCGACGTTTATGAGACGAAGTTCCGCCCGATGAAGGGGACGCTTTCAGGCCGGGAGGAACGAACCATGATGAAACTGGTGGTGGATGCCGAGAGCCAACGCGTGGTTGGCTGCCACATCCTGGGGCCTGATGCCGGCGAGATGGTCCAACTCCTCGGCATCGCCATCAAGATGAAAGCAACGAAGGCCGACTTCGATGCGACCGTCGCCGTACATCCGACGGCAGCCGAAGAGTTGGTAACCATGAAGGTCAAGCGCGTGCGTCAGGCACACGCCGCAGAGTAGATTAGCCCATCACATGATCGGTCTGAGGGACCCAAGTGCCATCGTGGGAATTGTCGGCAGCCGAAAGCTCGGACTGAGCCGGCTCAGCAAAGACGACGACCGGCTCGCTCTTCTTGAAATATGACGCCGTCGCAAAGCCGACGATAGGAACCATCGCTACGAGGTTTAAAATAGAAAATGCATTCTTCTGGGCAAAGCTCTTAATCGACATTGGTCACTCCTGCAACCTAAAGTAGAATGTTTGTCGATATCGTTGATATTGGGTGAAACTGTGGCAGCCTCGGTCGCTGGGATGGGCGGCTGTTACACGGTTCTGCAAGCGTCTGCTGGATTGTTAGCGCCATCATTGTTAGAAAGCCCGGCATTCGCGTTCCTTAGAGCCAGAAGCAGGCACAGATATTGACGATGAGCGAGCATACGAGCCGGAGCGGCACTGAACCGCTAGATTACCGCGACACTCTGTTCCTGCCGAAAACCGACTTTCCCATGCGCGCGGGGCTGCCGCAGAAGGAGCCGGAGATATTGGCGCGGTGGCGGGAGATCGGCTTGTACGAGCGGCTGCGCGAGGATGCCCGGGGGCGGACGAAATATCTGCTGCATGATGGTCCGCCCTATGCGAACGGCAATCTCCACATTGGGCATGCGCTGAACAAGATCCTCAAGGATGTGGTCACGCGCTCGCTGCAGATGCTGGGCTATGATTCCAATTATGTGCCCGGCTGGGACTGCCACGGCCTGCCGATCGAGTGGAAGATCGAGGAGCAGTATCGGGCGAAGGGGCTGGACAAGGATGCGGTGCCGATCAACGAGTTCCGCCGGCAATGCCGCGAATTCGCCCAGGAATGGGTGAAGATCCAGTCGGCGGAGTTCCAGCGGCTGGGGGTGATCGGCGACTGGGCCGATCCTTATCTGACCATGAGCTTCGGTGCGGAAGCCCAGATCGCGCGTGAATTGATGAAATTCGCAGCGACCGGTCAGCTTTACCGCGGATCGAAGCCGGTCATGTGGTCGGTCGTGGAGAAGACGGCGCTTGCGGAGGCGGAAGTCGAGTACCAGGACTACCAGTCGGACATGATCTGGGTGAAGTTTCCTGTGCAGTCCGGTCACGGGCTCGACGCGGCGAGCATCGTCATCTGGACCACGACCCCCTGGACCATTCCGGGGAACAGGGCGATCAGCTTTTCATCCAAGATCGCTTACGGTCTTTATGAGGTGACCGCGGCGGCCGAAGGCAACTGGGCCAAAGTGGGCGACCGACTGATCTTGGCCGACCAGCTCGCAGACAGCGTGTTCAAACAGGCCAAGGTTGAGGCTTACGAACGCCGCGGGGATGTTGCGGCATCGCTCCTGAAACAGCTTGCCGCCGAGCATCCGCTGCGCAGCTTGGGCTACAGCTTCTGGGTGCCCTTGCTTGACGGCGAGCATGTGACCGACGATGCAGGCACCGGCTTCGTGCATACCGCACCCGGGCACGGCACGGACGATTTCGAGATCTGGACGTCCAGCGAGCAGAGCCTCCGGGCGCGGGGCATCGATCCGGCGATCCCGTTCACCGTGGATGCCGACGGATTTCTCACCAAGGACGCACCCGGCTTCGAGGGCCGCCGCGTCATCACCGACAAGGGTGACAAGGGGGATGCGAACGAGTCCGTCATCAAAGCTCTGCAGGCTGCCGGCATGCTTATCGCGCGCGGAAGGCTGAAGCACCAATACCCTCATTCCTGGCGGTCCAAGAAGCCGGTCATCTACCGCAACACCCCGCAATGGTTCATCGCCATGGACCGCGACATCGACGCTGCTGGCGATACGCTGCGGCATCGGGCACTCGACGCCATCGAGGCGACACGGTTCGTTCCGCAGTCGGGACAAAATCGGCTCCGGGGCATGATCGAAAACCGTCCGGACTGGGTGATCTCGAGGCAGCGCGCCTGGGGCGTGCCGATCGCGGTATTCATCCACAAGGAGAGCGCCGAAGTCCTCAGGGACGAAACCGTCAACCAGCGCATCGCTGAGGCATTCGAGGCGGAGGGCGCGGATGCCTGGTTCGCCGAGGGCGCCAAGGCACGATTCCTGGGCAACGACTTCACTGCCGACGAATGGGAACAGGTCACCGATATTCTCGACGTGTGGTTCGATTCCGGTTCGACCCATGCCTTCGTGCTGGAACAGCGACCTGATCTTCAACCAAAGCGCGCCTTCGCGGGCGGCGAGGATCGGGTGATCTATCTCGAAGGCACGGACCAGCATCGTGGCTGGTTCCACTCCTCGCTGCTCGAAAGCTGCGGAACGCGGGGGCATGCGCCCTATGACGAAGTCGTCACCCATGGCTTCGTGATGGATGAAGAGGGGCGCAAGATGTCGAAATCCCTCGGCAACATCACCGCCCCCCAGGATGTCATCAAACAGAACGGCGCAGATATTCTGCGGCTGTGGGTCATGTCTTCGGATTACGAGGACGACCTCAAGATCGGGCCCGAGATCGTCAAGGCGAACGCAGATGCCTATCGCAAGCTGCGCAACACCGTGCGCTACCTTCTGGGTGGTCTGGCGGGCTTCGAGGCATCCGAGCGCGTCGCGGTCGCCGACATGCCCGAACTCGAGCGCTACATGTTGCACAAGCTGTGGGAGCTCGACGGGCAGGTGAGGGAAGGTTACGGCACCTTCGACTATCGCCGCATCTTCTCCCGCCTCTTCAACTTCTGCACGATCGAGCTGTCGTCGGTCTATTTCGACATTCGTAAAGACGCGCTTTATTGCGACCCGTTGTCGTCGATCCGCCGCCGCGCGTGCCGGACCGTGATGGACCAGCTGTTTTCCTGCCTCACCGCCTGGCTTGCGCCCATGCTCGCCTTCACCATGGAGGAAGCCTGGCTCGCCCGCTTCCCATCGACGGACGGTTCGGTACATCTGCGGGTTTTTCCTGAGGTCCCTGGCGACTGGCGCGACGATGCGCTCAACGATAAATGGGAGAAGATCCGACAGGTGCGCCGCGTGGTCACCGGAGCGCTTGAAATCGAGCGCGCCGCCAAGGCCATCGGCTCAAGCCTGGAGGCCGCGCCAATTGTCTATCTCTCTGATCCTGGTCTGCTGGGGGCCATGGAAGGGATCGATCTGGCCGAGATCTCCATCACCAGCGATGCGACGCTGAAGGAAGGCGATGGGCCGGACGATGCCTATCGTCTCCCGGACGTCGTCGGCGTCGCCGTGGTGCCAGCGCGGGCAGAAGGGCGCAAATGCGCCCGCTCCTGGAAAATCTCGCCGGATGTCGGCAGCGATCCGGATTATCCCGACATTACCCCGCGCGATGCCGAGGCCGTGCGCGAATGGAGGGCGCTCCAGATGAGCGCCGCCTCCGTATGACCGATGGAGCGGTCGGCTCGGCGCGGGCACAACCGTTCGGGGCAGCAGCGCGGCTCGGCTGGATGGTGGCGCTGTTCGTGCTGGTGATCGACCAGGCGTTCAAGGCCTGGATGTTGTTCGTCTATGAGATCACGGCCAGGGGCCCCATCCAGGTGACCAGCTTCTTTGATCTCGTGCTCGTCTGGAATCGAGGAATCAGCTATGGTTGGTTCACGCAGCACAGCGACGAGGGTCGATGGCTGCTGATCGGTTTGAGCCTTGTCGTCACCGTCGCATTGATCATCTGGCTCGGACGGACTCAACGGGTTCTGACGATCGTCGCCCTGGGGATGATCATCGGCGGGGCCATCGGCAACATGATCGACCGGCTGGTTCATGGGGCCGTGGCGGACTTCTTCAGTTTTCACGCGGCCGGCTATAGCTGGTATGTATTCAACATCGCGGATGTCGCCATCGTTGCCGGGGTCGTTGGCCTTATGTATGACTGTTGGCGCGAGGGCCGTGAGCCTTTGCAAAGCTGACGGTCATGGTTTCGCCTCAGTAGAATGGAAGTTATGATGCGATCACGTAACCGTTCAACAAGGGGCTCACGAGGTGCAGCTTGCTGCTCTCCCGGGGTGACGGTGGAATGGAGCGCATGAGATTAGCGAAACGATTGGCCGGCCTGGGCCTGCTGGCCTTGGCCGGGGCACAGTTGAGCGGCTGCTCGAGCAGTAGTGGTGCTGCCGTGACCGACATGCTGGGCATGGGAAAGCAGGTGCCGGACGAGCGCGCGGTGCGCACGCACCAAGTGCTGGCCATGCCGCCGGACCTGTCGCTGAAGCCGCCGGTGGCGGGCGCTGAAGAGGAAGGTGGCGCGAACGCCGCCGCTCTGGAAGCGGAGGCGGCCGTGGGGCAACAAGCGTTGCATACGCCACCGGAGAGCATTCTGCAGAATGCCGCTCCCGCGCCCAAGACCCCCGCCTATTCTGCTGCCGCGGCGGCAGCGCCGCAGACGGCCGTCGCCTCAACCCAGGCCGCAGCTCCCGCCGAGCCGGCTGGAGACGTCTATCAGCGCTATGGCGTGTCCAAAACAAATCCCGACGGGACACCCAAAAGTGATGCCCAACTCAACAAAGAGCTGCGGCAAAAGCGCCTCGAATTGGAAAAGGCGAAGAACCCAAATTACGGTTCAGTCTGGAATATCGGCAATATCTTCAATTAGCAGGAGGGGCCCTGCAAATGGCGGGGCGCTCTGTTAAAGGCGGTCGCAATCCTGAACAAGGATGGCCGATCACGTTTGCCTCAGGCTTGCCTAGCTTACCAATAATTTAGTGGACGCTCCCGCCTCGGCACCGCAACTGTGGTCCACGGTTTCCTCAATGCGAGGCTTTCATGATGTTTCTTCACCGCCATCGCGGCGTGGCCCCCACCTTTCGCGGATGCCTCGTGGCGATCGTCTGCCTGTGCTTGATCACGCTGGCGCCGGGCGCTAAAGCCCAGTCGCTGTTTGCAGATCTGACCAGCTTTTCTCTCGAAAACGGGATGCAGGTGGTGGTGATTCCCGATCACCGAGCGCCCGTGGTCACGCATATGGTGTGGTATAAGGTCGGCTCGGCAGACGAGCCGGCAGGCGTGTCCGGCATCGCTCATTTTCTTGAGCATCTGATGTTCAAGGGAACGGACAAGATCCCGGCGGGCCAGTTCTCCAAGATCGTCAGGCAGAATGGCGGGGAGGACAACGCCTTTACCTCTTCGGATTACACCGCCTATTTCCAGCGCATCGCTAAAGACCGGTTGCCTATGGTGATGGAGATGGAAGCCGATCGCATGACACATCTCAAGCTCACCGCCCAGGATGTGAATACCGAGCGGGATGTGATCATCGAAGAGCGCCGCATGCGGATCGAGAACGAACCCAGCGCTCGGCTCATGGAGCAGATGGACGCGGCACTTTATCTGAACCATCCCTATGGCAAGCCGATCATCGGCTGGATGAGCGAGATGCAGACGCTCAGCCAAGAGGATGCGATCGCCTTCTACAAGCAATACTATACACCCTCTAACGCCATCCTGATCGTCGCCGGCGACGTGGAGCCAGACGAGGTCAGAAAGATGGCGGAGAAATATTACGGGGCGCTGGAGAATACCGCGACGCCCGGTGAACGCGTGCGTGTCAGCGAGCCACCGGCGGAAGTCGCCCGCTCCCTTACCCTGCGCGATCCCAATGTCTCCTCGCCTCGCCTCTATCGATCCTATCTGGCCGTGGCCTCCGCGAAGGGCGAACCCACAGAAGGACCGGCCCTTGACGTGCTCTCGAACATCATGGGCGGCGGCACCACCAGCATCCTCTATCGCGACCTGGTGGTGGGCAAACGGTTGGCAAGCTCGGCCTCAACATGGTTCGATGGCGACGGCCTTGATTATGGCACTTTCGGGCTCGCCGTGACCCCGTTGCCAAAGGTCACGATGGATGAGATCGAGACGGAGATCGAGACGATCATCGCCCAAGTAAAGGCCGGGGAGTTCAGCGACGATCAGCTGGAAAGCGCGAAGAATTCGTTAGTCGCGCAGTCGGTTTATGCGCTGGACAGCCAAGCAATGCTGGCGCGCGTCTTCGGCACGGCCTTGACCACGGGACAGACGATCGCGGACGTCCAGCTGTGGCCACAGCGCATCAAGGCCGTGACCAAGGAGCAGGTGGTGGCGGCAGCCCAAAAGTACTTGAAACCGGAACGTTCTGTCACCGGAGAGCTCCTGCCAGCAATACGGCCGGTTGCGAGCCAGACGCCCACGCCTGAGGGGGCGCCCGGAAAAGATGTTCCCGCCGGCAGTCCCGCTGCCCAGAAGGAGGGCCAATCATGAGCCTGTTCACTCCATTCAAAAGATTCACCGCCGGAGTGGGCACAGTGCTTCTCCTGGCTCTGGTCAGTCCCTTGGCGGCTACGCCGGCTGATGCTGTGGAGATCCAGGAGGTGACCTCCCCAGGCGGGATCACGGCATGGCTGGTTCAGGATAAGACCGTGCCCATGATCGCCATGGAGTTTGCTTTCCAGGGAGGATCAGCCGTCGATCCCAAGGATCGACAGGGACTCGCGAATTTCCTCTCGACCATGCTGGATGAGGGGGCCGGCGATCTCGATTCGCAGGCCTTCCAGAAGGCGCTGGAGACGTCGGCAGTCAAGCTCTCCTTCGACGCCGACCAGGACAATTTCAGCGGCAGCCTGAAGACGCTGGCGGCGAACCGCGACGAGGCGTTCCGTTTGCTGAAACTCGCACTCAACGCGCCGCGATTCGACGCCGCGCCGATCGAACGCATGCGGGCCCAACTCCTCGTCAGCCTCCAGAACCGCGCCAAGGATCCTGAGCATATCGCCAGCAGCAACTGGATGAAACTCGCCTTCGGCGACCATCCCTATGCGAACAATTCAGACGGAACGATCGAGGGCATCACTGCAGTCCAGGCGGAAGATCTCCGATCCTTGAAGGACAAGCTGTTCACCCGCGCGGGGTTGAAGGTGGCCGTGGTGGGTGACATCGACGCCGAGGCTCTGGGAACGGCGTTGGACTCAATCTTCGGCGCCTTGCCGGATGATACGCGTCTGCCAGAGGTCGCCGAGGTCAAGGTCGAACAGGGACCAACGATCAAAGTCATCGATTATGATATTCCCCAAAGCGTGATCCAGTTCGGAGCACAGGGCTTGAAGCGCAACGATCCAGAGTTCATTCCGACCTATGTGATGAACTACATCCTGGGCGGAGGCGGATTCGGCTCCAGACTGGTCGAAGAGGTGCGCGAGAAGCGTGGGCTGAGTTACTCAGTCTATAGTTATCTCTGGCCGCTCAAACATGCCGGGCTGATGGTCGGCGGCGCCGCGACCCGCAACGACCGGGCAGCTGAAACAGTCAAGATCATCGAAGCCGAGGTCAAGCGCATGGCCGACCAAGGACCGACGGAACAGGAATTGGCGGATACGAAAACTTATCTCACTGGCTCCTATGCCCTGCGCTTCGACAGCAACTCCAAGATCGCCAACGAGTTGTTGGGGATCCAGCTCGAAAATCTCGGCATCGATTACATCAACAAACGCAACGAGATGGTTGAGGCTGTCAGCATCGAGGACGTCAGGGAAGCAGCCAAGCGGCTGCTCGGACCCGGAAAGCTTCTGTTCACGCTTGTCGGCAAGCCGACTAATGTTGCCGGCACCGAGGGCTGACAACAGACTGAGTCGCAACAGATGGGCATCCGCAGGCTGCCGGAAGGCGTCATCAACCGGATCGCTGCCGGCGAGGTGATCGAACGGCCGGCCAGCGTGGTGAAGGAGCTTGTCGAAAACGCCGTCGATGCCGATGCGCACAGCATCGACATCGTCTTTGCCGAGGGCGGCCGCAGCCTTATCCAGATCGTCGATGACGGCATCGGAATGGATGCGGACGAACTCGAGCTGGCAGTCGAGCGCCATGCCACTTCCAAGCTTGCGGATGAAGACCTGCTGCTGATCGATACGCTCGGCTTCCGCGGCGAGGCCCTGCCATCGATCGGCTCGGTTTCAAGGCTCTCTCTGCAATCACGACCGCGGGCTGGCGGCGTGGCCCACGAAATCCGTATCGAAGGCGGAGCCAAATCCAAAGTTCGGCCTACCGCCCTCAAAGGTGGCACCACCGTTACTGTGCGCGACCTGTTCTTCGCGGTGCCGGCTCGGCTCAAATTCCTCAAATCCGAACGATCTGAGACGGCGGAGGCACTGGAGGTCGTCAAACGACTGGCCATGGCGCATTCTGATATCTCCTTCACCTTCAGCGCCAGCGGCAAAAGGCTGCTCAACTATGCCGCGGCCGGCCAGGACTCGGTGGCGGCCAGGCGGCGGCTGGGCGAGATCATGGGACGCGAGTTCGTGGACAATTCGGTTGCCGTGAGCGGGGGCCGAGAGGGGTTTGCCATTCAAGGCCTGGCAGGCCTGCCGACCCTCAACCGCGCCTATGGCACCATGCAGTTCCTGTTCGTCAATGGCCGGCCGGTGCGCGACCGGATGCTGCTGGGGGCGGTGCGGGGCGCCTATGGCGATCTCCTGCCGCGGGGACGCCACCCGATGGTCGCCCTGTTCCTGACCGCTCCGCCCGAGATGGTGGATGTGAACGTGCATCCCGCCAAAGCGGAGGTGCGCTTTCGAGATCAGGGGCTGATCCGCGGGATGATCATCGGCGCCTTGCGTCGTGGCCTGGACGAGGCCGCACAGCGCACCACCGCGACGGTCGCCACCGCTGCACTCAGTGTGGCCTCCCGCTCGACTTATCCTGCCTCTTGCCAACCGGTCGAGCCCTCTCAAACCGCCCGGCAGGCGGCCTTGAATTTCCAGGCTCCGCTTGCCGTCACCTTTGACGGTTTCGCCGAGCCCAGTGCCGCAGCCTGGCCGGAGAACGAGCCTTCAGCGGTCGACCAGGCTCCGCTGGGCGCGGCAAGGGCACAGCTGCACGAGAATTACATCATCGCCCAGACGCGCGACGGTGTCGTCATCGTCGATCAGCACGCGGCCCATGAAAGGCTCGTGTATGAGCGCCTCAAGGCCTCGCTGGAGCGCCAGGGCATCGCGCGTCAGCCGCTCCTGGTGCCGGAGATCATCGATCTCGACGGCGCCCAGGCGGCGCGCGTGATGGAGGCGCAATCGCTGCTGGAGATGCTGGGGCTGGTGGTCGATGATTTTGGCCCCGGCGCCGTCTGCGTTCGGGAGGTGCCGGCGCTGATCGCAGGCGGCAATATCAAGAGGTTGATCGAAGAGCTCGCCGACGAGCTGGAAGAAGCCGGCGGAGTCCAGGCCCTCCAAGGGCGAATCGAGCATGTATTGGCGACGATAGCCTGCCACGGCTCGGTCCGTTCCGGGCGGCGGCTGCGGCCGGAAGAGATGAACGCCCTGCTTCGGGAAATGGAGGTCACGCCCAATTCCGGACAATGCAACCACGGGCGGCCCACCTATATCGAGCTGAAGCTCAGCGACATCGAAAAGCTGTTCGCCCGTCGCTGAGTCTGCAGCAAGAACTCAGACGCCGCGCATGAAGAGGAGCTGCGTGTCTCCGTATTGGCGGCGATCGATCTCCAACAACCCGTTGGGGATTTCGACCTGCGTGTCAGCGGATTCCTCCAACAGCACCACGCCCCCGGGGGCCAGCCATCCACCATCCAGCGCTGACCTCAGGGCCTTCTCCCCAAGACCCTTGCCATAAGGCGGATCGGCAAGAACCAGATCAAAGGGTTGCATCGGTGCGCAGGGGCCCAAACTGGTGGCATCCCGCCGCCAGATCTTGGTCGCGCCTTGAGCCGCCATGGTGTCGACATTGCGCCGGATGAGACCGCGGGCCTGGACGCCATCATCGATCAACACGCAGAAGCGGGCGCCGCGGGAGAGGGCCTCGAGGCCGAGGGCTCCAGTGCCGGCGAAGAGGTCAAGGACGCGCGCGCCCGCAAGCTCGAACTCGTCGATGCCATGGAGGAGAATGTTGAACAGGGCCTCTCGGGTCCGGTCGCCGGTGGGACGGATCGAACGGTCCTGTGGCTCGGCGAGGCTCAAGCCTTTATTTTTGCCGCCGACGATCCGCATCCCGTTCCGCCCTTGGCTGCTCTAATCCCTCCAAGCCTGCGGCGAGGCGCTGGCCCAACTGATCGCGCAGGACCTTGCGCGGGACCTCCTCGACCATCTCACGCGCCAGGTCACCGAGCTGGAAGGGGCCGTAGGACACGCGGATCAGACGATTTACGGTGAGGCCGATATGGTCAAGGACTTTGCGGATCTCGCGGTTCTTGCCCTCGCGGAGTACCATGGTCAGCCAGAGATTGTCGCGCTGCTCACGCTCCAGCTTGGCCTCTATGGGCCCGTAGTCGATGCCGGCCACCCGCACGCCCTTGGCGAGCTTGTCCAGGGTCGGCTGGTCGATCTTGCCATAGGCCCGCACGCGGTAACGGCGGGTCCAGCCGGTCGCGGGAAGCTCCAGACGACGTGCCAGCTCGCCATCGTTGGTCAACAGCAGCAGGCCCTCGGAGGTGATGTCGAGGCGGCCGATCGAAATCACTCGCGGCAGGCTATCGGGCAGATGGTCAAAAACCGTAGAACGGCCCTCGGGGTCGCGGTGGGTCGTGACCAGGCCGCTGGGCTTGTGGTAGCGCCAGAGGCGGGCGCGTTCGCGCTGGCCTATGGCCTTGCCATCGACCACGATCTTGTCGTCGCCGGTCACGTTGAGGGCCGGGGTGCTCAGCACTTTACCATTGACGACGACGCGGCCGGCGGCGATCAGTTGTTCGGCCTCCCGCCTGGAACAAATTCCGGCTCGGGCGATCACTTTGGCGATGCGGTCGCCCGGGGGCGTCTCTGGCGATGTCTTGGGCGTCGGGTTCGTCATGAAGGCCTCTTAGCACGCGTCCTGGCAAAAGGCACTTCATGGCTCACCTCAATCACTTTCCGTTCATGGGGATTGCTCTCGAAGCGGCGCGAGAGGCTGCGGATGCCGGGGAAGTGCCCGTGGGTGCGGTGGTGGTCGGGGCCCAGGGTGTAGTACTGGCCGTCGCACGCAATCGCACACTGGAGCTGAAGGACCCCACGGCGCATGCGGAGCTCCTGGCCATCCGGAAGGCCTGCTCGACCTTAGATTCAGAGCGGCTCGTCGGCTGCGATCTCTATGTCACGCTGGAACCCTGTGCCATGTGCGCCACCGCGATCTCCTTCGCGAGGATCCGGCGGCTCTATTTCGGCGCCACAGACCTGCGCATGGGAGGCGTCGAAAACGGTGCACGGATTTTTGCACAGGCCACGTGTCATCACTGCCCGGAGGTATACGGCGGAATCGCCGAGACGGCTGCGAGGGACCTTTTGCAGACGTTTTTCCAAGCCCGCAGGCGCTAAGGCGCAACCATGGCTCGAGTGATTAATTTCGACACGCTTTCGTCGAAAAACTCTGGTTGTTGAGCTTCATTAACGGTGACGGTCGACGACGGCGGAGGCATGGCCGACGGGACAGGTCTCACTCGTGTACAATCTAAAATTGAATAAAAGTTTTCTATGCACTTTTTGTTATTTGTCTCCAGGCTATCTTCGGCAGCCGATGAGGGAAGATTCCCGTTCGCGCTGAATGCAGATGGGGGCCTGACTTTATGCCTTCGCTGTCGCAGTGATGTCCGGCTTGTTTGTAACGTGGATGGAAGATGTCAAAGAGTAACCGTCCGGGACAGATCCTCAGTTCTCTCAAAGTATGGCTGTTAATTGCTGCCCTTTTCAGTTTCTGCATAAATATACTGGTGCTGGTTTCTCCTCTATATAGCTATCAAATATTCGATAGAGTTTTATCAAGTTCACATGTGGATACGCTGATATTCCTGACGATCGCAGCCGTATTTGCTTTCGTCATCATGAGTATCATCGACAGTATCCGAACGAATCTACTAACCCGCGTCGGGACCCGGTTCGAGCGGCAAATCGCTCCGCAACTGGTCCAAGCGGCGGTGGACAGCGCGACGACGATGCAGCCCATCGGGATCCAGCCCTTAAGAGATCTTGGGCAAATCCGGAATTTCGTCGGCGGCCCTCTCATCGCGCCGCTCTTCGATGCGCCCTGGACGCCGTTTTTTACAGTGGTCTTGTGGATCCTCCATCCGTGGCTCGGCATGACGGCACTCGCCTTTGCCGTGATTCTGCTGGGACTGGCCCTTGCCAACCACCGGATGCAGAAGGTGCCCGCCGCCAATGCTGCCAATCATCTCGCGGCCGCGTATAGGCTTGCCGAGTCGGCGGTTCGGCATGCGGAAACCGTGCAAGCCATGGGCCTATTCACCAACATCATGGCGCGCTGGCGGACCAGTGCGGAAGGCGCGCTCAAGGTGCAGGAACTCGCCGCCGACCGGGGCAGCCTCATCTCGGGCATCTCCAAATTCATTCGGCTCGTCGCGCAGATCCTGGTCCTGGCCCTGGGCGCCTATCTTGTCCTCAAGGGGCAACTGACGGGAGGCGGCATGATCGCCGGTTCGATGATCCTGGCCAGAGCCCTCATGCCCGTCGAACAGTCGATCGCAGCCTGGCGGCAGTTCATCAGCGCGAAGCAAGCCTTCGATACCATCAAAGCGGCCTTCGAAAAGGCGCCGCCCCGGGCAAAGGGCGTACAGCTGCCGCCGCCCAGTGGTCGCATCGACATGGAGCGTGTGGTGTTCCAGCCCAACCCCCACATTCCGCCCATCATCAAAGGGGTCAACCTCACCATCAATCCAGGAGAGATGCTGGGCGTCATCGGCCCGTCTGCTTCGGGCAAGAGCACGCTGTGCAAGCTCATGATCGGCGTCCTCACGCCGAGCGGCGGCAGCGTCCGCTACGACGGCGCCGACCTGGCGCACTGGCATCATGAGCAGATTGGTCCCCATCTCGGCTATCTTCCGCAGGTGGTGGATCTGTTCACCGGAACGGTCGCTGAAAACATCGCCCGGATGGGTCCTGCCGAATCCTACCAAATCGTGGAATGCGCCCGCCTAGCGGGGGTGCATGACCTGATCCTAAGGCTGCCGCAGGGATACGAGACCCTGTTGGGGGAAGGCGGGGTCCAACTCTCCGGTGGCCAGCGGCAGCGAGTCGGGCTGGCGCGTGCACTCTTCGGACAGCCCAAAATCCTCATCCTGGATGAGCCCAATGCCAATCTCGATGCGGAAGGAGAAGGGATGCTGATCAAGTCTCTGGAAAATCTGAAGCAGCTCGGGGTGACCATCATCGTAGTGGCGCATCGGCCGCAGATCCTCTCGCCCGCCGATCGCCTGCTGGTCATGACGGACGGTCAGGTCGCCATGATCGGACCGCGGGATGAGATCATGGCCAACATCAGTGGGAGACCGGTGGAACCATCGCCTCCGCCGCAGCAACACAACGGCCGCAGACCGGCGGCCGGTCCCGGTCACATCGCACCAGGTTTTGGCCATGGCATCCGCTCCTAATTCCCCGGCTTCGGACGTTTCGGAGGACGGCCGCAAAGAGCTGGCCGCCAATCTCAGGTCGCTTGGAAAGATCAGTGCGCTGGGAATCGCGATCGTCGGCATCTTCGTATTTGGCGCTGGTGCATGGGCCGCCATCGCACCGCTGGCCAGTGCCGCCCTGGCGCCAGGGATCGTAAGCCCTGAAGGCTACCGGCGCACCGTCCAGCATCTCGAGGGAGGCATCATCGCCAAGATCCTGGTCTCCGACGGCGACAAGGTCCGCAGCGGGCAACCCCTCATCATCCTCGACAATACTCGTGACACGGCCAATCTCGACGTGGTGCAGATGCAGCGATATGCGACCTCGGCGGCCGCGATCAGGCTGGATGCGGAAATCATGGGACGGCCCCTGGTCTTCCCGCAGTGGCTCGAAGAGGCCGCCAAACGGCAGACCAAGGTCGAAGAGATCGTCACATCCCAGAAGCGGCTGTTTCAGCTGCGGCGGGAGACCCTCGATGGACAAAAAAAGGTGCTCGAGCAAAGGATCGCGCAACTCAACGAGCAGATCGTCGGGCGCAAGGCAGAGGTCGAGAGCACCGGCCGCCAGCTGGCCCTTCTTTCCCAGGAACTCGACACGGCCCAGGGGCTCGTCTCCAAAGGCCTCGAACGGCGAACCCGCCTCCTGGAGCTGCAGCGCGGAAAGGCCCAGTTCGAAGGGGCGCTTTCCTCCGCCAAAGCCTCGCTCGCCTCGGCTGAACAGCAGATCGGAGAGGCGAACTTTCAAATCATCGGGGTCGAGGCCGAGTTCCGTGACAAGGCATCCAGCCAACTCGCCGAAGTGGAAAAGGAACTCGCCTCACTCGACAGCAGGCTCTCGGCGACGGCGGATGTGGTGTCGCGGACAAAAATCGTGGCTCCGGTGGGCGGGACAGTGGTCAATTTGAAATTCCACACCATCGGCGGCGTCATTCCCCCAGGCGCCCCTATCTTGGACATTGTCCCCGATTTCGAGAAACTGATCATCGATGTGAGGATCGCCCCGATCGACATCGACGTCGTGAGGGTGGGCCAGGAAGCTTTGGTGCACTTCACCGCGTTCAAGCAACGCAGCATGCCACGGATCAAGGGCAGGGTGATCTATGTGGCGCCCGATGCGACGTCCGATCCCAATACGGGTGCAAGCTTCTATTCCGGAAAAGTTGAGGTCTCGCAGCACGAGATGGGCAAGATCCAGCCGGCAATCGAATTGTTGCCCGGGATGCCGGCCGATGCCGCAATCACCACGGGTGCGCGCACGGTCATGCGCTACATCATGGATCCGTTGATTGCCGCTTTCCAGCGGAGCTTCGTCGAGGACTGACCGCGCGGCGCCGAGTCGGCTTAGGGAGAAGTGCTGAAAGTTTACGCTTCAGCTCCTCCTTGGCCGGCTCGGTCGCCTTCAAGATCTGCTGCACCTTTAGAAATTCGAGAACCTTGACCTGGTCCACTTCGGGAACGACCAGAATGTCCGGCGGGCTGCGCTCAAGCTTTGCCGTCACGATGAGGTGCTGCATGATCATGGAGGAGCGGAACCACAATTCGGGTCCAGTGGGCAACCGGTCGCCACTGCCGATGGGACGTCCTGTGACATCCACCGCGATGGTGACGTCGACATCACCCAAACGGTCGAAGGGAAGCGGATTGGTGATGCCACCATCAACCAGCACAATGTTGGCGATGCGCTGCGGGGAGATGAGACCGGGTAATGCCATGCTCGCCGCCAAGGCAGGAATCAGCGGTCCCTCCGTCAGAGGATGTTCGCACCGGCCGTAGAAGTCGGTCGCCATCGCCATGAAGGGGATGTGAAGATCCTTGAAATCATTCGGCATTCCTTCGGGCAGGACGGCACGAGCCAATATGCGCCCGTCGACCACGGAACCAGACAGGGGACGAAAGCCAAAGAACTGCAAAAGGCTCGTTTCACGGTCTGCCAACACGCGGCGCACCAGCTCGCGCCGGTTGATCAGCAGCCCCTCCGCATGGGCCCGGATTTCCGCGGCAGTAAAGCCCGCAGCATAGGCGGCGCCGATCAGGGCCCCGATGCTGGTACCGACAATGCGGGCCGGACGCAGCCCCAACTCGTCGAAGGCCTCAAGGATGATGATATGCGCCAAGCCACGCGCACCGCCGCCGCCCAAGGCGAGCCCGATGCGGGGTATTTCGCGCGCTGCCGGCATCCGACGTCAGGCGCCGGCTGCCTTGGCATAGGTCCAGGCGACCTCCGCCATAGGCGCAACCTGGGTCGCCATGGCGGCGGCCTTAGGATTGGCCGCCGTGCCATCGCGAACGCGCCCGACAATGCCCTGAAAGATCGCGGCCATGCGGAAGAAGTTGTAAGCGAGATAGAAGTCGATCTCGGCAATGCCCTGCCGCCCGGTGCGTTCGCAATAACGCTCGATATAGTCTTCGAGGCTCGGCAGGCCCAAGGCATTCAGGTCATGACCGACCAGGGTGCCGACGCCGGCGCCGGTTTCCGATGGCGGCATGCGCCATTGCATCAGGTGGTAGGTAAAGTCGGCAATCGGATCGCCGATGGTCGAGAGCTCCCAATCGAGCACGGCCAAAATTTTCGGTTTGCCCGGCGCGATGATGGTGTTGTCGAGCCGAAAGTCGCCGTGAACAATGGCGGCGTCGGTTGTCGCCGGACAGGCGCCAGGCAGCCAGTCCATCAGACGGTCCATAGCGGGGATGCTGGCGGTCGCGGAGGCTTTGTACTGCTCCGACCAGCGCTTGATCTGGCGAGCGACATAGCCCTCGGGACGGCCAAAGCTGCCGAGGCCGATCGCTTGATGATCATAGCTGTGGAGCTGCGCGATGGTCGCGTTCAAGCCATCATAGAGAGCGGCGCGCTCCTCGCGGCCGATGCCGGGGGCGGAGGGTTCCCAGAAGACGCGGCCATCAACGAAATCCATGACATAGAAGGCGGTGCCGATGACGGCGTCGTCCTCGCACAGCACGACGGGGCGAGCTACTGGAAACCCCTGGGCATGGAGGGCCGAGATCACCTTGTATTCGCGGTCTACGGCATGGGCGGAGGGAAGCAGCTTGCCCGGCGGTTTGCGGCGCAGAACGTAACGACCGGAGGGGGCAGAGAGGCGATAAGTTGGATTCGACTGTCCGCCCTTGAACTGCTCCACCTGCAGAGGCCCGCGAAAGCCCTCGACATGATCGGCCATATAGGCAGCGAGGGCTGCTTCATCGAAGCGGTGGGCCGCCCGCACCTCGTCAACGCCTGAAAATTCCTTTTGCCGATCGATGCGGTCTGTTCTCTTCTCAGTCATGCTGTCTCATCTGCTTGGAAAAAGGCAAGGAGGTGGTCGGCGACGTCGTCGGATCGCTCCTCGGGAAGAAAATGTCCGCAGGGCAAGGGAAAGCCTTCAACGTCATCAGCCCATTGCCGCCAAACATCCACAGGTGTCCCGCCTTCGGCCGCAAAACCCTTGTTGCCCCAGAGCGACACGACAGGGCATTGCACCTTGCGACCCGCCGCGCGGTCAACCTTGTCGGCCTCAAGATCATAGGTCTGGCCGGCGCGATAATCACAGCAGGTCGCATGAATATGCGGGGGAATAGAGAATGCGAGGCGGTAGCTGGCGAGTGCCACGGCATTGAAGGGGCTCAGATCCTTAGTGCCCGACCAGCTTGCAAGCGTGTAGTCGAGGAACTCCGTCGCCCGCTGCTCGATGAGCATTTCAGGCAGAGGAAAGGGCTGAGCGAGGAACAGCCAGTGGTAGGCGCCCATGGCCGCGGCCCCGGCGCCCTTCATGGATTCCCATGTCTCCAAAGTGGGCACGATGTCGAGGACGGCAAGACCGGATATTGCAGCCGGCTCATCAAGGGCCAGGCGGTAGGCCACGCGGGCACCGCGATCATGGCCCACGACGCCGAAGCGCTCGAAGCCCAGCTTGTGCATGACCTGCAGGATGTCTTGCGCCATGGCGCGCTTGGAATAGGTGAAGTTATCCGGGTCGTTGGTGGGACAGGAGGATTTGCCATAACCGCGGAGATCCGGGAGAACCAATGTGAAGCGGTCAGCAAGCCTCGCTGCCACCCCATGCCAGCAGGCGTGGGTCTGGGGATAGCCGTGCAGCAGCACCAGAGGAGGCCCCGAGCCACCGACCCGCAAGTTGATCTCCGCGCCGAAAGTCTCGACGCGACGTTCCTCAAAGCCGGGAAAAAGTTCCTCCATGACACTCCTTCTGCAACGGCTGCCTATTTCTGTCTATCCCAAGGAGACGGCGCGCCAACCGATATCGCGACGACAAAAGCCTTCCGGCCAGTCGATGAGATCCACCGCCCGGTAGGCGCGCGCCTGGGCCTCAGCGAGGGTTCCGCCCGTCGCGGTCACGTTCAGGACCCGGCCGCCATTGGCAAGGATCCTGTCACCTTCCCGCACCGTGCCCGCATGGAAGATCTGCACGCCTTCAACTTTGCCGGCCTCCTCCAGACCTGTGATCGGTGTGCGTCGCTGGAAATCTCCGGGATAGCCCTTCGCCGCCATGACCACGGTCAGAGCCGGCTCGGCATGCCAGCGCAAGTCGAAATTGGCGAGCTCCCCATCGCGGCTCGCGATAAGGGCGGGGACGATGTCGGATTTGAGTCGCATCATCAGCACCTGGCATTCGGGATCGCCGAAGCGGACATTGTATTCGATGAGCTTGGGGCCCTCGGCGGTGATCATCAGGCCGGCATAGAGCACGCCCTTGAACGGTGTGCCGGCCTCGGCCATGCCGTTGACCGTCGGCAGGATGATCTCGCGCATGGTTCGCTCGATCATCTCGCGTGTCATCACAGGGGCGGGCGAATAGGCACCCATGCCGCCGGTGTTCGGCCCCGTATCGCCATCGCCGACGCGCTTGTGATCCTGCGCCGTCTCAAGAGGCAGCGCGTGGCTCCCATCAACGAGGACAAAAAAGCTCGCCTCCTCGCCCTCCAGATACTCCTCGATGACCACCTCTGCGCCGGCTTCACCGAACTGGCCGCCGAGCATGTCGGCCACTGCCGCGTGGGCCTCCTCGCTGGTCATGGCGACGACCACGCCCTTGCCGGCTGCCAGCCCATCCGCCTTGATCACAATCGGGGCCCGGTCGGCGAGATAGGCTTTCGCGGCGACAAGATCGGTGAACCGGGCAAAACCTGCAGTCGGTATGTTCTGTCTGGCGCAGAGCTCCTTGGTGAAGGCCTTCGAGCCCTCAAGCCGTGCTGCCAAGGCGGTGGGCCCGAAGGCCTTGATCCCCGCAGCCTCAAGATCATCGACGAGGCCTGCCACGAGCGGGATCTCCGGACCGACGACGACAAAGCCGATTGTCTCCGCGCGGCAGAACTCAATCAGGGCGGCATGATCGGTGACGGGGAGCTCTACGCAGGTTGCAACCGCCGCAATGCCGCCATTGCCGGGGGCGCAAAAGAGCCTATTTACCAGAGGGCTCGCGCCAATCGCCCAGCAGAGGGCGTGTTCGCGGCCGCCGGAGCCGATCACCAGGACGTTCATGTCGCTCCTTCAGAGGTCGTAAGATGGGCCCCGCCTTGAATGCGCTGCCTTCTTAGCATCAGATAGGCGGCTGAAAAGAGGATTCGATCAATGCCCAAGGAACTGCCGGCGAATGGCTGGCCACTCGATCCGTCCCAGCGCGGCGGGACCGCAAACGTCGTGGAGTTCTCCGTCAGCGAACTCTCCTTCGCACTCAAAAGAACGGTCGAGGATGCCTTCGCCTTCGTGAGGGTGCGCGGTGAGATCAGCGGCTTTCGCGGGCAGCATTCCTCCGGTCATTGCTATTTCGCGCTCAAGGATGATGCCGCCAAGCTGGAGGCGGTCATCTGGCGCACGGCCGTGGCCAAGCTGCGGTTCAAGCCGCAGGAGGGCCTCGAAGTCATTGCCACGGGGAAGTTGACCACCTTCCCTGGCTCGTCCAAATATCAGATCGTCATCGAGCAGCTGGAACCGGCCGGTATCGGTGCGCTCATGGCCCTTCTCGACGAGCGGAGGCGAAAGCTGACCGCCGAGGGGCTGTTCGCGACAGAGCGCAAGGTGGCGATCCCGTTTCTGCCGCGCGTCATCGGTGTCGTCACTTCGCCAACGGGTGCGGTGATCCGCGATATTCTCCACCGGCTCTCGGATCGGTTCCCACGCCATGTGCTGGTGTGGCCAGTGCGGGTGCAGGGGGAGACCTGTGCGGCGGAAGTGGCCGCGGCCATCCGCGGCTTCAACGCGCTACCAGCCGGCGGCCCTGTGCCGCGGCCAGACGTGATCATCGTCGCCCGTGGCGGAGGATCGCTCGAAGATCTGTGGGGCTTCAACGAGGAAGATGTCGTCAGGGCGGCAGCCGGGAGCGACATTCCGCTGATCTCAGCCGTGGGCCACGAGACGGATACGACCCTCATCGATCATGCCGCCGACCGGCGCTGTCCAACACCCACCGCCGCCGCGGAATGTGCGGTGCCGGTGCGGGCGGACCTGATCGCGACCGTGGATGATCTCGGCTATCGGCAGCGACGGGCGGCGCGGCGCATGGTGGAGGAAAGGCGCGTGCGGGTTCTGTCGGCCGCGCGTGGATTGCCGAAGCCCGAGGACATGCTGGGGCTGGCGCGACAGAAATTCGACACAGCAGCCGGGCGGCTCACCAGCGCCTTGCGAGCCAACACTCATCATCACCGCGCCAGCTTCATCATGTCGGCGGCAAAGCTGCAGCCCCGGCTGATGCTGGTGCGCTGCGCACGGGATGGGCAGCGTCTCGACGCACAAGGCCATCGCCTCGGGCGCGCCCTGGGTACAAATCTCCGCCACCACCGGGCCGAATACGCGCGCATCGAAGCTCGACTATCGCCGCGCAGTACCCGCGCACTGGCGAACCAGGGGCGCGAACGGCTGAACGCCTGTTCCGTTCAGTCGCGGCGCGCGATCATACGGCGTCTTGAAAGCCTTGGGCAGCAACTTCAGTCACAGGGAAAGTTATTCGCCTCCCTCGGGTACAAGGCAGTGCTGGAGCGCGGTTATGCGCTGGTGCTGAAGGGGGGCCATCCGGTGCGCTCGGCAGCGGAGACCGAACCCGGCGAGGCCGTCAGCCTCCGCTTCCATGATGGAGAGAGCGGTGCCGTCATTACCAGCGGCGTCGGACTTGCCGGACCGCGACGCATAAACCGGGGACGGGCTGCGGCGAAAAGCCAGGGCGAGCTGTTCTAAGGCGGGCTCGCAACGCTTAAGCTTGGACATGATCCATGATAGGTTGGCGCCCTTCAGAATACCCCGGGGCAGTCGGGGGTCGGAGCGAATTTGATGAATAGATACGAACCAGGTTTCGTGGGTGGCCGCGAAGCTAAGCTGCGGTACCTCGATGGCGACTACCAAGTCGTCGTGCCCGGCGATTTCGTTCGCTGCTCGATTACAGGCGTACCGATTCCGATGGACCTCGTGCGGTACTGGAGCGTGGAGAAGCAGGAAGTGTATGCCGATGCCGAGACCTCTATGAAGCGCTATCTCGAACTGCAGGGGTCGTAAGCGGCTCTGGCTGGGCTCGGACCGTGATGATTCGCTTTCTCAGCCGAAATCGGCAACCGTCTGGGAAATCAAGTCGTCCACCACGGCCGCAAGAGCTTCATCCTCTGCAAGGCCGCGCCGTTTTGCGGCCTCGAACACTGAGATCTGGCGAACCGCACTCGTTCCCCGCTGGAGAATGGTCCGGCAGTGCTCCACCTCAGCGACACCGCCGAAGTGCTCGGCGTCCGGCCGCACCAGGATGAGCAACTCCTCAAGCAAGCCCTCGGAAGGCACAATTTCGCCTCGGCCGAAGTCAATCAGCCCTTGCGATGCACCGTAGCGCAAGGCGCGCCAGCGGTTCTCATTGACGAGAAATCGTTCATAAGACCGCCACCGCTGATTGTCCCGGCGCAGGCGGAACAACATCCTCACCAAGCAGCGAAACAAGGCGGCCACGGCGATGGCGTCGTCGAGACGGGTGCAGACGTCACAGATGCGAAGTTCCAGCGTGGGGAAGCGCCCAGAAGGTCGCAGATCCCACCAGATCTTCGTTGCATCCTCGACGATCGCCAGCGACGTCAGCGTCGCCACCGTGCGCTGGTAATCGGCAAAGCTCGAGAATTGCGGCGGCAGGCCGGTGCGAGGAAGGCTATCGAAGACAATGAGCCGATAGGAGGCAAGCCCCGTATTGCGGCCCTGCCAGAAGGGCGAAGAGGTCGTTAGCATCAGAAGATGCGGTAGGAAGTAGACAAGCTGGTTGAAGAGATCGATGCGGAGGTCCTCATCCTCCACGGCTACATGGACATGCATGCCACAGATGAGCATGCGCTGAACCACCACCTGCAGATCCTTGGCCAGAATCTCGTAGCGATCACGGTGGGTGTGGCGCTGATCATCCCAACGGGCAAAGGGATGGGTGGAGGCGGCGATCGGCGCAAGACCGTGATCTCGGGCCGTATCGGCGATGGTCCGGCGCAGATGCGCCAAGTCGGTTCGGGCCTCGTCCATGGTCGAGCAGACCCGCGTGCCGACCTCGATCTGACACTGCAGGAATTCGGGACTGACCTGTCCCAACAGGCGGCGCTCGCACGCGGCCAGAAGTCCTTTCGGGGCCTCGTGAATGAGGTCTCGGGTCTTGGCATCGACGAGGAGATATTCCTCTTCGATGCCAAGGGAGAAGCTGGGTTCGATCAAAGCATGGGCCATGCCGGATCTTGGCCGATGCCAGGGCGACCAACAAGGGGCCACGGACGCAGGGGCGATCGGTGCGACCGATTACCTAGAAGAAGACATCCGCGACTGCTTGCGTCGACCTTATGTCGAGGCTCGCTCCATCCTCGATCGCACAAACAACGGGCCTCGCGGTCTCAACCGCCTGGCGCTCCACGTCATCAAGGGTATGGAGAAAGTCGGTCTCCGGCTCGCAAAACTTCTCCTTGAAGCGGGCGAAGGCGATCTTAAATTGCTTGAGTTGCTCCGCATATCTCTCTTCCTTCATCGGCCCCTCCTAAAGAAAAGCTTCGATCGCGGCGGGATTGGGATGGAAGTCGCTGCTGTTGGCAAAGCCGCGCGCTTCCTCCGTGCAGAAGATGGGCTGAAGGCGGTTCACGATGGCGACGATCTCCGGATCGGTGCTGGATCCCAAGGTGCTGTTCGCGTCACAGACATGGTGCTGTATCCGCTCAACGACGAGCTTGAGCTGTTCGAGAACAACTGCCGACGTCGCCTCTTCATTCGCTGGATCGATGTTGCTCATTATACGTCTCCTCTGGATGAGCATGATTCCTAGATGCAGGAATTCGAAGAAAGTCGATGGGGCAGGGGCCTAAAATGTGACAGACTCAGGTTGAGTTCGTGATTTGAAGGATATCCAGAGCGACTGGCCACGTGAGCGGCGGGCGTGTATAGATCCCGGCGTCGATTGGGTGCCTGCCGGCCGACGGCCATATCAAGGGGGCACGGTGCGGAAGCCAGTCCAGGGTCACCGCCGCCAGGAAACATTCATAGGGACGTCACCTTTCGAGGGCCGACATGATCGTCCGCTCGGTTTTGGAGTTGTTGACATGGCACAGCATTGGACACCCGACACATGGCGCACTCTGCCGGTGGTCCAGATGCCGGACTATCCGGATGCCGCGAAGCTGGCTGCCGTCGAGGCGCAGCTGAAGGGATTTCCTCCGCTGGTCTTTGCTGGAGAAGCGCGAAAGCTGAAGCGCAAACTCGCCAAGGTGGCGGAGGGGAAAGGCTTCCTGCTCCAGGGCGGCGATTGCGCTGAGAGCTTCGAAGAACATTCTGCCGACAATATCCGCGACTTCTTCCGGGTGTTTCTGCAGATGGCGATCGTGCTGACCTTCGGCGCCTCCTCGCCGGTGGTCAAGGTCGGCCGGATCGCCGGCCAGTTCGCCAAACCACGCTCGGCACCGAACGAGACAGTCGACGGCGTGACGCTGCCCGCCTATCGCGGCGACATCATCAATTCCAACGATTTCACGCCCGAGGGCCGCATCCCGGATCCCGAGAGGCAATTGATGGCCTATCGGCAGTCGGCGGCCACGTTGAACCTGCTGCGCGCCTTCGCCCAGGGCGGTTATGCCAATCTCGAACATGTGCATAATTGGACGCTCGGCTTCCTGCGCGACAGTCCGGCGAGCGCGCGCTATCAGGCGCTTGCCGACCGGCTGACAGAAACGCTGAACTTCATGCGCGCCATCGGCATCAATGCCGATACTGCACCACAGCTCAGGCAGACCGATTTCTTCACCAGCCATGAGGCGTTGCTGCTCGGTTATGAGCAGGCGTTGACCCGGGTCGATTCGACGTCAGGCGACTGGTATGCAACATCGGGCCACATGCTGTGGATCGGCGATCGCACGCGCCAGCCGGAGGGGGCGCATGTAGAGTTCGCCCGGGGTGTTCAGAACCCGATCGGCCTCAAATGCGGACCGAGCCTGACACCTGATGAGCTGCTGCGGCTGATCGATATTCTCAATCCGTCCAACGAGGCAGGCCGGCTGACGCTCATCTGCCGCTACGGGGTCGACAAGGTGGAGGCGCATCTGCCCGGCCTGATCCGAGCGGTCACGCGCGCCGGTCGGCATGTGGTGTGGTCCTGCGATCCCATGCATGGCAACACGATCAAGGCTTCCACCGGCTACAAGACGCGGCCCTTCGATCAGATCATGGGCGAGGTGAAGCGGTTCATGGCGGTGCATCAGGCCGAGGGTACCCATGCCGGCGGAATCCATGTCGAGATGACGGGGAAGAACGTCACCGAATGCACGGGCGGCGCACAACTGGTGACGGAGGCTGATCTGTCGGATCGTTATCACAGCTTCTGCGATCCCCGCCTGAACGCGGACCAGGCCTTGGAGCTGGCTTTCCTGATCGCCGAACAGCTCAAGAAAGAGTCCGCATTCAAGCCTCAAGAAGTCGAGAGCCTGGACGCCGCTGAGTAGGGCCCCAGCTGCGTCCGATCCTTTACCCCAGCAGCGCCTCGGCGATGGCGCGGATGTGGCGATGATCCGTTCCGCAGCAGCCGCCGAGCACGGTGAGGCCGTAGCGCCTATGGAGATCAGCCATCTGCTCGCCGAAGAGTTGCGGAAGGCCCGCCTCGAGATGGTCCAGCCTGTCGAGCTGATCCGGCGGCAGGGTTGAGGCATTGGCTTTAAGTCCGGCGATGCGTCCAGCCACTGCGGCCGTCAGACTGGGACCGTTCTGATAGGCCTCTCGGAACAGCGTCGGGTGGACGCAGCCGATCAGATAGTGCTGCGGTGCAGGCTTCACCCTCGCGTCGATCCGGGCAATCGCCTCGGCAAGAGGCGTCCCATCCAGCATGCGTGCGCCCGCATCGATGATCGGAGCAAGAGCATAGGGCAGGCCTGCTGCCGCCATGGCGGCAGCAACCCCCTCCAGCTCGGCGGCGCTGGCGAAAGTCGGGGCGTAGAGAAGGTCAACGCCAAGCTCCGCCAGCATCTCGGCCTGGATCGAGTGATAGGCTCGAGCGACTTCGGGGGACGGGGCCTCCGCGGGATCGTAGCCATCGCGGCGTGGACCGATTACCCCGGCGATGGCAATTAGATATTCGAGGCCCATGTCGCGGCGCAGATCATGAAGCAGGCGGACGGCGGCGCCATTGATGCGCGCGAGATCGTCGGCATGGCCAAAGCCAAGCCGGGCCAGGCAGTCGGGATGGGCGCGCCACGTGGGGGTGCCAAGCTGCATCGGCAGCTGTGTCTCTGCAGCGATCTCCAAGTAACTGCGATAGATCGCTTCCAGGGCCCAGCGTTGGCCCGGCCGGACCAGGGGCAAGAACGAAGCAAATTCGGGAAGGTCGAGATTGAACTCGTAAATCAGCCGCGTTTCGATTCCACCATCGGTGAGGATCGTCGGTGGCTCGGCGAGGCTGGTGTGAAGCGGGGGCAGGGTGATCTCCTTTGGTCACGAAGCATCTTGACGTGGGCTGCAAGCTTTGCGCATGGTGGCGCCCATGACAACCGCCGCCACCAATGCCGCCTGCCGCGGCAGCATTATTATCCGCTAGCAATCTCGCTGGCGCTGCGGCCGCTCGATCTTCACCGACATACGAAGAGCACCCGCCCAGGCCAGCGCCAGGACGCATAGGCCATGACGCTCAAGCTTTACAATACGCTGACCCGGAGCAAGGACCAGTTCCGGCCCATCGATCCATCCAATGTGCGGATGTATGTCTGCGGGCCCACGGTCTATGACTTCGCTCATATCGGCAATGCGCGGCCGGTAATCATTTTCGACGTGTTGTACCGTCTGGTGCGCCATCTCTACGGCGAGAGCCACGTCACCTATGTGCGCAACATCACCGATGTCGACGACAAGATCAACGCCCGGGCCGCCCAGGACCATCCCGGGCTGCCGCTGAACGAGGCGATCGCCAAAGTCACGGCCGAGACGAACGCCCAGTTCCAGGCGGACGTCACAGCATTGGGCTGCCTCGAGCCCACTCATCAGCCGCGGGCGACGGATAACATCCCGCAGATGATCGAAATCATCGAGCGGCTGATTGCGCGTGGCCATGCTTATGTGGCGGAGGGGCATGTGCTGTTCAACGTGCCCAGCGACACGCATTACGGTCTGCTGTCGCAGCGGCCGTTGAAAGAGATGCAGGCCGGTGCCAGGGTCGAGGTCGCGCCTTACAAGCAAGATCCCATGGATTTCGTCCTGTGGAAGCCTTCGAATGAGGGGGAACCCGGTTGGGATAGCCCCTGGGGCCGCGGCCGCCCAGGGTGGCATATCGAATGCTCGGCCATGAGCTGGCGCTATTTGGGCGAGCGCTTCGACATCCATGGCGGGGGGATCGACCTGGTTTTTCCCCATCACGAGAACGAACTCGCCCAGACCACGTGCGCTTTCGGCACCGACGTCATGGCCAATATCTGGATGCATAACGGCTTCCTCCAGGTCGAAGGGCAGAAGATGTCCAAGTCCCTGGGGAATTTCGTGACGATCCGAGATGTCTTGGGGGACTGGCCAGCGGAGGTGGTGCGTCTCAACATGCTGAAGACGCATTACCGGCAGCCGATCGACTGGACCCTCAAAGGGCTGGAGGAGAGCAGCAAGACGCTCGACTACTGGTATCAGGCCGATGTGAACGCGCCTGAGGCGGCGGCCCTCGACGAGGAGGTGCTCGAGGCGCTTTCCGATGACCTCAATACGCCGCGTGCCATCGCCCGGCTGCACGCCTTGTTTGCCCAATTGGGCGATCTCGGTGAGTCGGGAATGGGAGACCAGCGGCGGATCTTCAAGGCATCGGTCCAAGGGCTGGGGCTCATGTCGCGGTCGGCGAAAGAATGGTTCGAGGAGAGCTGGCAGCGCGCCGGTGTTGACCAGCCGAGGATCCGCGCCTTGATCGGTGAGCGATTGAGGGCGCGCAAGGAGAAGGATTGGGCCGAGGCAGACCGCATACGCGACGTGCTCCTGGCCGAAGGCATCGCCCTCAAGGATGTCAAGGATCCGCGAACGGGCGAGCCCGTCACCACCTGGGAGGTCGCCCGATGAGCACCGGCAAAACTGAGGAGAGCCTTGAGACTGCCCCTCAGCCTCCCAGCGATAAGACCCCTCCCTCTCCCGCAGGGGGAGAGAGGAAAGAGGAGGGGGCCCCGCTGTTGATCGGCCGTCGCCTGTCGCCCGAGGCGCGGGGCAAGGGAGCCAGACGCCGATGACCCGCGAACGGCTGTTCCTGTTCGATACCACTCTTCGCGATGGCCAGCAGACGCCGGGCATCGACTTCTCCGTCGAGGACAAGCGCGCCATCGCCAGTCTGCTCGACAAGCTCGGCGTCGACTATGTGGAAGGCGGCTATCCGGGCGCCAACCCTACCGACAGCGCGCTGTTTGCGAAACGGCCGAAGCTCACCCATGCCCGCTTCACCGCGTTCGGCATGACAAAGCGGGCGGGCCGTTCGGCCGCGAATGATCCCGGCCTTGCCGCCTTGTTGGATGCGGATGCGGATGCCGTCTGCTTCGTCGCCAAGGCCTGGGACTATCATGTGGAGGTGGCGCTCGGCTGTACGAACGAGGAGAATCTCGAGAGCATTCGCCAATCCGTGGAGGCCGCCGCTGCGCGTGGACGGGAGGTGCTGGTCGATTGCGAGCATTTCTTCGACGGCTACAAAGCCAATCCCGACTATGCCCTCAGTTGCGCCCAGGCAGCCTATGCGGCCGGCGCCCGCTGGGTCGTCCTGTGCGATACGAATGGCGGCAGGCTCCCGGACGAGATCGAAACCATCGTGAGTGCTGTCTGCCGCCATATTCCCGGGGATCATCTCGGGATCCACGCCCATAACGACACTGAGCAGGCGGTGGCGAATTCGCTGGCGGCGGTGCGGGCCGGGGCGCGACAGATTCAGGGCACGCTCAACGGCATCGGCGAGCGCTGCGGAAACGCCAATCTCGTATCGCTGATCCCGACCCTGGCGCTCAAACCATCCTATGCGGACCGCTTCGTCACGGGGGTCGCTCCCGAGGCGCTGGCCACTCTGACCCATGTCTCACGGGTCTTCGACGAGTTGCTGAACCGGGCCCCCGATCGGCAGGCGCCCTATGTGGGAGAGGCCGCCTTCGCCACCAAGGCCGGCATCCACGCTTCGGCGATCATGAAGGATCCCCGCACCTACGAGCATGTGGCGCCGGAGATCGTCGGCAACCGGCGACGGGTCCTCGTGTCGGATCAGGCGGGGCGCTCCAATCTGTTGGCCGAACTCGCCCGCATCGGACTCGATGTGGAGGCCAAGGACAAACGTCTCGACCGGCTCCTGGACGAGGTGAAGCGGCGCGAGGCCGAGGGCTACGCCTATGAGGGCGCGGATGCCTCCTTCGAGCTCCTGGCCCGGCAGACGCTCGGATCCGTGCCGCATTTCTTCGATGTGGAGAGTTTTCGGGTGATGGTGGAGCGTCGCCACAATGCGCTCGGCGACCTCGTCACGATGTCCGAGGCCACGGTCAAGATCAAAGTCGATGGTGAGATCCTGATGTCGGTGGGGGAGGGCAATGGTCCGATCAATGCGCTGGACATGGCGTTGCGCAAGGATCTGGGAAAATATTCCCCTTACTTGGCGGATTTGGAGCTGGTCGACTTCAAAGTGCGGATCCTCAACGGCACGACCGCGGCGACGACGCGCGTCCTCATCGAATCCGGCGATGCCCAGGGCGAGCGCTGGTTCACGGTGGGAGTCTCGCCCAACATCGTCGATGCCTCGTTCCAAGCGCTCATTGACTCCATCACCTTCAAGCTGATGCGCGACCGGGCCCCGGCCTCTTAGCCGATGGGGCCGTTCCACGCCATGCGCTTGCCGCATGGCGGCTATGGGCGCGCCATGGTTGTGCCGGCAGGCGCTTCGTGAGACCAATGCGGCCGCTCGCGCAGGCGCCCGTTCCTGCATGGGAACAGTGTGATGGCGTCCATCCAACTCGAGATCACGGCCCATGAACGGGCACTCGCAGAAAGCCGAAAAGGCTTTTTCTGCGGCCTTGCCGCCTATGTGATTTGGGGCTTCGTCACCGTCTATTACAAGCTCGCGCCCCATATACCGCCGCTGGAAATCGTAGCCCACCGTGCGGCCTGGGCCGTGCCGTTCGCCGTTGTCGTCCTGATGGTGTTGGGCGGCGGTGCAACGGTGGGATCGATCCTGCGGACCTGGCGGATCATGCGGGTGCTGATGTTCACCGCGACCATCATTGCCATTAATTGGAGCCTGTTCATCTGGGCGGTCGCCAATGACCGCATCCTCGAATCAAGCCTAGCGTATTACATCAATCCGCTGATCAGCGTGGCGCTCGGCTTCGCCTTGCTGGGGGAGCGGCTGACGCGGGCACAGGGGCTCGCGATTGGCATCGCCGCCGTCGCGGTCGTCTTCCAGACCACGGCCGAGGGAGTGTTTCCGTGGCTCGCCCTTGCGCTGGCGTCGAGCTTCGCGACCTATGGCTATCTGCGCAAACAGGTTCCTGTGGGAGCGGTCGAGGGCTTCCTGGTGGAGGCCATGGTGATGACGCCGGTGGCGGTCGGCGCCATCGTCTGGTTCGAGGTTACGGGGCAGGGGCATTTGTTCACCGCACCGCTGGATGCGCTCTATCTCATTGTCGGTGCCGTCGTGACCGGGGCCCCGCTGATGCTGTTTGCGGCAGCCGCCCGGCGCCTTCGGCTGTCGACCCTCGGACTGATGCAGTATATCGGCCCCTCGATCGGCTTTCTCTTCGGTGTCTTCTGGTTCCATGAGCCGCTGACCACGGTGCGGCTGATCACTTTCATCTTGATCTGGGTGGCGCTGGCGCTCTTCTCCTGGTCGGCCTTGCGACGGGACCGGCCGGCAGTCGACATACCGCCCAGCTGAGTCCGTGCGGTCTTCACATGATCTGGCGGACAGGACGGAGAGGGACCGTCTCGCGACGCCGCTCGGCTTCGGCCTGGAGATAGGGCAGCACCTCCTGGGGCGTGTCGACGACGCCGAAAGACACGTCGAGCCCCGGCCGCAGGAACGCCTCTTCGCGCATATGCCGCAGGAGCTCCAATAAAGGAGCCCAGAACCCCGCCACGTTCAGCAGCACGATCGGTTTCGTGTGCTGGCCGAGCTGGGACCACGTCGAAATTTCCACGAGTTCCTCAAGGGTGCCGATCCCGCCCGGCAGAGCCACGAAGGCATCCGAGCGCTCGAACATCGTCATCTTGCGCTCATGCATGTTCTGCGTGACCACGAGGTCCGTGACCTCGTCGAGCATGCGTTCCTTCTGCACCAGAAATTCCGGGATGATGCCGGTGACCCGGCCACCACCCGACAGGCTGCCTTTCGCAACCTCCCCCATGAGGCCCAGGCCACCACCGCCATAGACGAGGCCGATGCCGCTGGCGGCCAGCTCCTCGCCCAAGATGCGGGCGGCTTCGGCATAGGCCGGATTGCGGCCGCGGCTCGAACCACAATAAACACAGACTGATCGAATCGAAGACATTTGCAACTTTGTTAACGTTAACGGGTCAGGGTGAGAAATAGTGCCTGCGAAGACCTGTCTCATAATGGGTGCTGCAAACGCTCCCGACAAGCTGAGGCAGGTTACGGTTCATCAATCAGATCAGAACATTGCGACATCCATATGCTTGCTGCGCGTAGCACTTCATGCAAGAAGTGAAGAGTTTCCGGCGGAGCAAGGTCAAAGAGCTCGTATAGTCGTGAAAATCTGGAACATTACGGATTTAGTCGATGAAGAATCCGCTCGCCATCGTGGTGGCGTTCGTGCTGGTGGCTTTAGGTGTGTTGCTTTACGTCAACAGCGATAAGTGGGATCGCTGGCGGCAATGGGCGACACTGCCTGCGGAAGATGCCATCGCACCGCAGGGATCGACATCCGGCCAGGGTCAGAGTTCCACCGCGACCGCTCCCGACATTAAGGCGCCGCAGTCGGGCGGCAGCGACGTGGCCGAGGGCCAGCCACAGTCCCCAGGCCTCTCTACCCCGGAGCGAGCCGCCTCCGAACCCTCGGTCGGGGGGCAGTCGCAAACTGCAGCGAACCAGCAGCAGGCAGCCCTCGGTGCCCCGCAGAGCCAAAAGATTGAAGAGCCACTGGCCGGGATGACCGCGCCGACGCCGGGGGGCAGCGATGCTTCTACGCCGGGGACGGATACGCCCGAGCCGCTGGCTGGCGCGGCCGAAGAGAAACCCAGTTTCGACATCGTCCGCGTTGAGGAGGACGGTACCGCCGTGATCGCCGGCCGGGCCAAGCCGAAGGCGACCGTCACCGTCATGCTCGATTCAACCACCTTGAGCGAGACCGAAGCCAATGAGCGGGGTGAGTGGGTCGTGGTGATCGACAAGCCGATTCCGCCCGGCGACCATGACCTGTCCGTCGTTTCCAAGGAGCCTGGGCAAAAGGCGGTGGTCTCAGACCAGACCGTGGCTCTCGCCCTTGCGCCCCCAGGCGAAGAGAGGCCCCTGATCGTGGCGACGGAACCCGACAAGCCAAGCAAGGTGATCCAGGCGCCAGAGCCGATGGCACAGACCGCGGCAGAGACCACTGCCGCCGAAAAGCCGCTGCAATTGGAAACCGTCGACTATAGTGATCGCGGGCAGATGATCTTCTCGGGCACCGCGCCCGCCGGTTCCAGGGTCAGGCTCTATATCGACAACAAGCATGTCGCCGACGCCGTGACCCAGGCCGACGGCCGCTGGGTCCTCGAAAATGAAGGGACCATCGCATCGGGCAAGCACCATTTGCGCGTCGATCAGCTGTTGCCAAATGGCAGGGTTGAAAAGCGTGTGGAGCTCCCCTTCGAACGGGCCGATGAGGAAATGGTCGCCCAACTCCTGAAGCAACGGGCAGCGGCACAAGCTCCGGCAGGCGCGCCTGCCGCTCAGCCCGAGAGCAAGACGGTCGCCGAGGCGCAGATTGGCGCGACCCAATCGGACGCTGCCGGTGCCAGCGGCAAGAGCGCCGAACGCCTGCCGGCCACGGGAGGCGGGGCCGCTACCGAAGAGAACGGCTCGGGTGCCGGCGTCGTCGGCGAGGCCAAGAATTCCCGTAGCGGCGCGCCGGCAGCCATGGTGGAGACGCCCGCCCAGACCGGATCCGGAGTCGCCGGAAGCTCACAAAATGTCGCGCCGCCTGCGTCCTCCGGCGTGACGGGACAGAAGACCGCCACCGCGCCATCCGCTGTGACCGGGCAGGGGCCCGCCACAGCGCCATCCATCGTGACGGGGCAGGGGCCATCCACTGCTCCGGGAAACGTCACGAATCAGGGGTCCGCTACGGCACAATCAGGATCAGCCCCGGCACCCAAGATCACAGGATTGGCTCCTTCATCACCACAGACAGCCACGGCCCCATCAGGCGCGCAGACGGCTACTGGCGAGTTGCCGCCGGCCACTCCCGCACAGGCGCGGGGGCAAGTCATCATCCAGCCGGGGAACAATTTGTGGCGCATCGCCCGCGTGGTCTATGGCAAGGGCGTCCAGTATTCGGTGATCTACCAGGCCAACCAGATGCAGATTCGCAATCCCGACCTGATTTATCCGGGGCAGATCTTCAACACACCGGGAGCCACGCCGCCCGCTGTCATCCCGCCCAGTCGACGCGACCCTTTCGAGCCTCCGCAAACTCCAAACTGAGCCGGAATTAGCTTTTGGTGGAGCGGCATTCGAGGTCCCGGAACCAGATATTTTCGGGCATGATTTGATCGACGGGTCAAAGATCACTAAGTAGGCGACACGCGCGGGAAATGTTTCTCCGCGTGCCGTGCCGCTTTCCAGGAATTGATGACCGCCCCGATCAACGATGCCGCCGCTTCCCCCGCAGCCCCCTCGGGCCATTGGGGAACGATGAAAGCCGTGCTGCCCTATCTCTGGCCCTCTGAGCGGCTGGATTTGCAGCTGCGGGTCGTGTTCGCCGTCGTGGCCTTGATCATTGCCAAGATCACCACCGTCGCCACTCCTTACGCCTTCAAATATGCCGTGGATGCGCTGGCGCCGATCAGCGTGGCGGACAGTGAACGAGGGGCGATCGCGGCAACAGCGGTTGCCGTGCCGCTGGCGCTGATCCTTGCCTATGCTGCTGGACGGGTCGCCATGGTCCTCTTTGCGCAGGTGCGTGACGGCCTGTTTGCCAGCGTCGGTCAGAATGCCGTCCGGCGGCTGGCCGACCGAACCTTCCGGCATCTCCATGCCTTGTCGCTGCGGTTCCACCTGGACCGGCGGACGGGGGGCTTGAGCCGGATCATCGAGCGCGGCACCAAAGGCATCGAGACGATCCTTCGGTTCTCGGTCTTCAATACCTTTCCGACCCTCGTCGAGCTCAGTCTCGTCTGCGGAATTCTGGCGTGGGAATTCGGCTGGATCTATGCCGTGGTCACCGGCATTACAGTGCTCCTCTACATCGGCTTTACCTACCGTGCCACCGAATGGCGGCTCAATTTGCGGCGCAGGATGAATGATGCCGACACGGAGGCGACTACCAAAGCCATCGACAGCCTGCTCAATTTCGAGACCGTGAAGTATTTCGCCAACGAGGAGCATGAAGCGCGGCGTTTCGATCAGTCCATGGCGCGTTACGAGACCGCTGCCACGAAGACAATGACGTCCCTGGCGGTGCTCAACTCCGGCCAAATCGTCATCTTCACCATCGGGCTTGCCATCATTACGCTGATGGCCGCGCGGGGCGTCGCCCAGGGAGCCATGACCGTCGGCGATTTCGTGCTGATCAACGCATTCCTGATCCAGCTCTACATGCCATTGAACTTCCTCGGCTCGACCTACCGGGACATCAAGCAGGGTCTCATCGACATCGAGTCCATGTTCCAACTGCTGGATGTGCCGCCCGAGATCAAGGATGCCCCTCATGCGACCGCTCTCGGGGTCCACCGCGGGGAGATCGTGTTTGATCACGTGCAGTTCGCCTATGATCCAGAACGAGCGATCCTCAAGGATGTGAGCTTTCGCGTGCCCGCAGGGCGGACCTTGGCCATCGTGGGTCCTTCCGGTGCCGGGAAATCGACGATTTCGCGACTGCTCTACCGGTTTTACGACGTCAGTAGCGGCGGGATCACCATTGACGACCAGCGGATCGATGAGGTGACGCAAGTCAGTCTGCGGCAGGCAATCGGCATGGTCCCGCAGGATACGGTGCTGTTCAACGACACGATCCGCTACAACATCGAATATGGGCGGCCCGGGGCCAGCGATGCGGAGATCATCGCCGCTGCGCATAGTGCCCAGATCCATGATTTCATCATCAGCTTGCCTCAGGGTTATGCAACGATCGTCGGCGAAAGGGGGCTGAAGCTCTCGGGCGGCGAAAAACAGCGGGTGGCGATCGCGCGCACGATCCTCAAAGCGCCGCCGATCCTGGTTCTGGACGAGGCGACGTCGGCGCTCGATACCCATACCGAGCGGGAGATCCAATCGGCCTTGAAGCTCGTGTCGAAAGACCGAACCACCCTAGTGATCGCCCATCGGCTGTCGACCGTGGTGGATGCGGATGAGATCATCGTCTTGGCCGATGGGCGAATCGTCGAGCGGGGACGTCATGGCGAGCTACTGGCGCGTGATGGGGTCTATGCCAGCATGTGGAACCGTCAGCGCGAGGCTGAGGAAGAGGCGGAAATCCGAGCCGAGACGGTGTTCACACAAACGCCGGTTGCAGCAGGACTGCTTGCCGTGGAGGATGAGCTCGGCGAGGATCAGGAGGACAGAGCCTTCGTCGAGGTGGTGCGGTAAGGAGTGCCTCCGGGTTGCGGAGCCATCCTCAACAGACAACAGCGGAGCCGCGGGGCTCCATCAACATGACCTCAGGAGCAAAGATTGGACATTCTGGCCACCATCCGCGCGACGCTGACACCCGTCCATCGCGAGGGGTATCGATTCGTCGCGATCTTCGCCGCCATCACACTCATTTTGTTTCTGTTCGTCTCCGATACGCTGGGTTGGATCGGAGTCGTCCTGACCCTCTGGTGCGCTTATTTCTTCCGCAATCCCGACCGGGTGACACCGCTTCGTGAGGGTCTGGTGATCAGTCCGGCGGATGGCCGCATCAGCGCCATCCAATCCGTGGTGCCGCCGCCGGAGCTCGGTTTTTCGCACGAACCAAGGATTCGGATTTCGGTTTTCATGAATGTCTTCGACGTGCATGTGAATCGCGCTCCCGTGGCCGGACGGATCACTCGAATGACCTATATCCCGGGCAAGTTCATCAATGCCGAACTCGACAAGGCCAGCGAAGACAATGAACGTCAGGCGTTCGCCATCCTGATGGCCGATGGCGAGGAGCTGGGGGTCGTGCAGATCGCCGGCCTGGTTGCGCGGCGAATCGTGCCCTTTGTCAGACCCGAGACCCAGGTGTTCGTGGGAGAGCGCATCGGCCTCATCCGCTTCGGCAGTCGCGTCGACGTCTTTCTTCCGGTGGGCAAGACTCCGCTGGTCTCGATCGGCCAGCGTGCTATTGCGGGCGAGACGGTGTTCGCCGACCTTCGTTCCGTCGAGCCGGAGCGGATCGCTCGGCTCGGATAGGCGTTAGTATCCTGTCGGTTGCGTGACAAAGGAGAAGCGGATGGGATGGCGCGGCAGCGAGTCGCTGGATCCACGGCAAAGATCGCGCGAACAGCGGATGCGCCGGTTCAAGCAGGTGCCGGTGCGGTTCCTGCTGCCGAACCTGATCACGCTGCTGGCGATGTGCGCCGGCGTGACCGCCATCAGGCTGGGTATCGAAGGACGCTTCGAACTGGCCGTCGCGGGTATCATCATCGCCATTCTTCTCGATGCCCTGGACGGCCGAATCGCGCGACTGCTCAAAGGCACCTCGCGTTTCGGAGCAGAGCTCGATTCGTTGGCGGATTTCGTGGATTTCGGCGTGGCGCCGGCAGTGCTTCTCTATCTGTGGTCGCTGCACGAGCTGAAAAGCCTGGGCTGGATCGTCTGTCTGGTGCTGGCCATTTGCTGTGCTCTCAGGCTCGCCCGGTTCAACGTCGCCCTGGACGATCCGGACCGGCCGGCCTACATGGCCAACTTCTTCACCGGGGTGCCGGCCCCCGCCGGTGCGGGTTTGGCGCTGCTGCCCCTCTTTCTCGGCTTCCTCGGCGTCATCCCCAACGGACCGGCAGCCGCCTGGTTCATCCTTCCCTATGTGGCCGTCATCGGCTTTCTCATGGTCAGCAAGGTGCCAACGCTTTCGGGAAAGACCCTGGGATCGCGGATCTCTCGCGACGTGGTGCTGCCCGTCTTGTTGGTGATGGTGCTCTTCATTGCCGTCCTGGCAAGCTTTCCCTGGCAGGTGCTGACGGCTCTCGCCGCAGCCTATCTCGTCATGCTCCCACTCGGCTATCGGAGCTATCTCCGGCAACGTGCAGCGCATCGTCGGGCCGCAGCGCCAGAAGAGCCTGGCTCAGCACCCGAAACTTAATCGGCAGGCGTCGTGATCGGCCTTGCACTGGGCGCGAGGCTGAGGATCATTTCCCATCACTTCGTTGCAGCGGGAGACAAACTCATCGCAAAGATTCGCGGATGCGGGCTGACATTGCCCCGGTTGCAGAGGCCGCAGGCAGATGGTGAGATCTGCGTAACAGGCACTGCGCCAGGCCTCCTCGCCAAAGGCTGCCTCCGTGCATTGGGTGAAGGCCGACCAGCACTGTCCCTGCGGGCTGTCCTCGAGTTCCACGGCGAAAGCCCCCGGCGCAGGCAGGGACAACAGCAGCGCTACACTTCCGGCAAGCCAGTCTTTCCTCATGGGGACGCCATCCTGTACGGTCGACGGATTATAATGGCGACACAGGAAATGGGGTCAAACAATTGCCATCTTGCCGCTCTTTCCCGAGAGGGGCGTGTCCGATTTGTCGCGAACATGCTAACCCACGCAGTTCGGTGAGACGGTCGGGGAAATCGAGGTGATGCTGCGTTCACGATTGGAACTGAGTTTCGGTAGCATGGTCGCTGCCTACGCCTCGTGGTCGGCGCGGCATGCGGCCTTGGTGCTGGGGCTGGTGATGATCGCTGCGTGCGGTGCCGGAATCTACGCCTACAGTACCTTGACTGTGGATCTCGACGATGCCGGGCTGATCTCGTCCCAGGCACCGTTCAAGCAGGCAGCGCAGGCGGTTCACAGCGTCTTCCCCGCCGTCGAGCAGTCGATGACGGCAATCGTCGAAGCCGACGATCCAACGGTGGCGCGGGTGACAGCCGACCGGGTTGCGGATGCGTTCCGCGCGCGGCCCGAACTCTTCAGCGAGATCTTCGCCCCGGGGCTGGGTTCATTTTACGATCAGAATGCCCTGATGATGATGCCGCCAACGGACATCCAGACCGTTGCCGTGAGACTGCAGCGGGCGATGCCGCTCATGCAGATCCTGTCGCGCCAACCAGATCTGGTCGGGCTGGCGACAGGCCTCGATCAGTTGGCAATCGCCACCAGGATGAAGATTTTTCCGCCCGAGGCGATCACATTGCTCACGGAGATCGACCGGGTGGGGCAGAGCCTCATCGACAACAAGCCGGCGATGCTCGACTGGCAAAGCACTTTGGTCGGAGACCTCAGCCGCAACCGGCAAAGCTGGGCGATCTCCGTCAAGCCTACTCCGGGGCCCGAGTCGGTCGCGGCAGCGAGGGCCTTGATCGCTGATCCCGCTATTACCCGAGGTGTCGCGAAAATCCGCCTGGTGGGGGGACCCGCGTCTAAGGGCGACGCGGTCAACACGGTCGCAGCCTGGCTGCCATTAGCTTTTGCCATGATTCTCGCGGGCGGCTGCCTCGTTGCCCTGTTGGGCCTTCGATCGATGCGGCTCTTCTTGGTTTGCGTCGCCACCTGGGCTGCAACACTGGCCTTTGCCGCGGCGGCGGGAGCAGCCATTCTCGGATCGGTTGGACTTCCTGCCATCGTCGTCGCCGCCCTCCTGGCCGGTGTGCTGATGGACCTGCCAATGCTCTTCGCACTGAGGTTCCGCGAGGAAAGACTCGGCGGACGGGATCAGGCGCGCGCACTCGCCGTCGCTGCAAAATCCTGCGGCCTCCCATCGGCACTGGCATTCGTCGCGATGACCATTGCCTTTCTCGCCTTCTGGTCGACGGATCTCGTGGGCGTCGCCGAGATCGGCTTGGTGGTCGCGGCCACGCTGGCGATCATGCTGCTTGCCGGCCATCTGCTGGTTCCTGCGCTGCTCGTGCTGCTGCCCATCAACCCGCGGCGAGGCCGACCCGCGTCAAGCCAGGTGCTCGCCACCATCGCAGGAGTGCTGACCTCGCAGCCGGTGCGCTTTCTGGTTACCCTGCCGATTGTCGCCGCCGCCGCCGCCAGCGTCCTCTTGCTGCGGGATGTGGAGTTCGAGCGGGATGCGAGAATTGTCGCTCAGCCCATGACGGGCGCAGCACAGGTGATGGTGACGGGAGAGCAGCAGGCGCGGTCGCTGTACAAAGCCATCGAGGCGCTGCCCGAAGTCGGAGCCGCCATCAGCGTGTTCAATTTCGTGCCCAGCGGGCAGGACACAAAACTTGCGATCCTCGGCGACGTCCAAGGAAGTCTTCCGCCGGCGCTCGAAGGTACGCCGCAGACGAGCGCGGAGCAGGCCGAACGCGGATCCATCGGACAGCTGGAACGCGCGCTCAACAGCATCGCTTCATCCAACGCGCCGGAGACAGCACGTGCCGCCGCTCAAACGGTGGAAGCGACGCTCAGGGAGTTTGCGGCCTCAAAGGGTACGGGGGAAGCGGCCATCGCCGAGCTTGAGACCGCGCTTCTGACTAGCCTGTCGCCAACCATCGCCCGTCTGCGCATGCTTGCCGATGCGAGCCGTATCTCGCTCGATACTCTCGATCCCGAATTGAAGCGCCGGTATCTCGCTCCCAATGGGCAGTTTCTCATCGACATCAGCGCTAAAAGCGACCTGAGCGACCGTGGCAACCTCAAAAATTTCGTCACCGCCGTCCAAAGCGTGGCTCCGCAGGCCTCGGGTCCCGCTGTCGACGCCTATGAAACCGCCGTCACACTCAGGCAAGCCCTCCTCCAGGTGCTGGCCGTATCGGCCGGTGTCATTGCACTTTTGCTGATCAGCCTCCTTCCGCGATTCTACGATGTCTTGCTCGTCGCGATCCCGGTGACGCTCGCGCTGCTCATTCTGGCCGGCGCCATGGTCCTTCTCGATTTGCCGGTGGTCCCGCTCACCGCATTGGCCGTGCCACTGCTGATCGGTCTTGGAGTGGGCAACGGCATCAAGCTGCTGATGCGCGCTCGGGAGAGTGTGCGGTACAACAATGCTGCTCGCCCGAGCACGCCGCGCGCTATTCTCTGGACGACTCTCGCCATCATGGTCGGTGCGGCAACGCTGCTGACAGCCCCGCTGGCTGCACCGATCCTACTGGGTAAGATCCTGATCGCCGGATTGGCCCTGCTCACTGCTTGCACTTTCATCGTGCTCCCAACTCTCGTCTACTGGACTCTGCCCAGCCGTCGCCGCTGACAGGGCGTCGCATTGCGACTGCAAAGACACAATCAGGACGAGATTTCATTCTATGGCAAGCATGTGGCGCGATGGCACCCCGCCAGTACTTGACGCTGCTCGTCCTTTTCCCTCAATGCTGGAGATTAATGCGGGGACGCTGCGGACTTGTGCGCGTGCACAATAACGTCTCCAACCCGTTCCCTCGGGGAACATTGAGAAAGGGGCTGCTGTGGCGGTACCGTTTATCCAGCAAGCGCGCGTTGGGGGCTATATCCTCAAGCAGAAGATCCTGGGGAACAAGCGATATCCGCTGGTCCTGATGCTCGAGCCCTTGTTCAAGTGCAATCTCGCATGCCCGGGCTGCGGCAAGATCGATTATCCAAAACCCATCCTCGACAAGCGTCTGTCCGTGGAGGAATGCCTCAAGGCCGTCGACGAATGCGGGGCGCCCATCGTTTCCATCCCCGGGGGCGAGCCACTGATCCACAAGGAGATCGATCAGATCGTCGAGGGGATCGTGGCACGCAAGAAGTTCGTCTATCTCTGCACGAACGCTCTGCTGCTCAAGAAGAAACTCGATCTGTTCAAGCCCAGCCCCTATCTGACGCTGTCGATCCATCTCGACGGGCTGAAGGAAGAGCATGACCATGCCGTGGCGCAGCCCGGGACTTTCGATCGAGCAGTCGAGGCCATTAAAGAGGCCGTGAAGCGCGGATTCCGCGTGACGGTGAACTGTACGCTGTTCAACAATGCTCGGGCTGACAAGGCTGCGGAGTTCTTCGACTTCGTCATGGGGCTGGGTGTGGAGGGCGTCACGGTCTCTCCCGGCTATGCCTATGAGCGGGCTCCAGCACAGGATCACTTCCTGAAGCGGCAAGAAACAAAGAACCTGTTTCGCGACGTCTTCCGGCGCGGCAAGGAGAGCAGCCGCAAGTGGGTCTTCAACCAGTCAAGTCTCTATCTGGACTTCCTCGCCGGTAATCAGGACTACTCCTGTACGCCATGGGGTAATCCAACCCGCAACGTATTCGGCTGGCAGAAGCCCTGCTACCTCATTGGAGAGGGCTATGTCGGCTCCTTCAAGGAGCTGATGGAGACCACCGACTGGGACAGCTACGGCACCGGAAAGTACGAAAAATGCGCCAATTGCATGGTGCATTGCGGCTTCGAGCCGACCGCCGTCAACGATACGGTCGCCCATCCTCTGAAAGCCCTCAAAGTCTGGTTGGGAGGCTTCAAGACCGAGGGAGACATGGCACCAGAGATCTCGCTCTCCAATCAGCGGCCGGCGGAATATGTGTTCGAGACCCATGTCACGAAGGCGTTGGCTGAGATCCACGAGAACCCAACTCCGCCAAAGCGGCCGAAGGTAACCCTAGTCAACACGACCGCCAATCGCGAGATGAGCAAGGCGAGCTAGTGACCGGGCTGCGCGGGAGTTCGCTCGCGCAAGTCGGAGCAATGCCGGAAGGTCTCGGGGGTGGCGCAACAGCCCCCGGACCGTCGCCATCGCATCTATCGTGCCATCGGAGCGCATGCCCTTCATGGCCGAAGGCGGTACGACCGCGTCCATCTCGTCGAGAATCACCCGCAGGACGATGAATGGCAGGCCGTGTCGCTCTGCGACCGTGGCTATCGCTGCAGATTCCATGTCGATGGCAACGGCACCCGTGTTGCGATGGAGCCTCTGCTTCTCCTCCGGCGTCAATGCCGGTTGGAGAACGCTCAACAGGCTTGCCACAGGTGCGCCTTCGGGGACGGCACCGCTCATCCGGACGCGCCATGGTCCGTCGCACACATAGTGACGGTGCTGCTCGTCGAGAAGTATTTCGGGGATGATGATTCGCGCCGTCTGCCATCCGGGCGCGAGGGCGCCGGCCACGCCGAAACTGACCAGTCCATCACAGTTCCGCGCGACCAGTGCCTCGGCCGCGGCTTGAGCGCGGGCCTGGCCCGGCCCATGGCAGGCGACATGAAGATGGCCAGCTGCACGCAGGATATCGGCCTCGAAGACCAAGCCTGTAATGAAGCCGGGGGAGGCGGGCAGCGCCATGCGATTACTCCTCGCCGGCCTCCACGACCCTTTCCCCTGCGATGCGAGCGCTGAGGTATGCTCGATCGATCCATCGAAACGATGATTGAGATCTCAGAATCGCTTTGCCGCGCCTGGATGTGAGCTGGCCCAGCCTCACAGTCCCCAGACCACCTGTTTCGAATTCCCCCGCTTCAAATTGCGGAAGCGGGACAGGGCCCAGATGGGGAAATAGGAACTGTAGCCGTGATACCGGAGATAAAAGACCCGGGGGAAGCCTACGGCCGTATACCAGGGTTCCTTCCAGTTGGCGCCGTCACGGGGGGTGGCAAGAATGTGCTTCACGCCGCGCTCCACCGATGGATGGTCGACTTCGCCGGCCGCCATCAGACCGAGCAGCGCCCATGCCGTCTGTGAGGCCGTGGATTCCTTGGTTTCGAATCTGCGCTCTTTCCAATAGCTGGCGCCGTCCTCTCCCCAACCTCCATCTTCGCGCTGACACGCGAGCAGCCAGTCAACCGCCTTGCGAACATAGGGTGCCTGCATGTCCTCCCCCACGGCATTCAGCGCGCAGAGGACGGACCAGGTTCCGTAGATGTAATTCGTGCCCCAGCGTCCAAACCACGAGCCGTCTTCTTCTTGCTCGTCCTTGAGGAACTTGATGCCGCGAGCGACGATGGGATGGTCACTGGCATATCCCGCCTGGGCTAGGAAACCCAAGCAGCGGGCGGTCACGTCGGCCGTTGGCGGATCAAGCAAGGCCCCGTGATCGGCGAATGGAATCGAGTTGAGGAAATCGGCATTGTTGTCGATGTCGAAGGCGCCCCATCCCCCGTTCTTGCTTTGCATGCCCTCGATCCAGACGAGGGCGCGGTCGATCGCCGGCTTGTGGGCCTCGGCGTCAATGCGGTGCAGCAGCATACCGACCACCGCCGTGTCGTCGACATCGGGGTAATAATCATTGCGATACTGAAAGGCCCAACCACCGGGCTCCAGATCAGGAGCATTGATGGCCCAGTCACCCTTCACATCGTTGATCTGTCTGCCGACAAGCCACTCACATGCATGATCAATGCGCTTTCCGCTGTCCTCGGTCGCTGCCTCGCGCAGGGCGTGACCGGCAAGTGCCGTGTCCCAGATCGGAGAGACGCAGGGTTGCACATAGCGAGGACGGTCGTTGCGGGTTTCGCGATGATCGACGACGAGCTTGTCGACGGATTGGCGAACCATGACCTGATAAGGATGATCCTTAGGATAGCCCAAAGCCTTGAAGGCCATGCCGGAATAGGCCATGGCCGGAAAGATCGCGCCAAGGCCGTCCTCGCCGTTCAGGCGGGGGACGATAAAGTCGACAGCCGCCTTAATGGCGCGCTTGCGCGTGAAGAGCCTTGGGAAGATGTGGCGTTCGGCGGGATGGAGCAACCTGTCGAGCTTAAGGAAGAATTCGCCCCACAGCTTGCCCGTCGGATTGGTCTGCCACTGGGTGATGGTCGCAGGATCGTTCTTGAAGATCTCACGGCAGGACCCGCCGGTCGGATTGGACGCTCGAGGCCGCATTGCCGCCAGGAGCAGCAAGGGCGCGATCACGGTGCGCGACCAGTAGGCAAATTTCCAGATGTTCACCGGAAACCATCGCGGCATCAGCATGAGCTCGATCGGCATGGCGGGGATCGCATGCCACGGTACCTGCCCAAACAAGGTCAGGGTATAGCGCGTGAAGACATTCGCGGTCTCCGCGCCGCCATGTGCCAAAATCGCGTTGCGAGCCCGCACCATGTGAGGGGCATCAGCGTCCTCGCCGATGAGCTTGAGGGCGAAATAGGCCTTCACGGAGGCGGAGATATTGAAGTCGCCATCATAGTAGAGCGACCAGCCGTCATGCTTGTCAGACTGGATGAGACGCAGATATTCACCCAGCTCCGCTTCGAGCGCGGGATCGAGTTCATCCATGAAGTGGTTGAAGAAGATATATTCCGACGGGATGGTTGCGTCAGCTTCCAGCTCAAAGAGAATATGTCCGTCACGCTGCTGGAGTGCGGAGAGGGCCGAGGCAGCATCGGCAATCGTAGCGTCAAGACGATCGTAGAAATCCACATCCGAGTAACCGGGAACGCCCCGCGTCTCGGCATGGAAACTGCGCTCCGATATTGCAATCGTCATCGTCGTCCTTCAACCCGGGATGCAAGTTCGTCAGTGTGGCTACTGTTTGACTTGATCGTTGCCGCGAATTTGTCAAGCTGACCTAAGTTTGTTGATAACACGTTTGCGGCCGCGGTGGCGCCCGATCTGATCGCCCCCTCGATGGTCGCCGGCAATCCGGTCGCGGTCCAGTCACCCGCCAAAACCAAGTTGGCATAGGCCGTCCGTGAACCCGGACGCCTGGCAATCTGAGCCGGTGTTTGAGCGAAGGTCGCCCGTCGCTCCTTAATGATACGCCAACGTGGCAGCGGAGCGGAGGCCATGGAAAGAGCCATAGCGACGTCTCGCCACACCGCTTCCGCCACAGTCTCCGCCGGGCTGTCGGCCAGAGCCTCGGCGGCACTGACAGTAACGGATGCCACGTCATCACGCAAAAAGATCCACTGCGCGGTGCCGCCGACAATTCCAATCACCGGCATGTCATCCTGTATCATGATCGGATGGTCCAGGCGGAAATGCGCATTGACGATGGGAGCAAAGGCGTCGGGGACGGTGAGACCGGGCAGAAGATCACTGGCAACGGTGGGAGGCACGCTCAGAACCACCTGATCTCCAGGGTTCAACGCGACCGTCTCACGCGCGAAAGTAAGGCCGGTGACACGGTCTCCGTCGCGATCCAAGGACAGGAGGCGGGATCCGTGGCGGATGTTCCCACCGCGGTCGGTGATGTATTCCAATGCAGGATCGATGAAGGTGTCCGACAAGCCGTGGCGGGCGATGCGCGGCCGGCTCGCCGCAGCCCCCTGCGCGAAAATCTCCAACAAGACCGGCTTGAGCAAAATTGCGGCGGCAGTGTCCGGTGGCGCGTTGAGGACGGCGACGACCAAGGGCTCCCAATAGAGTTCCATGACGGCTGCGTCGACTTTGAGCACCTCGCTGACGGTCGACGTCGCATCCGCGTTCAGAAGCCGCAATCCGGCAAGATAGTCAAAGGCGCTGGTGCCGGGAGCCCGGCGATGGCGGCTGAACATCCACCAAGGCAGCTTGCCGCTGTTGGGCGCGATGGTCCAGCGGTTGCCATTGCGGACGTCGAGAAACGGAAACCGCGCCGCATCGGGGCCGATCAACCGGTCCTCGGCGCCGATGGTCTGCAGATAGGCCATGGCCGAGCGGTTGCCCGATAGGAGCATGTGATTGCCATTGTCGATGACGCAGTCGAGAGCGGCATCATGAAACGAGCGGCACCGACCTCCGGCACGCACGGCCTGTTCCCAGAGCTGAACCTGGTGTCCTGCTTTGGCAAGCTCGACCCCAGCAGATAGGCCGGCCAAGCCGGCGCCAATGATGTGGACGAGGGGCATTCGACAATTCTCAGGACAGGCTCAGGTGCGAAGGTTCAGACGAAGTGCTTCTACAGCACCGCATATCGCAAGGCGATCAGAAGCTTTTCACCCTTGCTCACCAGACGCTTGGAAATCGCAGGATCGACGAGGTCGGCATCGGAGAGGGCTCGCATGCGATCAAAATCGCGACGATAAACCTCCATCATGATGCGTGCCGGTCGCATCTTACGGTAGTTGCAGTCAGCCAGGGCCTGCTTGGCTCGTGCAAAAGCATGGTCCGCCTGGAGCGCGAGGTCCCGCCACAGCGCAGGATAGGCGGGATGACCGGTGATCGCCGGGGCTGAATGGACAGCAATGCCATGATGGTCGAGAAGTTCCTTCGGCAGATAGAGCCTGCCCCGGTCGGCATCCTCCTGGACGTCGCGCAGGATGTTCGTGAGCTGCAGCGCCCGGCCCAGGGCATCGGCCACCTTGCGGCCGCGCGCGTTCGGCTCTCCGAAGATATGCACGCAGAGCCTTCCCACAGCACAAGCAACCCTGTCGCAATACAGATCAAGCTCGGCCTGGGGAGGAGCGAAGATCGGGGCGCCGGCATCCATTTCCATGCCGTCGATCACGGCATCAAAATCGACACGTTGCAGATCATAGAGGCGGATGGGGTCGGCAAGGGCGCGCGCCAGGGGGTGATGCAAAGCGCGACCGGTGAACAGGGCATCGATCTCCGTCCGCCAACGATTGAGACCGGCCCGCTTCTCCATCAACGGGGCCTCCTCGTCGGCGATATCGTCGACATCGCGACAGAAGGCATAGACAGCAAAGATGGCTTCGCGCTTCTGCCGCGGCAGAATCCGCATCGCCCAAAAGAACGAGGAGGAGGCGTTGCGCACGACCGCCTCGACCTCCGCACGATTGACGATGTCCGGTTCGGCGATGTCTATCGAAGTTGGGCCCGCGGCTACCATCACAAATTCAGGACCGTCAGGCCTTGGCCTTAAGCTCGAATACGCGATGCTCCTGATCGATCGCCTTAAACACCTCGGCCACGATATGGCGAGCCTCGAGACCCGCGTCATCATACTGCTCGGTCGGAGAGCCATGGAGGATGAAGCGGTCGGGCAGGCACATAGGGCGAATCCGGGCGCCGCGATCCAGCAAATTGTTCATTGCGAGATATTGGAGGACGTGAGACCCAAAGCCGCCGATGGAGCCTTCCTCAATGGTGATCAAGACTTCGTGGTTCAACACGAGCCGCCTGATCAGGTCGGTGTCCAAAGGCTTCGCAAATCGCGCATCCGCAACCGTGGTCGACAGGCCTAGCGCCTTCAGTTCAGCAGCGGCCTTGCGGCACTCTGCCAGACGGCCCCCAAAGGAGAGCAGGGCAACCTTCGTCCCCTCCTCGAGAATCCGACCCTTGCCGATCGCCAGCGGAACGCCATGCTCAGGGATGTCGATGCCGATACCCTCGCCGCGGGGATAGCGGAATGCACTCGGGCGATCGTCGATCTCGGCGGCCGTTGCCACCATGTGGACCAGGTCGGCCTCATCAGCCGCGGCCATGACCACGAAGTCGGGCAGGCATGCCAGATAGGCCACGTCGTAGCTGCCAGCATGGGTCGGGCCGTCCTGGCCCACCAGGCCGGCGCGGTCGATGGCAAAGCGCACCGGCAAATGCTGCAGGGCGATGTCATGGACCACTTGGTCGAAGGCGCGTTGCAGAAAGGTCGAATAAATCGCCGTGAAGGGCTTCATTCCTTCGCTGGCGAGCCCGCCGGCGAAGGTCACCGCATGCTGCTCGGCAATGCCGACGTCGAAACAGCGTCTCGGGAAGCGCTCGGCGAATTTGTCGAGGCCGGTGCCGGCCGGCATGGCGGCCGTGATGGCGACGATGCGCTCGTCCTTCTCGGCCTCCTTGACCAGGGCATCCGCAAAGACCTGGGTATAGGTCGGGTGATTCGAGGCGACCTTCTTCAGCTCGAAGGTGACGGGATCGAACTTGCCGACTGCATGATATTTTTCGGAATGCGGCTTCGGGAAAGGATGACCCTTGCCCTTCTCGGTGACCACATGCAGCAGGATGGGGCCCAGAGTGTCCGCCTCGCGCACATTCTGCAGGATCGGAACCAGGGTATCAATGTCATGGCCGTCGACAGGGCCGACATAATAGAAGCCCAGCTCCTCGAAGAGCGTGCCGCCAAACACCATGCCGCGGGCATATTCATCCGCGCGCGCCGCCGCCGTCTGGAAGCTCTTGGGAAAGCGGCGGGCCAGTTGCTTGCCGATATCCCGCAAGGACAGGAAGGGCCGGGAGGAAATCAGCCAGGAGAGGTAATTCGTCAACGCTCCTACGGCCGGCGCAATCGACATGCCATTGTCGTTCAAGATGACAACAAGGCGCGAGTCCAGCGCGCCGGCATTGTTCATGGCCTCATAGGCCATGCCGGCACTCATGGCGCCATCGCCGATCACCGCGACGACATGATTGTCCTTCTCGGCCAAGTCACGGGCCACGGCCATGCCAAGCCCCGCGGAAATCGAGGTCGAGCTATGGGCGGTCCCGAAAGGATCATATTCGCTCTCGGCCCGCTTGGTGAATCCGTGCAACCCATCCTTCTGACGGATGCTGCGGATCTTCTCACGCCGCTGGGTCAGAATCTTGTGCGGATATGTCTGATGGCTGACGTCCCAAATGAGACGGTCTTCCGGCGTATTGAAGACATAATGGAGGGCTACCGTGAGCTCAATAACGCCCAGACCGGCCCCAAAATGGCCGCCCGTCGTCGATGCCGCGTCGATCGTCTCCGCACGCAACTCATCAGCCAATTGGCGAAGGTCACGCTTGTCGATCTTGCGCAGATCTTCCGGACAAGCAACCGTATCAAGAAGCGGTGTAACAGCCATTTCGCCTCAATCTTGTTCTGCGCGCCCCCAACGAAGTAGCCGTCCGACGCCGCAACAGCAAATGTATTGCCCCGCTTTGCAGATCCTGCTCCCTCCGACAAGACCTTAACATCCGCAGGAGCACCGGCAAAACGCTTTCCCTAGAATGCGTGTAAGGAAAGGGGGTTATGGGTTAACTCGGTTTGGATCTGTGACCTGATTGCCATAGTCGCGATCCAAACGATGCATTCGCCTGCACCCCATGCAGACTGCGCCCACTAGCGCGCCAGGAGCGCCTTGGCTACCCCTTTCGCGCCACAAGCAAGGAATTGCGGCTTGGTCAAAACGACGCGTTCCGCCAGGGGGTCGCGCCGGGACAGCTCGTCCACCAGCCGCCACGCCACCGCGACGATGACGGCTGACTCCATGGCGAGCCTTCGCGATCTCAGTCTGCCGGCGAGGCGGTCGGCCTCCAGCAGCAGACCGCGCGTTCCTTCCAGGCACTGGTCAAGAACGCGGCGCAGGCCAGGGCTCGATCTGGGTCGATCGAGCGCCTCGACGTGCTCGCCGGCAGAGCTCAACCAGTCAGTCGGCAGGTAGACCCGGTCGAGCGCCGCTCGGTCCTTGCCGCAATCCTGCAGGTGATTGATCACCTGGAGCGCATTGCAGAGCGCATCGGATGAGACATATCCGGCGCGATCCTCGCCATGCAGATCCAACAGAAACCGGCCCACGGGCGAGGCCGAGCGGTCGCAATAATCGATCAGTTCATCCCAGCTCTCATAGCGAAGCTTCACCGCATCCTGCTTGAAGGCCGAGATCAGATCGAGACAGTGACGGTCGGGGATGCCGGTCTCGTCCAACATGGCGCGCGCGGCAGCCGCCTTTTCGAGGCCTGGCTGTCGCGCAAGGGTGGGGTCGCGGAGGGCGCGGGCAAACAAATCCAAGCGATTGATCTTGTCGTCGGCAGCCAGAAGAGGGTCGTCGGCGATGTCGTCGATTGCCCGCGCAAATGCGTAATACCGGGCGACATGCGGCCGCAGCCGCGCTGGCAGCAACCAGGAGCCGACGGGAAAATTCTCGTCTGCGGCGCCTTTACCGGAAGGGGCTTCAATCGATGGTGCGATGGTATTCATTCCGGGGGAGGGATAGCCGGATCGGCTGCGGGGTGCAAATGGCATTGGCACATGCATGGCAAAACTGCCCGTTATCCGTCTCGTCGTGATCTTGCTTGCGACAAATAAGGTGATCTGCGGAAGGTTGGCCTTGGGCCAAAACGCCTCGAAATGGGCTGTCGCAACAGGACGGAGGAGAACACGGCAGCCTGATATATGAAGACTATGCTTGGGTGCAGACTTGACGGCAACGGGCGATCGGCAGGAAACTCCGGTCCGACGCCACCAATGTGAGGCCGTTCTCTAATTCCGACCGCAGCCGCCATATTGACCTCGCGCACGGCGCATGACGAGATCATGATCCTGTGCGCGCGCATGGGCTACAATCCGTAGCCGTCTCCTGCTTATCCGCCCCTTGCCTCGCCGAAGCCGTGCTTCGGTTTTTTCCGGATTAGCCAGGAGCCACCCCATGACCGTTCATTCCCGAAACCTCAATATTGACGAATTGCGCGCCCTCGACCATGCGCATCACATGCACCCCTTCACCGATCACAAATCGCTGCAGGCGGAAGGCGGTTCGCGGATCATCACCCATTCCGACCGGATCTATCTGTGGGACTCGGCCGGCAACAAGATGCTGGACGCCATGTCCGGGCTCTGGTGCGTCAATGTCGGCTATGGCCGCAAAAGCATCGCCCAAGCGGCCTATGACCAGATGCTGGAACTGCCCTATTACAACACGTTCTTCAAGACCGCGCATGTGCCGGCGATCGAGCTTGCCGCAAAGGTTGCGAGCCTGTTGCCGGAGCGGTTCAACAAGGTGTTCTTCGTGGGTTCAGGGTCTGAGGCCAATGACACCATCTATCGCCTCGTGCGCCACTACTTCAACGTGAAGGGGATGCCGTCGAAGAAGGCATTCATCGCCCGGCAGAACGCCTATCACGGCTCGACCGTGGTCTCGGCAAGCCTCGGCGGGATGGCGGGAATGCATGGCCAGGGCGACCTGCCGCTGCCGGGCATCCACCACGTCATGCAGCCTTATTGGTACGATCTCGGCGGGGAGCTGTCGCCGGAGGAATTCGGGCTGAAGGCTGCGCAGGCGGTCGAGGACAAGATCCTCGAATTGGGCGCGGAAAACGTCGCAGCCTTTATCGGCGAGCCGATCCAGGGTGCGGGCGGCGTCATCATCCCACCCTCGACCTATTGGCCGGAAATCAATCGCATCTGCAAAAAATACGGCGTTCTGCTGATCGCGGACGAGGTGATCTGCGGCTTCGGCCGGACGGGGGAATGGTTCGGGCTCGACACCTTCGGAATCGAGGCCGACATCGTCCCTATGGCCAAGGGGCTCTCCTCAGGCTATCTGCCCATTGGAGCCGTCGCCATCTCCGACGAGATCGCCGACTATCTCTATGAGTATGGCGGCGAATTCTATCATGGCTACACCTATTCAGGGCATCCCGCCGCTTGCGCGGTGGCGCTGGAGAATATCCGCATTCTGGAAGAGGAAAAGCTCGTCGAACGGGTGCAGAAGCTCGCTCCCTATTTCAACGAAAAGCTCAAGACGCTCGCCGACCATCCCATCGTCGGCGAGGTGCGGTCCGTGGGACTGATCGGTGCGGTCGAACTCACGCGCGACAAGGCCACCCGGAGCCGTTTCGACAAGCCCGGCCGGGTCGGCCTGATCTGTCGCGACCACTGCTTCCAGAACAATCTCATCATGCGCTCTTGTTACGACACCATGGTCGCCGCGCCGCCCTTCGTCATCACTGAGGCAGAAATCGATGAAATGGTGAGGCTGGCGCGTCTTGCCTTCGATCTCACCTACGCAGATGTGAGCAAGGAAATGGCATAAATCCCATCTGGCTACGAATTGAGCATTGATGCCGAAGCCAAGGCATTGAATACTCGGATTCAGAGCCTTCGGCGCCGAAGGCGCCCCCAGCCAGGAGATTGATCTGCCATGGTCGTTCGGAAATCGCGCTTGCGTCCCTCTCGCCGCTCGTTCCTTGCCGGCACCGCCATTATGGCTGCCGGACTGACTTTCGGCAGCCGCGGTGCTTTTTCCGAGGAAGAGAAGGCACTGACCCTCTATAACTGGGACACCTATATCGGCCCCGACACCCTCTCTGATTTCAACGACGCGAGCGGCATCGAGGTCAAGATGGACCTCTTCGCCGACAATGATGAGCTGTTCGCGAAGCTGAAGGGGGGCAACCCCGGATATGACGTGATCGTGCCGACCAATGACTATGTCGAGCGCATGATCGCTGCCAACATGCTGATGCAGCTCGATCTCGACAAGATCCCTAATTTCACCAATCTCGAGAAGCGCTTCCAGGATGCCGAGTTTGACCCCGGCCGTAAATACTCGCTGCCGTATATGTGGGGGACAGTCGGCATCGGCTACAGCAAGAAGGATGTGAAGTCAGCACCTGTCAGCTGGAAGCCTCTGTTCGATTCGGACGAATATGCCGGGCGCATCTCCCTGCTCGGCGATGCCCAGAATGTGATCCAGCCAGCGCTCAAATATCTTGGCTTTTCCCTCAACACGAAAGACCCGGCCCAGATCAAGCAGGCGGAGGAACTGATCATCGCGCAGAAGCCCAGGATCAAAGTCTTTGCCGACGATAACGGCCAGGATCTGCTGGCCTCCGGGGAAGTCGTCATGTGCGAGGAGTGGAATGGGGACATCCTGCAGGTGATGGGCGAAGACGACAATCTCGATTATGCGCTACCCAAGGAGGGGGGACTGCTCTGGCAGGATTGCGTGGCGATCCCAAGCGGTGCGCCACACCCGCAGAATGCGCATGCCTTCCTCAACTTCATCAACGAGCCCAAGGTCAATGCGGCGATCGCTGAAGCCATTCAGTTTGCAACGCCGAACGCTGCCGCAAAGAAGCTGATGCCGGAGAGCTATACGGGAAATCCGGCGATCTTCCCATCTGAGGAGGCGCTGGCGAAATGCGAGGCGGGGCTCTATCTCGGGGAGGATATCACCAGGCTTTATGATGAGGCGTGGACGCGCATCAACGCCGCCTGACATCCCTGGGGTCATTCGGAGGCGTCTCGGGCAAAGGATGCAACGCAGATCCTGCACGGCTGGCGGGGTGAGGTCCCGGATCTGCGCTGAGCTTCGGCCGGGATGACAGTTGATTAGGATGCGGGGAGTAGACAGCAGATCATGGAAAGCTGGAGGCGCAATCCCTGGGTCTTCGCCGTGCTGGCGCTACCCGGCAGCTTCTGGCTTCTGGTTTTCTTCCTGGTTCCGCTCGCCATCGTCTGGACCCTTTCCTTCGGCGAGAAGACCTCGATCGTTGATATCGCGGTCACCTGGACCACGCAAAACTATGCCCGGGCGCTCGAGCCCATCTATCTTGAGATCATCTGGAAATCCGTATGGATCAGCGCGTTTGCGACCGCGCTGTGTCTGGCCATCGCCTATCCCATCGCCTTCCTGATCTCGTTCCTGCCGCCGCGGCTCAAGACCCTGCTCATGCTGGCCGTGATCCTGCCGTTCTGGATCAACATGCTGATCCGCACCTATGCGCTCATCGCCGTGTTCCGACGCAACGGATACGTGAATTTTGTGCTGGAATGGCTGTGGACGATCGGCAACTCGGTGCTCGGAGCCGTTGGTCTCGGTTCCTACCAGCTCCTTGGGTCGAGCTTCGAGCCGGTGCCGATGCTCTACAACACCTTCGCGCTCATGGTGGGGCTCGTCTACGTCTTCCTGCCCTTCATGGTGCTCCCGCTCTATGCCACCATCGAACGCCTCGACAAATCCTATCTCGAAGCCAGCCTCGATCTCGGCGCCAGCCAGTTCCGCACCTTTTTCTCCGTGACCTTGCCTTTGACCATGCCCGGTGTGGTCTCCGGCATCATTCTGGTTTTCATTCCCTGCCTGGGAAGCTTTCTCATTCCGGACCTGCTCGGCGGAACCAATGCGCAGATGATCGGCAATGTCATCACGCGGCAGTTCAAGGAAGCCAATGACTGGCCGTTCGGCAGCGCGTTGTCCTTCCTCTTGATGTATGTGACTTTCCTCGCGCTGGCGCTTCGCTCGCTGTTCGCGGGCCGGGGCGAGAGGGAGGCAGTGTAACCCATGGCCTCCCCTGTGCTCTATAGCAGTGCCGAAGCGGAGGTGATCGCCGTCCAGGAGGCGGAGCGGTCGCGCAGCCCTGTCGGCCCGCTCGAATTTCACCGGCGTAAATGGCTGTGGGCCATCGCCGGCGCGACGCTCCTGTTCCTGTATATTCCGCTCCTGTCGCTGATGGTGTTCTCCTTCAACAATTCGCGGCGGAACATCGTCTGGCAGGGCTTCACCACCGATTATTATGTGCGGGCCTGGAACAACGCCTCCCTGTTCGAAGCCTTTACCAACTCGCTTACCATCGCGATCATCGCAACTCTCGTTTCCACCGTGATCGGGTCCATGGTGGCGCTCATGCTGTGGCGTTTCCGGTTCCCGCTGAAACCGGTCTATGAGGGCTTCATGGCGCTGCCCATCGTGATCCCGGAAATCTGCATGGGGGTTGCCATGATGGCGTTCTTCTCGGCGATCTCCTGGCCCGCCGGAGGGCCGTGGCCGCTCAACCTTTCGGCGATCATCATCGCGCATATCGCCTTCTGCTTTCCGTTCGTCGCGATCGTGGTGCGCTCACGGCTCGTGGGCTTCAACCGCGAACTCGAAGAAGCCTCGAAGGATCTCGGCGCCAGCGAGTGGCAGACCTTTCGCTACGTCATCATCCCGTTCCTCAAGCCGGGCCTGGTGGCCGGCGCGCTCCTGGCCTTCACCCTATCGCTGGACGATTTCGTCATCACCTTCTTCACCTCAGGCCCGAATGCGATCACCTTTCCGGTGAAAATCTACTCCATGGTCCGGTTTTCCGTGACCCCGGAGGTCAATGCCGCGTCGACCATCCTCATCGTCATCACCGTGATCGCCACCATCTTCGCTGTGCGGCTGCAGTCGCCGGCCAAGACCGCTGCATGAAACCCAGGAGCCGGCCTTGAGCGATGCCATCATCTCGATCCGCCATCTCACCAAGGCCTTTCCGGGCGTGAAGGCGGTCGATGACGTCTCCTTCGACATCCGCCAGAACGAATTCTTTGCCTTGCTGGGACCATCGGGTTGCGGGAAGACCACCCTGCTGCGGATGATCGCCGGCCTCGAAATGCCAAGCTCCGGGCAGATCGTCATCGACGGACAAGACATGGCCCAGACGCCGCCCAACAAGCGGCCGGTCAACATGGTGTTCCAATCCTATGCGGTCTTCCCGCATATGACGGTCGCCGATAACGTAGCCTATGGATTGAAGGTGACGGGGATCGCCCGGTCCGAGATCGAGCCGCGGGTGACCGAGGCGCTCGCCATGGTGCAGCTCGGCCATCTCGGCCACCGCAAGCCTGACCAGCTTTCCGGCGGTCAACGGCAGCGGGTGGCACTGGCGCGCGCTTTGGTCAAGCGACCCAAGGTCCTGCTGCTGGACGAACCCCTGTCGGCGCTCGATGCCAAGCTCCGGGATCAGATGCGGCTTGAACTCACCCGGCTCCAACATATGGTCGGGATCACCTTCATCATCGTCACGCACGACCAGGACGAAGCGCTGTCCATGGCCAATCGAATCGCGGTCATGAATGCCGGAAAGGTCTCGCAGATCGCCACACCTGCAGAGCTTTACGAGCATCCCACCTCACGGTTCGTCGCCGATTTCATCGGCAAGGTGAACCTGTTCGAGGGGCGGGTGGCGGGGGAGGACGAAGGATTGACCTCCGTCGAGTGCCAAGCGCTTGGCTCCGTCAGGCTCGGCCAAGCCAAGGGCATGACGGGAGAGGTTGTGATCGCAGTTCGTCCGGAAAAGCTCATCGTCTCCCGCGAAAGGCCACAGGGCGATGTCATAATGGTCAATGGCCGGGTGCGGGACGTCGCCTATTTCGGCAATACAAGCCACATCTTTCTTGTTACGGAAGGGGGGCATGAGGTGGCGGCGGATGTGCAGAATTCCTCTCAGCGGCTCGATTCCGGGTTCCGGGCGGGGACCCGATCTGGGCGTCGTGGAGCGCGGAGGACACCCTCGTGCTGAAGGAATAAGGGCCGTGCCACAGTAGCGAGTCCTTTCCGCTTAAAGTATTCCTCGGCGACCGCTCGCGCGCTGGTCCGCGATTGCGCGGCAGAGACATCATGGAGAACGACAGATGGCCGAAGACGGGAATGAAGCGGTTCCGGGGGATGACGCCTTCCGGCGCACGAGCCTGCTCGGCACGGTACTGGAGCCATCCTATTCGGGCGCGCAATCCTTCATGCGGCGGAAATATACCCGTGACCTGGCGGGCGTCGACATCGCCGTCAGCGGCATTCCCTTTGACCAGGCGGTCACCAACCGCCCCGGCACCCGCTTCGGGCCCGAGGCGATCCGACGTGCATCTGCCCAGCATGCCTGGGGCGCCGTCTGGCCCTGGTTCTTCGATCCCTTCGACACGCTCGCCGTGATCGATTACGGCGACTGCTGGTTCGACTGGGGCAAGAAGGAGGATGTAACGCATACCATCGAGGCGCATGCGCAGACGATCCTCGCAGAGGGTGTCGAGATGCTCACCTTCGGCGGCGATCACTATATCAGCTATCCGCTGCTGAAGGCGCATGCCGCCAAGCACGGGCCACTGGCGCTCATCCAGTTCGACGCCCATCGTGACGTCGAGCCCGATCCCGGCGGCCGGATCGATCACGGCACCATGTTCAGCTATGCCATCCGCGACGGCATCATAGACCCTTCCCGTTCGGTGCAACTCGGCATCCGGACCACCTATCACGGAGAGCAGACGCATGGGATCAAGATCATCTATGCGGATACGGTCCATGAGCAGGACCCACAGACCGTCGCCGACATGATTTCCGCGCATGTGGGACCGGGGCCCGCCTATCTCAGCTTCGACATCGATTTCCTCGATCCGGCCTTTGCGCCAGGCACGGGGACGCCGGTCCCCGGGGGCCTGTCAACTTTCCAGGCGCTGTCCATCCTGCGCCGTCTGAAAAACGTGAATTTTGTGGGGGCCGATCTGGTGGAGGTGTCGCCTCCCTTCGACACCTCCGAGATCACCGCCAATGCGGCCGCGATGATCGCTCTGGAGTATCTGTGTCTGCGGGCCTATCAGCGCGGGGCTCGCGGTCAGGCGCTGGAAGGGTAGGCGGCTGACTTTTCGCCAACCACGCCATTATCCCAGTGCGTCGCGCAGGCGATACCACGCCATGGCAAGAACCAGCAACGGCATGCGGATGGGACCGCCGGGAAAGGCCTGATGCTCGATTTTCGCCATGACATCGAACCGCCCGGCCTGGCCGGTGATGGCCTCGGCCAGCACGCGCCCGCAAGCAACACCGACTGCAACGCCCTGGCCTGAGAAACCGTGGGCATAATAGACCGTCTGCTCCAACCGTCCGATATCGGGCATGCGGTTGGCGGTGATGTCGATATAGCCGCTCCAGCCATATTCGATGCGCACATCCGCCAGTTGCGGAAAGACCCGCATCATGCGCGGCCGGATCGACTTGCCGACATCCTTAGGAAGTGCACCGGAATAGCTGCAGCGGCCGCCGAACAGCAGACGCTGGTCTCCCGTGAGGCGGAAGTAGTCGAGGATGAAGTTTGTATCCGCCACCGCCTCATTGTCGCGGATCAAGGCGCGTGCCCGGTTCTCGCCGAGAGGCTCAGTCGTGACCACGAAGGAGCCCACGGGCATGATGGCCCGATAGAGTTTTGGGATCAGGCGGCCAAGATAGGCATTTCCCGCCACGACAATGAAGCGGGGGGTGACAGACCCCGCGGCCGTCGTCACCTTGGGCCGCGAACCGCCCTCAACCTTCGTGGCGCGGGAGCGCTCATGGATCGTCACCCCAACTCTCTCGCAGACCGCCGCCATCCCCAAGCAATAATTCAGCGGATGAAAATGCCCGGCACGCTCCTCGCGCAATGCGCCCTTGTAGAGGGTGGTGCCGAGCCGCTCTTCGACGGACCGCTTGCTGATGATACGAGTATCCTCGTAGCCATAGGCGGCGAATTCCTCCTGCATTTCCTTCAAAGCGTCCAAATCGCCGGCCTTGGGAGCGACATGGAGGTAACCCCAGGTCAGATCGCAGTCGATCTTGTGCTCGGCGACATTGGTCGCGATGATCGTCTTTCCCTCCTCGGCGACATCGAAGCAGGCCTGTGCCTCAGTCCGGTCAAGCTGGGCTTCGAATTTGGCCATGCCGCTGGAGAAGCCGGTGCAGATCTGGCCGCCATTGCGACCGGAGGCGCCCCAACCGACCGTCTCCGCCTCGAGCACAATCACCTTCAGACCGCGCTTGGCCAGTTCGTGCGCCGCCGAAAGGCCGGTGAGACCCGCGCCGATCACGCAGACGTCGGCCACGTGCTCGCCGATGAGGGATGGACGCGACGCACGGGGATGTGCCGTCGCATGATAATACGTCGGAGGATCACCCATCGGAGCTTGCACGGCTGCGGCGGTCACGCGTTCCTCAGATACCACTCATAATCCAAAGGCTGGATCTGATAGTGGTAGTTCTCGCATTCGAAGCGCCGGGCAGTGGCGAAGGCTTCGGAATAGCGATCACCCAGATAATGGCGGATGACCTTGCCATTCTGGAAGTGATCGAGGGCCGACGACCAGCGCACAGGCATTTCCTGGGCGGGTTGGGAATAGGCATCGCCGACCACCGGATCCGGTGGCTCGATCTTGTTGACGATGCCGTGATGCATGCCGGCCAGCATGGCAGTCGCCACCAGGTAGGGATTGGCGTCGGCACCGGCCACACGGTGCTCGATGCGCGCGGATTTATCGTCCGTACCCGGCAGGCGCAGAGATACGGTGCGGTTGTCGCCCCCCCAATTGGCGCGCGTCGGAGCATAGGTTCCGGGCCGCAGTCGCCGATAGGAATTCGCGTTCGGAGCAAAAATGGCCATGGCCTCCGGCATTGTCTCCACCAGCCCGCCGATGGCAAAACGCATGAGATCGCTCACCGGACGGTTGATGCGATCGTCAACGGGACCTGCAAAGACGTTGCGGCCATCCTTATCCAAGAGGCTGGCATGGATGTGGAGGCCAGAGCCTGCGCTTTCGGCAAACGGCTTGGCCATGAAGGTCGCGACCAGCCCGTGGCGGCGACAGACCTGCTTGATGGCGCGCTCCAACAAGATTGCGTGATCGCAGGCCAGCAAAGCGTTGTCGCAATGGTGCAGGTTGATCTCGAACTGGCCGGCGGCATATTCCGATACGAAAGTCTCGGCAGGAAGTCCCTGGAGCTTGCAGGCCGCATGGATGTCGGACAGGAGATCCTCGAACTCATAAAGATCATCCACGCCATAGACATTGGTCTGATGCGCGCGGAAGGCGGAGGACGGTGACGCTGCGGGGCGATAGACGCCCTGGGCTGCCGCTTCCCCGTCGAGAATGTAAAATTCGTATTCGATGGCGATCACCGGTTTCAGCCCGATCTCCGCGAGTCGGTCCAATGTGCGCGACAGCACATGGCGGGGATCGGCGAAAAAGGGCGTTCCGTCGTCGTGATACATAGAGGCCAGCACCTGCGCCGTCGGGCGCTTGCTCCAAGGCACCGGGGCCAGCAAGCCCGGGACGGCATAGCAATAATAGTCCGGGTCGCCGTCACGCGTGCCGTAGTCATAGGTCAGAACATTTGCGCCGGTCGAATCGAGCAGGAAGATCGAACCAGGCAGGCGGACCCCGTCGTCGTCGTAAAGCTTGCCGAGGTAATTGCGTGCCAATTGCTTGCCGCGGAGGATGCCGTTCATGTCCGTGATCAGCATATCGACGGCGAGGATTTCCGGATGCGCCGCCAAAAACGTCTCCGCTTCGGTCGCGCCAGGACTATGTTTGAGCATGATACCCTAATTGAAATTTCCGCCGCGGACGGTGGTCGTGACAGCGACCGCCCGGCTCCATTCTTTAGATGCCGGTTCCTTTCGTCAAGCAACCGGCCTATCCTTCGCACAGAGCAGCCCAAATGTCGCGTCAGACCGGCAGCAGGGCCGATCACGGGGCTTCATCCAACAAGAGCTTTCTCCCATGCTTTCCGGAATGACGTTCGAAGAGTGGCTACGCGCGGAAAAGATCGACGAGGTCGAATGTCTCGTCGCCGACATGTCAGGCACCGCGCGAGGCAAGATCCTGCCAGCCACCAAATTCATCAAAGGATCCCACAGCAGAGGCCTGAGGGTGCCGGAGGAGGTGTTCAGTCTCACGGTGACCGGCCGCTATGTGTGGGAAACCGACGCCTTTGACGATGCGGCCATCGACATCTATCTCAAGCCCGACCTGGAGACGCTGCGGCCGGTCCCCTGGTATACGGAGCCCACGGCCGAGGTCATCTGCGACTGCTTCTATGTCGACGACCGGCCGGTGGAGATGGCGCCGCGCTACGTGCTGAAACGGGTGCTCGAGCTCTACAAGGAACGCGGCTGGAAGGCCATTGTCGCACCCGAACTGGAATTCTATCTGGTCAAGCGCAATCTGGATCCAGACTATCCGCTCGAGCCGCCCGTGGGACGGTCGGGCCGCAAGGAGGCCTATGGACAGGCCTATGGCATCGATGCCGCCAATGATTTCGACCCCATCGTGGAGGATATCTATGACTGGTGCGAGGCGCAGCACATCGATCTCGATACGCTGAGCCATGAGAGCGGACCCGCCCAGCTCGAGATCAACTTCAACCATGGCGATCCACTGCTGCTGGCCGACCAGGTGTTCCTGTTCAAGCGGACGGTGCGGCAGGCGGCGCTGAAACACGACATGTATGCGACCTTCATGGCCAAGCCGCATGAGAAGGAGCCGGGCTCCTCCATGCATCTTCACCAGTCGGTGATCGATATCGCGACAGGCCGCAACATCTTCGCCACGGAGACCGGTGAGCCATCGGAAGCCCTGCTCAACCACATTGGCGGCCTGCAGCGCTATATGGGCGCGGCGATGCCCTTCTGTGCGCCGAATGTGAATTCCTACCGCCGCCTGGTGCCGGATTCCGACGCACCCACCAATGTCCATTGGGGCACCGACAACCGCACCGTCAGCTTCCGCGTTCCCACAGCGGATGCCAACAATATGCGCGTCGAGAACCGGGTCCCGGGGGCTGACGCGAACCCGTATTTGGCCATCGCCGCCTCGCTCGCCTGCGGCTATCTCGGCATGATCGAAGAGCTCGAACCCACGGCGAAGGTCGAAGGCAGCGCCTATCGTTATGCGCATACCCTGCCGCTGCATCTGGAGGAAGCGCTGTCGAAGCTCAACTACACTAAGCCACTCAAGCAGGTGTTCGGGGAGCGGTTCGTGACTGCCTTCCAAGACGTGAAGGAATACGAGATGCAGCAATACCGGACGGTGATCTCGTCCTGGGAGCGAGAGTTCCTGCTGTTGAATGTGTGAACGGCATTGCCGTCATCCCGGCCGGAGCGAAGCGCGGAGCCGGGATCTCGTGCGGCAGGAACCCACCGGATCCCGAGGCTCGCAGCAGCGCAGCCCCGGGATGATCGCAGACGCGGAAAGCGGCCGCTGGCGTCACGCCGCCAGAGCGCGGTCAGGCTCCACATAATCATAGCCCAAGGCGGTCGCGACGGCCTCGTAGGTGACCTTTCCGCCGGCAACATTCAATCCGGCGAGCAGATGAGGATCGTCGGCAAGAGCCTGACGATGGCCCTTGTCCGCCAAAGCCACCACAAAGGGCAGGGTGACGTTGTTCAGCGCAAAGGTCGACGTGCGGGCGACGCCGCCCGGCATGTTCGCGACACAGTAATGGACCACGCCATCCACGATGTAGGTCGGATCCGCATGGGTCGTGGCATGCGAAGTCTCCGCGCAGCCGCCCTGGTCGATGGCCACATCGACGAGGACGGAGCCGGTCTTCATGCCGCTGATCATCTCGCGATTGATGAGCTTGGGGGCTGCTGCCCCGGGGATGAGCACCGCACCAACCACCAGATCAGCGGCCGCAACTTCGTCCTCGACGCTCCCGCGGCTCGAGAAGAGGGTCTTCACCCGAGCGCCGAAGCGGGCGTCGAGGGCCTGCATGGTCTCGGCGCTCTTCTCGAGGATCACCACGTCGGCGCCGGCCCCCGTCGCCATGACAGCGGCATGCTGGCCCACCATCCCGCCGCCGATAATGACGACCCGCGCAGGAGCGACACCCGGAACACCGCCGAGCAGGAGGCCCATTCCACCCTGGCGCTTCTCCAGGCAGTGAGCGCCAGCCTGGATCGACATCCGTCCCGCCACCTGGGACATGGGAGCCAGCAGCGGCAGACCGCCGCGCGGCCCGGTCACCGTTTCATAGGCGATGCAGATGGCACCACTGGCGACGAGATCGCGGGTCTGTTCGGGATCGGGCGCGAGATGAAGATAGGTAAACAGCACCTGGCCCGGCCGCAGCATCTTTCGTTCGACCGCCTGCGGCTCCTTCACCTTCACGATCATGTCGGAGCGGGCGAAGATCTCCGAGGCATCGACGACGATTTCCGCACCGGCCGCGGCATAGACCGCATCACTCGCCCCGATGCCTTCGCCGGCCGTCGCCTGAACCAGGACCTTGTGCCCGTGGTGGCAGACCTCACGGACGCTGGTAGGCGTCAAACCGACGCGAAACTCCTGATTCTTGATCTCCTTCGGCACACCAATCAACATGTTCTGTCTCCAAAAACCCCTTGTCACGGGCCGGGCAGGAGCTTGGATCGGGCGGCCGAGAAGCAGGCAGGCGATGTGATTCCAGCACCATCGTCATGCCATCGTCCCGATAGAGTACCGGCCGGCTCGCGTCATTGTGGTAGCTCCAAACCCGCGTGCGGTCCAGGGGTGGTATATGCTGCGCTGCGGCGGATCAGAGTTGCATCCAGGGTCATTTTGTGGCTCCTCAACGGGAATTCCATGGAGTTGCCACATGTCGAAGTTCCTCGATCTCCTCGCCTCGCGGCCATGGCTGCTGGCCGACGGGGCTACGGGCACCAACTACTTCCAAATGGGCCTGCAGTCGGGCGACGCCCCGGAGTTCTGGAATGTCGATCATCCCGATCGTGTCCGATCGCTGCACCGACAGTTCATCGAGGCCGGGGCGGATCTCATTCTGACCAATTCCTTTGGCGGCAATCGTTACCGCCTGAAGTTGCATGATGCGCAAAACAGGGTTCATGAGCTCAACAAGCGCGCAGCAGAGCTGGCTCGCGAAGAGGCAAATGCTGCCGGTCGTGTTGTGCTGGTGGCCGGGTCCATGGGACCCACGGGAGAAATCTTCGAGCCCGTGGGGCCCCTCTCCATTGCCGATGGAGCGGACGCGTTCGCTGAACAGGCAAGGGCTCTGGCGGAGGGCGGTGCAGACGTCTTGTGGATAGAGACGATCTCGTCGGAAGAGGAGCTCAAGGCGGCGATGGAAGGAGCTTCGCAGGCCGGACTGCCGATTGTGACCACCATGAGTTTCGATACCAATGGTCGAACCATGATGGGAATCACGCCTGCGGCTTTCGGCGCCATGACAGCCGCCTTGGACAAGCAGCCCGCGGGTATCGGCGCCAATTGCGGGACGGGTGCCGCTGAGCTGGTGGCAACCGTTCTCGGCATCACCGCCGCACGACCCGATGCGGTCGTCGTGGCCAAAGGCAATTGCGGCATACCCCAGTTCGTCGGTGGTCATATCCATTACAGCGGCACTCCCGAAATCATGGCGGATTATGCCTGCTTGGCGCTCGATGCAGGCGCACGCATCATCGGAGGCTGTTGTGGCACCGAGCCAAAGCATCTCGCGGCCATGCGCTCGGCCCTGGAGGCGCATAAGAAAGGCGACCGTCCCAGCGTCGAGGAGATCACCGCAAAGCTCGGCGAAGTCTCCGCCCTCGCTCATGGTGCAGCTCCCGCCCGGTCGGAAGCCAGCGAACGCCGCCGTCGCCGCGCACCGTCTTAAGAGAGGATGACGGAAAAGGCAGAGGGAACGCGCCGGGATCGATGAGGTTCGATCTCCTCGCACCCGAAACTGCTACATCACCCGCCGACTTATCCCCGCGCCTCCAGCGCGTGTCATACTGCGCTTGTCTTCGCCGCGTGGGGGGCTTGTCCGGACCGGCCGGCATGCGCGGAGATGCGGGGCTTTCTGTCATCCCGTGTAACGAACGGGAACAGGACAAGGCTCACGTCATATCGCGTTCTGCACGGCCATCCCTCACGGGGCGGACCGCTGGGTAGACCAGCTTAGGCATCGCGAAGAGGCGTCGGCTGGAACGGCACGCGTGGAGCGCCGATCGGTCGCTACATATACTAAAACCATACGCGTCCGCTCGGCGCTCCACGGCCCTCACAACCCGCATCGGTCACGATGGCGGCAGGCGCAGAGGCATGTCAGTGCGTTTTGGAGCGCCATGTCGATTTCGAGCGTGTTCCGGTCGCTGGGTGCGATGCATGGACCTGGGGACATGCCATAGCTGGAGCTGCGGTCGCGCCAGGAATGATTGCGGCAACGGGAGAAGAGGCGTCGGCCTTTCCAGCTGTTGTCGATAAGACAATTCTGCGGGTGTCCGCCTTGACGATTTGTGGAGAGTGGGATGAGCAACGAAGAAGAACTCGATCTCAATTCCTTGGACGATGATGAGCTCGTTCAGCAGATGCATGACGATCTCTATGACGGCCTCAAGGAGGAAATCGAGGTTGCCGTCAACATCCTGCTCGGGCGGGGTTGGACGCCCTATCGCGTCCTCACCGAGGCGCTGGTCGAGGGCATGCGCATCGTCGGGGTGGACTTTCGTGACGGCATCCTGTTCGTGCCGGAAGTTCTGCTTGCCGCCAATGCCATGAAGGCGGGAATGTTCATTCTCCGCCCGCTGCTGGCGGAGACAGGAGCGCCAAAGCAGGGAAAGATGGTGATCGGCACCGTCAAGGGCGATATCCACGACATCGGCAAGAACCTCGTCGGGATGATGATGGAGGGGGCGGGATTCGATGTGATCGATCTCGGAATCAACAACCCCGTCGAGAAGTATCTCGCGGCCATCGAGGAACATCAGCCGGATATTCTGGGCATGTCGGCGCTCCTGACGACAACCATGCCCTATATGAAAGTCGTCATCGATGCGCTGAAGGAGAAGGGCATCCGCGACGATTACATTGTGCTTGTGGGAGGCGCGCCGTTGAACGAGGAGTTCGCAACGGCGATCGGCGCTGATGCCTATTGCCGGGATGCGGCCGTGGCGGTCGAAACGGCGCGCGAGATGATCAAGCGCCGCCACAATGTGCGTGCCAGCGCCTGAGCCTTTCTCGCCGGCTTCGCCTTTAGACGACAACGCCGGATCCCACCGCGCGGCCGCCAAATGATCGGCTGCGAGGTATCCCCCCTTGTCAAACGGGCCGGCGCGTCAGCGGCCGGCCCCTAGATCTCATGGGTCGTCACGATACGTGACCGGTGATCGAGCTGGAGCTGGTGGCGTGGTAAATCAGTCCGTCATCGCTCTCAGCCGGCGGTTGCGGGACCGGGGTCGGTCCGCCGGCTGCCGGAGGATGATGGTTGCCGCGCAGCTCATCACCGATATTGGTGAGAGTATCGCCCGCAATTTTGGACGCATCGATTGGGATATGGACAATGGCATCCGCCACTTTTCCAACACCCGTGACCGCGCCACCCAATATACCCACAGCACCGCCGACAAGATTCGCTGCGATATTTGCTATTCCGTTAAAAGTATCTGCTATGAAACTCATTTCAAATCCTCGAATTATTATAGGAAAATAGAATTTCTTCTAATGGGTCGGAGAGAGAAAATTTTTTTGCTGTTGTATGAGTATTGCGACCTCCAGGAAGGAGGGGCCCGACATTGATAAAACGACGGCCTCCTCCCCAGATGTTGGCCTAAGTCTCCGACTCTGATCGTCGTTCCTATATCGCCGAAAGGGCAGGATTGCAACCCTAGAGTGTGTATCAGTTGATAAGGGCTTGTAGGTTGTCGAGGGACGGTAAAGAAAGGGCGAGCCCGATCCCTCAGACCCGGAGATCAGCCTCAATGATCGTGGAGATCTTGGCGATCATCGAGGCTTCGTGTCACATCATGTGGTCGCCGCTGTGGTAGATCATTCCGTCATTTTGATCGGCCGCTGGACCCGGACCATGATCCATGATGGGGGTCGGGGCAGGAGAGATCGCCGGGCCGTGGCCCGCTCCGGGTTGGGTTCCGGGATCAACGGCGAGCGGCGACGGCGTATAGGGGCCATCGTTACTGTGATTGTTGTTATGGTCATTGCCGTTACCCAAGCTCGATATGGTCTCGCCCGCATGCTTTACGAGATGGACGGGTACGTCGACGACTGCCTGGGCGACATGGCCAACGTCAACGACTGCCTCGCCAACAGCATTTGCGACACCGCCGAATATACTGCCGACAACTCCACCCACAGCACTGATCGCGCTTCCGATAAAGCTCATAACTTACTCCTCATGAAATTTTATGAAAATAATTCAAACTATAGTAAATTTTGTCCTCGATTTGTCACGCTCAGCATTTAAATATAGATGAATATAAACATCAGACCCTCGTTGCTCTAGTAAATAACTGACGTGTTCTGCAGAAAGAAAATGATGAACCAAATTACTGTGAGAGCCGGATTTTATCTCTGCAATATCATCGGATATTGTCATTGAAATCCAGGATAATTTGGTATTTGGGACGCGAATTAACTTGAGCTCTCTTCGGAGTCTTATTTGGGCAGAACTGCCATCCCACCGCCGTTCAGGGGCTTCAAACTCCTCGACTTCAAGTGTCCGGGCCGGCCGAGGTCGGTTCCGTTTGGAGAAAGTTTTCATCAGCGACCAGGCCATGACGCACCCAATGACATCTTCGGCCTTCACTATGCGATTTCAATCATAACGAGAGATAAATTGAAACACACCAAAACAAATTTTAAGAGGAATGGTTAGTGAATGGTTGACGCCCTTGTCGAGGCCTGCGCCCTTTCGCCAGACGTCGATCCTCCCTATAGTCAGTCTATGAATTTGGAGACGGTAGAGACGTTCGGCTTCAGGAGAGGGGAGGGTCGTCTCCTGCTGATCGCCTGTGGTGCCCTTGCCACTGAAATCGTCACGCTCATCGAGGCCAATCAGTGGGCGATGTTCGATCTCGCGTGCCTGCCCGCTAAGCTGCACAATCATCCAGAGATGATCCCTGAGGCGGTCCGCGAAAAAATCCGCGAAGCTCGAGGTGCTTACGAGAATATCTTCGTGCTCTATGGTGACTGTGGTACCGGCGGCCTTTTGGATCGTGTGGTGGAAGAAGAAGGCGTCGAGCGGATCCCAGGTCCGCACTGCTACTCCTTCTTCACCGGCAATGACCTCTTTGCCGGCCGCGAGGACGCCGACTTCAGAAGCTTCTATCTCACCGATTATCTGGCCCGGCACTTTGACAAGCTGGTTTGGGAGGGCCTGGGCCTCGACCGCCATCCTGAGCTTCTGCCGCTCTATTTTGGCAATTACGAGAAGGTCATTTATCTCGCCCAGGTCAACGATCCCGGCTTGGACGCCAGAGCCGAGACTGCGGCGAAGCGACTGGGGCTCGGCTATGAACGCCGCTTCACCGGATATGGCGACATGGATGGTTTCCTGAGGGCGAGGACCTCCGGCTGAGGGGTCGCCGGCCGGTCTGAGCCCGGAACCTGATACTTGCCCCCGGCCGGCTCGTAATACCCGCCCTTCTCCGCGCAAAAAATGTGCCCGTCCTCGATGAGGCCGGTGCTGTCATCCAAGGTGCCTGCGGCAATGGAGATCTCGTCGGCTCCGTCGCGCTGCCAGAACAGGGTCGAGCCGCAGATTCTGCAGAAGCCGCGTGTGGCGATCTCGCTGGCCCGATACCAGGCGAGCCCCTGGTCACATGTGAGTTGAAAACGATCCAACGCTGTCGCGGTCGACGCGAGAAAGTGGCCGGTTTGCTTCCGACATTGACGACAGTGGCAGTAGACGATGGGGCGCAGAGGCTCGCCCGCCGTGAACTGGACCGCTCCGCAGAGACAGGAGCCTTCACGCTTCGAGACCATCACTCGTCATCTCCCAATTCGGATCGCGGGCCTGTATGAAATGGCGCATATGAAACCTAGCCTGGGAAGGCGCATAGGTGAAGTCGCGACCCACAGGGCAGGCCCGGCGCGCGAGGCATCCCCCATAGCAGCGCTGACCCTGAGGGCCTGTCACGTGCCGGGCGCAGCCCTCCACATCATAATCGGTGCCGGTGAAGGCGCCGACCGGACAGGCGGACAGGCAAGGCCGCGTGGGGCAGCTTTCGCAAGGGTGGTCTTGCCGGACTGGCTCCGGCAGAGACAGCGGCCGGGAGAAGAGGAGGGCAGCGCGGTAGGCATGCCACAGCCCGTAGAGGGGGTGGATCGTCAAACCCAGCGGAGAGGAAAACGCATTGCCTCCCTTGGCCGCCCAACGCTGGAACGGCAGATAAGGACGGTCAAAGGGGAATACGGCGCGGGCCCCGAGGCCCCGTGCCAAGGATGAGGCCTTGTCCCGGGTCCAGTCGTCCAGAAGGTCCTTGTCGGGCTCTCGATCGGAAATAAAGCGCTGCCACATGCCGGGGCCAGCATTGCCGATCAAGACCACGGTTGCGATCTTGTCCTCCCATTCGGGAAGAAAATCCTCAGGAGTCGGCAGAAACCAGCTCAAAGCCACAAAGCCCGAGGCTTGGATCTCCGACCATATCGTCTTCACCCCGCGGACTCCCTAAGGGGAATGTCCTTCCGCATCATCTCGCGACGGGTGATGAAGAGAGTGCTGGCGACGATGATTCCCGCCCCGATGACGACAGACCAGGTTGGAATGTCACCCCAGACAAGGAAGCCGAACAGGACAGCCCAGAAGAGACCGGTATATTCAATGGAGGCTAACATGGAGACCTCACCGTAACGACAGGCTTGGTTGAGAAAAAGTTGTCCATAGCTGCCGAAGATAGAGAGGAGAACGAACAACCCCCAGTCAAAGAGGCTCGGCATCTGCCAATTCCAGGGCAGAAGGCACATCGTTATCACCAGGACACCGGCACTGTAATAAAACAGAATCGTTGCGCTCGATTCCGTGCTGCTGAGCTGCCGCGCAGAGATTTGAGTGAGGGCGTAGAAAAGCGCCGAGCACAAAGCGAGCGCTCCTCCGAGCCCCAAGCTTCCATCGCCAGGTCGCAGGATGACAATTACCCCGACCATTCCGATGGCCAAAGCCAGCCAGCGCGCAGGACCCACTTTCTCGCCGAGAAAAAGAATGGACAGAAGCGTCATGAAAAGCGGGGCTGCAAATGCAATGGCGACCACATCCGCCAGAGGCAGCATGCGCAGAGCATAGTAAAACAAAAGCATCGTGATCAGGTTGAAGAGCGACCGTGTGAGATGCCCGGATATTCGGTTCGTGCGCAGCTGTGCGAACCCGCCGCTGCGCTGTGCGACGACCAGAGCGAGAGCCAAGCCGCCGATGTAGCGGAGGAAGATTATCTGAGGGATCGAATAGCTCGCCGCAAGCCATTTGACGAGCACATCCAATACGCAGAGGCAAAATATGGCGGCAAGAGCAAAAAGGATGGCTTTGCGGGGGGACCGGCGTAATCCACCGACAAGATGAGTGTCGGGAGTGGTCGTCGCACCGGCTATCTTTACTGTAGCTAAGTCGGTCACGGTGCGGCCATTTGCTCTTGATGCGATGAGCCATAGCCTGAAGTCAAGGAACGGCCAAGTGGAAAGCAGGACGGGCTCTACATAGCTGGGTTGTGAATTCCACGGGTCGATTGCTTCGGCGCAGCAATTTTGCAGATGGTGCTCGAATCGCTGTGGCTTCGCACGCTGCGTCCGTGCATCAATCCGAATGACGCAGGACCGCTTTGCAAAGAGCCTGCGCAAGCCAGCTCACCGCTGTGGGTGTATGAACTCAGGCCCGAGCAAACAGGAAAGCAGCGCCATGCAAGAAGCGGCAGAGGCTACGAAACGTCAGCGGTCAGGTCGGCGGCACCGTGAGGCCAGCGATGTCACCGGACAGGCCGTGCCACAGCTTCCCTGGCAGCAGCCGAAGCTCACCGTGGCGCCGATGCACATCATCTCCGATGACCAGGTGGAGGCTATTCACCGTGCCTCGCTGGACGTCCTGAAGGAGATCGGGATGGACTTCCTTCTGCCGGAGGCGCGTGACCTGCTACGACGTGCGGGTGCAGATGTAGATCCAAATTCAGAGCGGGTCAGGTTCGATCCCGCCCTGATCGAGGAGCTGATCAAGACAGCACCCGAGCGGTTTACGCTGCATGCCAGAAATCCAGAGCGGAACATCGAAATGGGGGGGAATTCGATCGTCTTCTCCTGCATCTCCAGTCCGCCAAATGCGTCAGACATGGATCGAGGAAGACGGATCGGCAACACGGAGGATTACTGCAATCTCCTCAAGCTGGCACAGTATTTCAACACCATCCACATGGTCGGTGGTTATCCCGTCGAGCCCGTCGATATGCATCCTTCCGTCCGCCATCTGGATGCTTTGCGGGCTCAGATCGTGCTTTGCGACAAGGTCGGCCATGCCTATTCACTCGGGAAGGAGCGCATCGTCGACGGGATGGAAATCTGGCGGCTCGGGCGCGGCGTATCACACGAGCAGTTCGCGTCAGAGCCGTCTATGGTCTCAATCATCAACACCTCTTCGCCGCTCCGGCTCGATTCTCCAATGCTCGGCGGGATCCTGGAAATGTCCGCAAAAGGCCAGGCGATCTGCATCACACCCTTCACACTTGCGGGGGCAATGGCACCGGTGACGCTGGCCGGGGCCATCGTCGAACAGAATGCCGAGGCCTTGGCTGGCATTGCAATGACGCAGATCGTGCGAAAAGGCGCACCTGTGATCTACGGCGCCTTTACCTCGAACGTGGACATGAAGTCGGGTGCGCCGGCCTTCGGCACGCCCGAATACATGAAGACGGCCATTATCGGCGGACAGCTGGCGCGACGCTATAAGCTGCCCTATCGCACGTCCAATACCTGCGCTGCCAATACAGTGGACGCGCAGGCAGCTTATGAGTCCGTCTTTTCGCTATGGGGAGCGGTTATGGGAGGCGGCAATCTCATCAAGCACGCCGCAGGATGGATGGAAGGCGGCCTCGTCGCCTCGTTCGAGAAATTCATTCTCGATGTCGACCTCCTTCAGATGGTGACCGAATTTCTGAAGCCGGTCATCAGTGGCGATGCGGAACTTGCCCTGGACGCCATGCGGGAGGTCGGGCCCGGAGGGCACTTCTTCGGGGCACAGCACACCCAGGAAAGATACCGGACGGCCTTCTACTCTCCCATTCTCTCTGATTGGCGCAATCACCAAAGCTGGGTCGAGGCCGGAAGCCCCGATGCGGCACAGAAGGCAAACCGCGTGTTCAAGCAAGCGCTTGCAGATTACGTTCCGCCACCGATCGATCCAGGGATTCTGGAGGAGGTCGACGCGTTTGTAGAACGTCGAAAGCGAGAGGGTGGCGCACCAACGGATTTTTGAGGGACACAGGGCTTCGAAGGCAGAGCTCGTGAAGCGCTCTCGCAGGTCGCCCCGGGAATGACCGGTTATACAGAGACGTTCATGTCGCAAATGGCGATCTTATCAACATGAAGGAAGGTGCCTAGGAAGCGGCATCTTTCGGCCTGGCAGCGCCTGTCGTTAGCGATGCCGCCGCCGCCGCCCCTGGCGGGCTGAACCATCGTCCGAAGTCTTCTGTTCAGGCAGAGTGACGACCTGGGCGAGATGGGGATAGAGCGCCGTCTTGTGAGGAAAGGCCATGGCACTGACGAAGTGCTCCTGGAACTTCGGCTCGATGGCGGTCTCGATCTTCTCTATTCGGGTGACAACGTCCTCGATCTCTCGCCGAGCCTTGCCGTTGAGGAGGGCAATGCGGGCGCCTGTTCCGGCAGCGTTGCCGGCGGAAGACACTTTGTTCAACGGGCAATCGGGGATCATGCCCAGGACCATGGCGTGCTTCACGTCAATATGGCTGCCAAAGGCGCCGGCGAGAGTGATGCGGTCGACGGCGTCAATCTCAAGATGGTCCATCAGCAGGCGTGCGCCGGCGTAGAGTGCAGCTTTGGCGAGCTGGATCTGCCGGATGTCGTTCTGCGTAACCCGGATTTCCGGCTCCCCTGCGCGAAGCAGATAGGTGAATGTCCGGCCGTTGGGCTGGATGCGAGACGTCGCCGACGCCAAGCTGCCGTCAATCATGCCGTCGGAGGTGACTATTCCTGCCAGAAACATCTCGGCGATGGCTTCGATGATGCCGGAGCCGCATATGCCCGAGATGCCGAGGGACGCGGTCGCATCGGAGAAGGCGGGATCGTCAGACCAGAGATCGCTGCCGATGACCTTGTAGCGGGGCTCCAAGGTTGAGGGGTCGATGCGGACGCGTTCGATCGCTCCCGGGGCCGCCCGCTGGCCAGATGAAATCTGGGCGCCCTCAAAGGCTGGACCCGTGGGGGAGGAGCAGGCGAGCAACCGATGTCGGTTTCCGAGCACAATCTCCGCATTGGTCCCGACGTCGACTATTAGCCAGTTCTCGTCCTGGAGATAGGGACCCTCGGACAACACAACAGCGGCCGCATCCGCTCCCACGTGACCGGCGATGCAGGGAAGGATGTAAACGCGTGCATCGGGATGCATCCTCACGTCCAGTTCACTCGCCCATAGCGTCTGCGAGGTGGAGGTCGCAAGGGCAAAAGGGGCTCCGCCCAGTTCGATCGGGTCGATCCCAAGCAGGAGGTGGTGCATGACAGGATTGCCGACAAAGACCCCTTCGACGATGTTGGTGCGTTCAATGCCCGCTTCGGCCGCGACCTGTCCGATCAACGTATTCAAAGCGTCACGCACCGCGGCCGTCATCTCCACGTCGCCGCCCGGGTTCATCATGACATAGGAGACCCGGCTCATGAGATCTTCGCCGAACCTGATTTGGGGATTCATGAGCCCCGCTGAGGCGATGACATCGCCCGTTGCCAGGTCGCACAGATGCGCCGCGATGGTCGTGGAGCCGATATCAATGGCGACTCCGTAAATCCTGTCATGGAACCGTGGCCACACGGCAACTACGCGGTTCCGGCTGCGAATGGCGCCGTGATAAACCGCGACCGTGACCTTCCAGTCGCCCTCCCGAAGAGCTTTCTGCAGGCGTTGAATCGTGCGAAGGTCGGCGTAGGCATCCGCAATGTTCCATTGCTCCCGCAGCGCCGTATAGAGACGCTCGAGATCGCCCGTGGGGGCATGCATGTCTGGCTCGACCACCTCGACATAATAAAGTCGCGTCACCGGATCGAGTTCGATGGCGCGGACCTCGGCGCGCTTACGAACCACTTGTTTATGGACCTGGCTGTCGGCAGGGACGTCAATCACCACGTCGCCAAGAAGTTTTACCTGACAAGAAAGTCGGCGCCCCTGCTTGAGGCCGCGCTTTTCATCATATCGCTGTTCGGTTGCCGAAACCGGGGTCAGATGGTCGGACCGTGAGGTCAAACCGTGCTTGGCGAACGAGCCCTCCGAGAGCTGAACCTGACAGCGCCCGCAAATGGCTCGGCCACCGCAGACGCTGTCAATGTCCACGCCAAGGGCACGCGCCGCTTGAAGTACCGGCGTGCCAATCGGAAACCGACCCCGTTTGCCTGAAGGCGTGAAGACAATCAGGGCCTCGTCCGCGGCTTCTTCTTCCGTGTTCGCCGAGGCGTTCGCCAGCACTGCTTCGACGCTCATACTTTTTTTCACTCCAGGTACGTGTGCCGTCAGAGACGCCTGCGCCGACGATTTTCACGGTCGCGACGGCGTGCATCGGATTCACTTTCCGGCGTGACGTCTGCCCCCGTCACCGCTTCGGGTATGGGGTCGCGAAACTTGCGCACCCAGGCCCGACAGTCGCGATCCACTCCATTGAGGACATTGGCCGCCATGATGGCGTGCATGTCCTCGTCATGGAGAGGATTCATAATGGCGGATGTCATCCCATTGGAGGACGCCATGGACAAAAAATGACCGTTCAGCAGGCGTCGGTTCGGCAGCCCAAAGGAAATGTTAGAGGCGCCACACGTGGTATTTACCTTTAACTCGTCCTTAAGCCGACGCAGCAGCGCGAAAACCTGGCGGCCGGCTGTGCCCATGGCGCCAATCGGCATGACGAGAGGATCAACGACCACGTCCTGAGGCTTGATTCCATAGTCTGAGGCGCGATTGACGATCTTCCTGGCGACCTCGAAACGTACATTGGGGTCTTCCGAGATGCCCGTTTCATCGTTGGATATGGCAACCACTGCACAATCATATTTCTTGATGAGCGGCAATACGCGGTCCAAGCTTTCGTCTTCTCCGGTCACCGAGTTGACGAGAGGGCGCCCCTTGTAGACGGCCAGGCCCGCCTCCAAAGCGTCGATGATGGAGCTATCGATGGAGAGGGGCACGTCGACGAGGCTTTGCACGAGCTGTATCGCTTCCGCCAAGATCCTGGGCTCGTCCGCCAAGGGTATGCCCGCGTTGACATCGAGCATCGTCGCGCCCGCCTGCACTTGGGCAAGGGCATCCCGCTCCACGGTCGAATAGTCGCCAGCCTTCATTTCCGCGGCCAGCTTTTTGCGCCCCGTCGGGTTAATACGCTCTCCGATCACACAGAAGGGGCGATCGAACCCGATCACAATTTCCTTGGTCGCCGAAGCAAGAATCGTCTCTGTCATTTAGATCTCCGGAATGGCGCCAATAGATTTACATCAGCGAGGCTCAGCCCAGCCGCCGTTATCGATGAGTGTCTTAATCAGTGTCCTGTCATAGGCGGCCTCGAAACCGGCTGCGGCCTTATCAGCCTCGAGGACCAGGTCGTCACCCACCTGTTGCGGCGCGGCGCGGCGCCACTCCTCCAGATACGCATCGGTTCCGGCGGCTCCGCTTCGCATCGCTGCCATATCGATGGCTTCCTGAAACTTGTCAGAGAGCTGCCGCTTTTCAGTTTTACGTCCCGCCTTGACGATCACCTGGGCGGGGATATCCCGCCAGTAAACAACGATCAGGTCGGCCATCGAACGCCTCTCACCGGCATGTGACGCACATAGGTTTCCAAAGCAGGTATGGGGGCGTATTCAAACGCAAACGCGTATTCCTCCGACGTGCGGTCATCTGAAAGCGACACAGGCCCTAGGGAAGGCCTAAAGTAGGAAATCGCCTTCGGCCATGGCTGTACCTCCCCTGCCTCCAGCGGATGCGATGTTTTCGGAAGCCGATAAATCGCTAGTGTCAGCGATGTGAGCCAGCTCGCCGGAATTCATCGGCGGGCAAATCTGCAGTATGGCTCCCCCGTGGGTGGCCGAGAATACAGAAGAAGGGTCCATCCGGTCCTCTGTCGGAGGCACGAGAATGCTCATAGATTGTGCCAATGAGGTGCCATTTTCTTGGGCGACAACCTCAATGTTGAGCTTATCAAAAGGAGTGTAGCCGTCGCCGTTGTAGCGAGCTCCCTCGGGCGTCCCGGCAGTGTTAGCCTCATACTTTGTTCCGGCCCATTCGCCCCGAAGCTGTGCAATTACCGACGGACCGTACTGGATGATCTCGATACCGCTTATGCCTTCGCCGGAAAGGTTGATCGTAATGGGACCGCCGTCGACCCGGCCCGTAATGCTGAAGCCGCCATCGTGTTTGAACACTTGCAGTTCATCGCTCTGCGAGTTGTTCAGCACCAGTGACCCCGCTGTCCATTTCTCCGAAACCGTATGAGAAGGACCGAATTCTCGGGTGGATGCCGTCGGCGCATCCACAGTCGCGCCCAAGACAAGTTGTACCGGGCCCAAGCTGTGAACAGATTTTCCCGCCGAGAGGGCGGCGGGGTCCGAACTCTGATCAGCTGGCAAAAGAAATGAGGGATTGGGCGTCATGGCAAAGGTCCTAAAATGAAAAACTCAATGTGTCCAATATGTCATTGGGATACGGCGACTACAACCCCAGATGGTGGTTAACGATGCTTGGAGCGCGGCGCTCGAGGTGCGCGTCGCTGATGGTGCATCGGTTGACGTTTCAGGGCCGGTCAGCCCTCTCATTCGACGCTAGTTAAGGCTGAAAGTCATTCCGAGGTCGAAGCATGACCGAAGTTACCCCCAGTGAACCCACCGATCGTCATTCCCGGCGCGGCGGAGGAGCAGCCGAAAGGCGCCAACGCCGTTCGGGTGGCGCCTTACCAAGCCTCAAAAACATTTCGCGAAACATCCCTCTTTACGAGACCTTGAGTGAAGAGGGTCTCCAGATCATCGAGCGAAATGCGGACGTTGTCCTTGAAGAAATCGGTGTCGACTTCAGGGAAGATCCCGAGGCCTTACAGATGTGGCGGGATGCCGGAGCCGATGTGAAAGGTGAACGGGTTCACTTTCCAAATGGACTGTGCCGTGAGCTCCTGAAATTGGCACCGAGAGAGTTCATACAATATGCGCGCAACCCCGAGCGCAATGTGGTTATCGGGGGAAAGAACACGGTCTTTGCACCCGTGTACGGCCCACCCTTTATTCGAAATCTCGACGAAGGCCGCCGCTATGCCACGTTGGAGGACTTTCGGAACTTCGTAAAACTCGCTTATTTGGCCCCGGCAATGCACCATTCGGGAGGCACCGTCTGCGAACCGGTCGATGTGCCCGTGCACAAGCGGCATCTGGATATGGTGTATTCACATATCCGCTATTCGGATAAGCCCTTCATGGGATCAGTTACTGCGCCAGAGCGGGCCGAAGATTCAGTCGAAATGGCGAAACTTCTGTTTGGTGCGGATTTTGTCGACCAGAACTGCGTCCTGATCAACTTGATCAACGCCAACTCACCCTTAGTCTTCGATTCGACGATGCTGGGTGCACTCAAGGTTTATGCGAGGAACAATCAGGCCACCATAATCTCACCGTTCATCCTGGCCGGGGCGATGTCACCGGTGACGGTTATCGGAACGTTGACGACGATCCTGGCCGAGGCCATGGCCGGAGCCGCGTTCTCCCAATTGTGCCGGCCGGGGGCACCCGTCGTATTCGGTACCTTCGCCAGTTCGATATCCATGCAGTCGGGGGCGCCGACTTTCGGATCGCCCGAGCCTTCCCACGTTCTCTATGGAGCGGCTCAGCTCGCTCGGCGCTTGGGCATCCCTTTTCGGTCCGGCGGCTCCCTCTGTGCCTCTAAAGTCCCGGATGCTCAAGCCGCGCACGAGAGCACCCAAACCCTGATCCCAACCCTCTATGCAGGAGTCAACTTTGTTCTCCACGCAGCAGGATGGTTAGAAGGTGGACTGGTCTCCTCCTATGAGAAATTCATCATCGATGCAGATCAGCTTGGTATGATGCAACGCTTCGCTGAAGGCGTTGACTTATCGGAAAATGGGCAAGCCATGGATGCCATTCGCGACGTTGGGCCTGGAAGCCACTTCCTTGGTTGCGCCCATACGCAGGCAAATTTCGAAACGGCCTTTTACCGCTCATCAATCGCGGACAATAACTCCTTTGAGCAATGGCTCGCGGAGGGCGAGAAAGATGCCGCTCAGCGCGCCAACGTCAGTTACAAACGCATGCTCAAGGAGTATCAAGCCCCGGCTCTTGATCCCGGTATTGATGAGGCGCTGCAGGCCTTCATGACCAGCCGAAAAGCCGTGTTACCGGATTCGCTGACCTGACCCTCAGCTTGACATCTACCTTGCTGACGTGCGGTAGGATGACGCGGCAAATGTCGGTTGAGGAGGTCAAGGTTTCATGAGTGATTATAGCTTCGCGTCGGCGACGGCGTTGGTTTCCGCCTTGCACTCGGGAGCCATCTCCTCCCGCGAGCTGCTGGAGATGTTCTGGGCCAGGGTTGAGAAATTTAATCCGGCATTGAACGCGATCATCTGGAGCGACATCGAGGCTGCCCGAGCAGCTGCTGAGGCGGCTGACCGACGTTTGAGTTCAGGAACTCCGTTGGGTCTTCTCGACGGGCTGCCCATGACAATCAAGGAATCGTTTCAGTTGGCTGGCTCACCCACCACTTGGGGCGATCCAACCTTTAGAGACAATGTCACCGACACTGATGCCGATGCCGTCAAGCGCCTAAAGGCACAGGGCGCGATTATTTTCGCAAAGACGAATGTGCCGCTGATGTTGGCGGACTGGCAGAGCTTCAACGACATCTACGGGACCACCAATAATCCTTGGGATGTCACCCGAGTGCCGGGAGGTTCCTCAGGAGGTTCCGCAGCCGCACTTGCCGCCGGCCTGACAGGCCTTGACGTCGGTTCGGACATTGGGGCATCGATCCGAAACCCTGCACATTATTGCGGTGTCTATGGGCATAAGCCCACTTATGGGATCGTGTCCTATCGAGGGCACGCCCTGCCGGGAGGGGTGACAACGTCTGACATTACCGTCGCAGGCCCTCTGGCACGCTCAGCAACGGATCTGTCGCTGGCGCTGGGAATTATTGAGGGGCCAGAAGACATTGATGCGATGGGCTGGCGCCTGGTCCTGCCGAGGGCGCAGAAGAAACATTTCAAAGACTTAAAGATCGCGGTGATGCTTAATGACAAAGCCTCAGACGTTGATCAGTCGATTCAGGCCGAACTTGTCAAGCTTGCCGAATTTCTCGAGAAGCAGGGTGCAAAAATCGATTTCAAAGCTCGGCCCCGCTTCGAGACATCTGAGGTCGTCGACGTCTACATCGCGCTCCTGCGTGCGGCGACCAGTCGGCGGCAAACCGGCCGAGATTTTCTTCGCAATGTCGAGCTGTCGCAGTCACTGCCCGTTGAGGATCAGAGCTATTTCGCGAGAATGGTGCGGGCCAATGTTCTGCCGCATCGGGAATGGCTCAAGATCAATGAGCGCCGCCATCACATGCGGCTCGCCTGGGCAGATTTTTTTCGTGAATGGGACCTCATGCTCTGTCCCGCTGCTGCCTCTGCAGCATTCCCGCATGACCAGGTGGGGGAACGGCATCAGCGCACCATCGAAGTGAATGCGAAACGGGTCCCAACCACTGATCAACTCTTCTGGGCGGGTTATTCGGGATGCTTTTATCTGCCGAGTACGATCGCGCCGATCGGTTCAGATCCGATGGGTCTGCCTATCGGCGTTCAGATCATTGGAGCGCAATACTTTGATTATTCTACAATAGCGTTCGCGGAACTTCTCGAACACGAATATCGCGGGTTCATAGCGCCGCCGGGATTCCGCTAAACATTGCCGTAAATATAGTTCCCAGCCAAAAATCGGGGTGTTAGGCTTCATCGGGAGCTGCGCGTTCGCGCGTATGCCAAGAGGCCTAAAGGCTCGAAACACAGGGGAGGGGTTTCTCCGTAATCGGGCAATAGGGGGAAATGGGAGTGGATAATGACAAACAAAAATGAACATCCTGGACTACTATCGCTAAAGACCCAGCTGTCCAATGGTAAAATATCCCGCCGAGAGTTCCTGCGATATTCTACTCTTTTGGGGATATCTGCCGGTTCGGCTTATATGTTAGCTGGAAAGATCACGGGAAATCCGATTGCGATGCCGGCCATGGCGCAGGCGATGCCGAAAGGCGGCACCCTCAAGATTGCCATGCGGGTGCCGAAGATCGACAATCCAGCTACTTATTCGTGGATCTACGACTCCAATATCCTACGCCAAGTCTGCGGATATATGAGCAGGACCGGCGTCGACAATGTGACACGTCCACATCTTTTGGAAAAATGGTCGCCCTCTGAAGATCTTAAAACCTGGACCCTCGGCGTCCGCGATGTGAAGTGGCATAAGGGCAAGCCACTGACTGCTCAAGATCTTGCATGGAACATAGCGTATCGGCTGAAACCGGAGACGGGCTCATCGGTTCTGGGCCTGATGAGCTATATGGTTAAAGAGGTCGACACCGGTAAGAAGGACGACAAGGGTAATCCCATCATGGCGACAGAGCTGTGGGACGCCAATGCCATCGAAGTCGTTGACGACAAGACTCTCAAGCTGAATCTGAAGGAAGCACAGATCGCTGTGCCAGAACATCTGTTCCATTATCCCTTCGGTATTCTCGATCCGGAGGAGGGCGGCAAGTTCGGTGCAGGCTCCAACGGAACGGAGGCTTTCGAGCTTGCAGAGGTCGAGGTCGGTCGCAGAGCGCTTCTCAAGGCACGGAACGACTATTACGGGGACGGGCCTTATCTGGATGCCATCGAGTTCATCGATCTCGGCGACAATCCGGCAGCGGTCGCGGCGGCGATTGCATCGAAGCAGGTTGACGGAATCTATGAAGGCAATATCGAACAGCTTGATATTTATAAGCAAATGCCGGACATTCAGGTCTATGACGTCGTTACGGCCGATACCTGCGTGGCTCGAATGCAGGTGGATCATGAATGGTTCAAGGATCCCAAGGTTCGCCAAGCGGTGCGATATGCGACCGACCAAAAGCAAGTGCTCGACATCTCACATCGTGGATTAGGGGCAGTTGCTGAACATCATCACGTTGCTCCCGTGTTGCCGGATTATGCGGAGATCCCGATGATCGAACGGGATCTCGACAAGGCAAAGGCCCTGCTGGCTGAAGCCGGTCATGCGGACGGAATCGACATCGAAATTTACTGCAAACCGGATCCATCGTGGGAGCAGACGGCTGTGGAAACGATGGTCTCGCAGTGGAAGGACGCCAATATCAGGGCAAAGATCAACGTGGTTCCATCGGCCAAGTATTGGGAAGTCTGGAACACGGTGCCTATGGGCTTTACAAGCTGGGTGCACAGGCCTCTAGGCACAATGACTCTTGCTTTGGCCTATCGCGCAAATGGAGCCTGGAACGAGAGCAAGTTCAATAATCCGGAGTTCGAGAGTCTGCTGACGAAGGCAGAGGGAACTCTGGACATAACAGAACGTAAGAAAATCATGGCTCAGATCGAGACCCTCATGCAAAACGAAGGGCCCCTTTGCCAACCGATATGGCGATCACTTTTTGTCGTATATGATAAAAAGGTGAAGGGCTTCCAGATGCATCCGACGCGTTACATCTTTGGGGAGACCCTGGCCATCGAGGGGTAAGAGCGTTCTCCAAAGACCCTCAATGACTTCCGCGCCTCTTCGTGTTTCGAAGAGGCGCTTTGCATTCGACAGGCGGGCGCCGAGGCGCGGGCGTCCAAGGAGTATTGTCATGAAATTTGCTGTCGTTTTGGCTCTTTTTCTGCTGCAGATCACAGGCGGCGAACTTGCAGCTCTGACTTTAAAAAACCAAGACACAACCCTGACGACGGTCACGATCATTGCTGATGATGAAGAGCAATCCTATGAGATCGCGCCAGGTGAGACGATATCCGACATCTGCATGAAGGGATGCATTGCGATCTTCGGCGATGGCGAAGAAATCGAGATGAAGGGAACGGAGGCCGTTTCGGTCGAGGACAGCATTCCCAACATCGAAAAACAGGCGCGTTAGCAGCATTCTCGGCACTTAACCAGCTTGAGTCCTATACGCCGGTGATTCAGCTGAACTGCGATGCATAAAGGCATCAAAATGAACCATTGTCCCCTCGGCATTGATGTTGATCACGGCGTACATAGGAGGCTCTATGCTGTATGAGCTTGATACGCTGCTGGGTGTCAGGGGGACTTGATAAACGAGCCCGGGTACGCCCGAGCACAGGATCCCCTGCCATGTGCAAAACATCGGCCGATGCACGTGTCCGAAGAAGAAGTGGTGAACCGGGCGATCGGCAATAAGCTCTGCAATTTTACCACCGTCTGCCAGTCTTGTTCCGTCAGGAAGAGCAATGTTCACGTCAAACGGGGGGTGGTGACTAAAGATCAACAAAGGCAAGTCTGGCGCGCTCTCAAGTTGGTCTCTGAGCCAACTCAGTCGGAGATCACAATAACCACTTCCACTCGATTCCGGACCGACCGAGTCTATGAAGATGCAAAACGCCTCAGCGGTCTGATGCGTAAACTGCGCATAACCATTTTCGTCTCGGGGGTGGTTCGTGAAAACTTCAAAAAACCGATCACGGGAATCGTGACCGCCAATCATCAAGAATGTCGGAATTTGAAACTTCGCCAAGCGATCTTTCAGAGCGGCATAGGCTTCAATCTCGCCTTGATTGTGCAGGGCGGTGACAAATTAGGCCATGGAGCGCCGACGTGATGGCGGTGCGGGCGGAGTAAAAGCCGTCCATTGGCTAGGCTG